>DATAVF010000179.1:0-17254 GCA_036267835.1 Caulobacteraceae bacterium | reverse complement strand
CGGCCGCGACTGCCCGCTCTGCCCCAGGCTCGTCGCCTATCGCGAGACCAACCGCGCCGCCCACGCCGACTGGTGGAACGGTCCTGCGCCCTCGTTCGGCGATGCTGACGCGCGGCTGCTGGTCGTCGGCCTGGCGCCCGGCCGCACTGGCGCCAACCGCACGGGTCGACCCTTCACCGGCGATTTCGCCGGGGTGCTGCTCTACGAGACGCTGATCGCCACCGGCTTCGCCACCGGTCGCTATGATGCGCGGCCGGACGACGGGTTGACGCTGGTGGACTGCATGATCAGCAACGCCGTCCGCTGCGCGCCGCCGGGCAACAAGCCCGAGACGGCCGAGGAGGCGACGTGCCGTCCGTTCCTCACTGCCCGCATTGCGGCCCTGCCCCGGCTGAAGGTGATCGTCACCCTGGGCGACGTGGCGCGGCGCAATGTGCTCAGGGCGCTGGAGCTGAAGGCTTCGGCCGGCGTCGGCGGCCACGGCGTGCGGATGCAGGCGGCGGGCTACGCGCTGATCAACAGCTATCATTGCTCTCGCCTCAACACGAACACCGGGCGGCTGACGCCGCAGATGTTCCGCGATGTGTTCGACGCCGCCCGGGCCGCCGTGGACGCCTGAGCGATGGAGCCCCCGCAGCGCAACTCCCGGCCCCGCTACGCGATCGTGGGGACGGGCGTGCGCTCGTACCTCTACCTGGAAGCGCTGCTCGGCGCGCACGCCGGCGACGGCGAACTGGTCGGGGTCTGCGACCTCAATCCCGGCCGGCTGCGCCGCGCCGCCGGCTTGGCCGCCGAGCGCGGCCCGGAGGTCCCGGCGTACGCCCCGGCCGACTTCCAGCGCATGCTGCGCGAAACCGGGGCCGAGCGGGTCATCGTCACCACGCCCGACTTCACCCACGCCGACTATATCGTGGCCGCGCTCGAGGCGGGCGTGGACGTGGTCACCGAGAAGCCGCTGACCATCGGCGCCGACCCCTGCCGGCGCATCTTCGCGGCGCGCCACGTCAGCGGGCGGTCGGTGCGGGTGATGTTCAACTACCGCTATTCGCCGCCGCGCACCCTGGTGAAGCAGGTGCTGATGTCCGGCGTCATCGGCCCGGTGACGGCCGTCGATTTCGAGTGGCGGCTCGATACCCACCACGGCGCGGACTATTTCCGCCGCTGGCACCGCAACAAGGCCAATTCCGGCGGCCTGCTGGTGCACAAGGCCACCCACCACTTCGACCTGATCAACTGGTGGCTGGGATCGACCGCGCGGACGGTGCGGGCCAGCGGCCGACGCGCCTTCTACCGGCCCGAGACCGCCGACGCGATGGGCCTGGCGGGGCGGGGCGAGCGCTGCTCGGCCTGCGCCGTCGCCGAGGCGTGCAAGCTGCGTCTCGATATGAGCCGCAGCCGCGCCCTGACCGCGATCTACGCCGAGAACGAGCACCACGACAGCTACTTCCGCGACCGCTGCGTCTTCAGCCCCGATATCGACATCGAAGACACCATGCAGGCCCTGATCGCCTACGAGGGCGGCATCGTGGTCAACTACCTGCTCAACGCCTACGACGCGGCCGAGGGCTACCGCGTGGTGTTCCACGGCGAGCGCGGGGTGCTGACGCTGGAGACGGTCGAACGCGCCTATGTCCAGGGCGATGGCCGGCTGGTGCGCCCGGCCCTGCCCGAACTCTCGACCGTGACGTTGCAGCCGCAGTTCTCGCCGCCCTATCGCCTCGCCATCCCCGAGGGCGAAGGCTCGCACGGCGGCGGCGACACCGTGATGCTGGCCGACCTCTTCGGGCCGGGCGGAGACGACTCCTTCGGCCGCGCCGCCGACGAGCGCAGCGGCGCCTGGTCGGCCCTGGTCGGCATCGCCGCCAACGCCTCGATCGCCTCGGGGGCGGAAGTCAGCCTCGACGACCTGGCCGCCGGCATCCCGCGCCCACCGCCCACAAGGGCGCCATTCGGCTCGCCGCCGACGGGTGCAAGCTTCGACCCCGCCGCCTACCCTTTTCTGGCCGGCGCCACGGTGATCGAGCGCGCCTAGAACGTGTGGCGAGTCGAGGTTCGGCTCGCTGCGCGTCGCGTTCTCCCTGGCGCCGCCACGCCCGGCTCGGCTAGTGCAGCGCCGGGTAACGGGAGTGCGAGCCTTGGAAGTACGGGTCCTGAGCGGTGCGGACGTCGCTGCCCTGTTGCCGATGCCGGCGTGCATCGACCTGATGCAGCAGACCATGATCGCGGTCTCGGCGGGCGGCGCCCGCATCCCGCCGCGCCAGGTGCTGCCGGTCTCGCCCGGCAACCTGATGGGGCTGATGCCGGGCTATTTGGCCGAGCCGGAATGCTTCGGCCTGAAGCTGATCAGCCTCTTTCCCAACAACCCCGCCGCCGGCCTCTCGTCGCACCTGGGGCTGGTGATGCTGTTCGAGGCCGAGCACGGCCAGCCCGTGGCCATCCTCGACGCGGCGGAGCTTACCGCCATCCGCACCGCCGCGGTCAGCGGGCTGGCGACGCGGCTGCTGGCGGCGCCGGAGGCCGGCGACCTCGCCATCCTGGGCGCCGGCGAGCAGGCGCACAGCCATCTGGCCGCCATGCTGGCGGTGCGCCCGGTGCGCCGGGTGCGGGTCTGGTCGCGCACGCCGGATCATGCGGTCGCCTTCGCCGACGCCGCGAGCCAGCGCCACGGCCTCGCCATCGAGGTCAGCGCCTCGCCCCGCGATGCTGTGCTTGGCGCCGACCTGGTCTGCACCGTCACCGCCTCGCCGACGCCGATCCTGGAGGGCGCATGGATCGCGCCTGGCGCGCACCTGAACCTCGTCGGCGCCAGCCGGCCCAACGCCGCCGAGGTGGATACCGAAATGGTGGCCCGCTCGCGCTTCTTCGTGGATTTCCGCCAGTCCGCAGCGCTGGAGGCTGGCGAATACCTGCGGGCGGTCGAGGCCGGCGCCATCACCGAGGCGCACATCCTGGGCGAGATCGGCGAGGTCGCTGCCGGCCAAGTGGGCGGGCGGCTGGGCGCGGAGGATGTCACCGTGTTCAAGTCGCTCGGCATCGCCGCCGAGGACCTGGCGGCCGCGCACTATGCGCTCGCGGCGGCGCGGGCCCAGGGTGTCGGCCAGACGTTCGAGCTGTGAGCCTGCGCCTTCCGACCGGCGACGACGTCGCGGCCGCCCGCGCCAACATCGCCGGCGTCGCCCGCCGCACCCCGCTCTGGCGGCTGGACGCCGAGACGCCACCCGGCGTCACCATCTGGCTGAAGCTGGAAAACCTGCAGCCGCTGGGTTCGTTCAAGATCCGCGCGGCGGTCAACGCCATCCGCTCGAAGGACCCGGCCAGCTTGCGCGGCGGCGTACTGGGGGCCAGCGCCGGCAACTTCGGCCTGGGCCTGGCGCTGGCGGCCCGCAGCCTCGGCGCGCCGGTGACCATCGTCGCGCCCGACACCTCGGCCATGACCAAGACCGAGGCGCTGCGTTCGCTCGGCGCGACGGTGATCCGCGTGCCGTTCGACGACTGGTGGCAGGTGCTGACGACGCGCCAGTTCGACGGCGCCAAAGGCGTCTTCCTGCACCCGGTCGCCGAGAACGAGGTGGTGGCTGGCAACGCCACCATCGGGGCGGAGATCGTCGAGGACCTGGCCAGCTTCGACGCGGTCGTGGCGCCCTTCGGCGGCGGCGGGCTGGTCAGTGGCATCGGCTCGGTGCTGCGGCGCGAGCGGCCGGGCGTGCGCGTGCTGGCGGCCGAGGTCGAGACCGCCCTCCCCGCGGCTGCCGCCCTGGCGGCCGGCGCGCCGACCCAGGTCGAACACCGGCCGAGCTTCGTCGATGGCATCGGCTCCTCGACCGTGCTGGCTGAGATGTGGCCGCTGGTCCGCCAGGCCGTTGACGGCGCGGTCAGCGCCTCGCTGGCCGAGATCGCCGCGGCGATCCGGCTGCTGGCCATGAAGCATCGGATCATCGTCGAAGGCGCTGGCGCTGCGGCGCTGGCGGCGGCGCTGGCCGGCCGCGCCGGGACCGGCGACATCGTCTGCATCGTCTCCGGCGGCAATATCGACGTCTCCAAGCTGGGGCCGATCCTGGCCGGCGAGGTCCCGTGATCGGCGCCGACGAACGGCGCCGCGTGGTCTTTGGCTGCGGCAACTTCGGCGGCATCGGCTCGTCGCCGGCGCTGCGCGACAAGGGCGATGACCGCGAGCGGGCGCTGGCCATGCTCGATCTGGCGCGGGACGCCGGCCTGACCCGCTTCGACACCGCCAACACCTACGGCGGCGGCGACAGCGAGAGGGTGCTGGGCGAATGGCTGCGGGCGCAGGACGCCACGTGGCGCGCCAACGCCCAGATCGCCACCAAGGTCGGCAATCTGCTGGGCGCCCCACCCGGCGAGCGGGCCCTGAGCCGGGGCCAGGTCGCGCATCACCTGGATGAGTCTCTGCGCCGCCTGGGTCAGGCGCGCATCGACCTCTACTACCTGCACGAATTCGACCCGGCCACGCCACTGGACGAGACTCTGGAGGCGCTCGACCGCGCCCTCGCCGCCGGCAAGATCGCGGCCTTCGGCGTCTCCAACGCCACGCTGGCCGACCTCGTCGCCGTGCGCCGCCTGGCCACGGGCCGCCTCGGCGCCGCTTTCACCCACGTGCAGAACGGCTTCAACCGTCTCGAGGAGGGCGACCTCGCCGAGGTGATCCCCTACGCCGCGCAGCACGGACTGAAGTACGAGGCCTTCAGCCCCCTGGCCGGCGGCCTGCTCAGCGGCAAGTACCGGCAAGGCGAGGCGCCGGCCCCTGGCACGCGCCTGGACGCTGCCCCGGCGATGTACGGCCATCTGCTGACGCCCGAGACCTTCTCCGCCATCGCCGAACTCAGCGCCGAGGCCGCCGCTCACGGCTGGACCGCGCCCGGCGCCGCCCTGCGGTTTGTCCTGGACGCGCCTGGTGTCGCGGGGCTGGTGATCGCCCCGCGTTCGCCCGAGCAGTTCGCGGCCTATGGGGTAGGCGCGGGTTAGGACTCGTCTTGGCGTTGCCAGTTGCGAGCGGCGCGACTAGCTTCACTGCCGATATGGCCCACGATGTCTTCATCTGCCATTCGTCCACGGACAAGACGGTCGCCGACGCCGCTTGCGCGACGTTGGAGTCGCAGGGCATCCGCTGCTGGATCGCGCCGCGCGACATCCAGGCCGGCACCAGCTACGCCGAAGGCATCGTGCACGCGATCACCGAAGCCAAGGTGATGGTGCTGATCTTCTCGGCCACCGCCAACGCCTCGCAGCAGGTGGAGCGGGAGATCGAGCGGGCCGTGCACCGCAACATCCCGCTGATCCCCTTCCGCATCGAGGACATCGCGCCGGAGCGCGGCCTCGAATACTTCCTCTCGACGCCGCACTGGCTCGACGCCTACACGCCGCCGCTCGAAAAGCACCTGAAGACGCTGGCGACCCAGGTCGCCGCCCTGCTGGGCCAGCCGCTGACACCGGTGACGCCGATCGTTGCCGCCGCCGCCGCGCCAGCGGTTGCGGTCGCCGCGCCGCCGCCGCGTCGGGGCGCCCTGCCCTGGGTTCCGATCGCCGCCGGCGCGGTGGCGCTCAGCGTGCTGGTGCTGGCCGGCGCGATCTTCCTGAAACCCTCCGGGGCGCCATCAGCGACCAACGCCGCTGCCAACCTCGCGATCTCCAATGCGGCGGCGACCAATGCGGTCGCCGAAACCGCGCCGGCGACAAACGTGGCCGCCGCATCGAACGCGGCGCCGGCCAACTCGGCGATCGCGGCGACGAATGCGCCCATCGCGCCGGCGGCCACGCCTGCGCCGACGCCGACCCAGGTTGCAACGGCGCCCGCTCCGGCCCGGCCCGCCTGCCGCATCAGCGCGCCGGAACGCATCCTCATCGAGATGAAGGTGTCGCCGGGGGGTGCGTCCGCCGGCCAGGTCCACGATGGCGCTCCGGTGCGGCCCGGCCAGCGCGTCGACATGCCGCCTAGAACCTGGGTGCACGTCGATCTGCCGGACGCAGGGCGCTCCGGCTGGGTGCTTCAGCGCTTCATCAATTGCTCCGGCGCCGTCAGCCCCGGTCGCGCATCAGCCGTCCCTGTTCGCGTTTCCAGTCGCGCGCCGATTCCGCTTCGCGTTTGTCGTGGGCCTTCTTGCCGCGCGCCATACTGACTTCGAGCTTCACCGTGCCCTTGTCGTTGAAATAGAGCTTGGTCGGGATGAGGGTCCGGCCGTCGCGCTGGACCGCGCCGATCAGCTTGTCGATCTCCTTGCGGTGCAGCAGCAGTTTCCTGAGCCGCCGGGGGGCATGGTTGAAGCGGTTGGCGGGCCCGTATTCCGGGATGTGCGCGTTGATCAGCGCCAACTCGCGGCCTTCCACCCCGACATAACTCTCGGCGATGTTGGCGCGGCCCTCGCGCAGCGCCTTCACCTCGGTGCCAGTGAGGATCAGGCCGGCTTCCAGGGTGTCATCGAGGAAGTAGTCGTAGCGCGCGCGGCGGTTCTCGGCGATCAGCTTGGGCATGCGCCAGCCTCGCGCATCGCCGCCAGGATGGCGGGCTTCACAGCATCCGCGCAGGGCGCGACCGGCAGCCGCGCATCTTCCAGGCAGTGCCCCAGCTGAGCCAGGGCGAACTTGGTCGGCGCCGGCGAGGCGTCGAGGAAGAGCGCCTTGTGCAGGCGTATCAGCTTGTCCTGCCAGGCCAGCGCGCCTGGCCAGTCACCGGCCATCAGGGTCTCGAAGAAGGCCGCGCAGGCCTCCGGCGCCACGTTGGAGGTCACCGAGATGCAGCCATGGCCGCCGTGCGCCACGTAGCCCAGCGCCGACGGATCGTCGCCTGACAGCATCACCCAGCCCTCGCCGCACATCAGCCGCTGCAGGCTCGCCCGCGGCAGATCGCCGGTCGCGTCCTTGACGCCGACGATATTGGGCAGGGCCGAGAGCCGCTGCAGGGTCTCGTTGCTGATGTCGATGCTGGTGCGCGAGGGCACGTTGTAGACCAGCATCGGGATGTCGACCGCATCGTTCATCGCCGCGTAGTGGCGATAGAGCCCCTCCTGGCTGGGGCGATTGTAGTAGGGCGTCACCACCAGCGCCGCGTCGGCGCCGACTTCCTTGGCGTGGCGGGCCAGCGCGATCGCCTCGGAGGTCGAGTTGGAGCCGGCGCCGGCGATCACCGGCACGCGGCCGGCCGCCGTTTCCACGCACAGCTGCACGACGCGGCGATGCTCCTCGTGGCTCAGCGTCGAGGTCTCGCCAGTGGTGCCCACCGGCACCAGGCCATGCACCCCTGCGTCGATCTGGCGCTCGACCAGGCGCACGAAGGCTTTCTCGTCCAGACGCCCATCGCGAAAGGGGGTGACGAGCGCCGTAAAAACGCCGCGGAATCGGGGGCGAACCATGTGTGCAAGAAGCCGTGAATTCACCGGGCGCCGGCCCGGCAGTAAGTGAGCGTTCGGACAATATGTCGTCGGGGCGCCGGGCCGCAACCCGCGCTAATAGTTATCCGTCAACGAGTCGGAGCTGGTTTGACCGGGAAGTTCCATCTGCGCCGCGCCCTGATCAGCCTCGGAGGCGCGCTTGCCATGGCTGGCATGGTCACGGCCGGGGTCGCGCTGGCCAGCGACAGCGACCAGGCCCAGTCGCTGACCTATACCGTGCGCCAGCAGCTGAGCGCGTCCGATGCGCAGATGCTGACCTCGGCGCTCACCGCGGCGCGGCTCGGCGACGCCGGGCGCATCCGCACCATGATGAACGACATGTCCGATCCGTTGGCGCGCAAGATCGCGCTCTGGGCGCTGGTCGACACAAATCCCGACGGGATGAGCTACGCCGAACTCGACGGCGCGCGGCGCGATCTGGCCGGCTGGCCTGGCGCGGCCAGGAGGGTCGCGGCCACCGAGCGGGTGATCGAAGGCGGCGGGCTCTCGCCGCAAGGCGTCATCGACTGGTTTGCGGGCGCCGATCCGATGACGCCCGAAGGCGCGATGGCGCTCGCCGCCGCCTACAACGCCACCGGCCAGACCCCCAAGGCCGCGGCGGTGATCCAGAAGATCTGGCGCACCAAGCCTTTCGATGCCTCGGCGCAGCAGACCATGCTGACCCGCTTCGGGGCGCTGCTCACTTCCGACGACCATGCCGCCCGTGAGGACATGCTGCTCTACGGCTCGCAGGGCGAGGCCGCCCGGGCGCTGCTGCCGCTGCTCAGCGACGACCAGCGGGCGCTGGCCCAGGCGCGGATGTCGATCCGCTCCGGCGGCGGCGGCGAGGGACTGGCGAGTTCGCTGCCCGCCTCGGTGCGCGACGCACCCGGCCTCTATTACGAGCTGGCGCTGGCGGCGCAGCGACGCGGCGACACGTCAGGCGCGATCGCCCTGATCCCGCGCCTGCCCACCGCCCTCCCCGACGACGACGCCCAGGCGCGGATGTGGAAGCTGCGCAAGCCGCTCATCGCCGCGGCGATGCAGTCCGGCGACTGGCGCGGCGCCTATCGCGCCGCCGCCGACAGCGGGGTCGATCGCGGCCCGGACGCGGCCGAGGCCGAATTCGACGCCGGCTGGGTGGCGCTGACCAAGCTGAAGGATCCGGCGCTCGCCGACCAGCACTTCGCCCGGCTGGCCGAGATCGGCCTCTCGCCGCTGACGCTGAGCCGCGGCCTCTACTGGCGCGGCCGCGCCGCCGAAGCGTCCGGCGATCCGGTCAATGCCCAGATCTTTTACGCCGGCGCCGCGCGCTACCAGACCGCCTTCTATGGCCAGCTGGCCGCGGCCAAGGTTGGCCAGGACACCATCAGTCTCGGCGTCGACCCGGTCATCACCGCCGCCGACCGCGCCCGCTTCGAGGATCGCGAGCCGATCCGCGCGGCGCGGATCATGGAGGAGATCGGGGCCAAGGACACCTTCGCCAGCTTCGTCATCCAGCTGGGCGCGGCGGTGCCGAGCAGCGCCGAGGCGGCTGAGCTGGTCGATCTGGTGCGCGGCTATGGCGAGCAGTTCCTCTCGATGAAGGTGGTGCGGCTGGCGGCCCAGCACGGCTATATCTTGCCGATCCGCGGCTATCCCTTGCGCACCCCGCCGACAGTGGCCGGCGCGCCGGAGGCGGCGTTCGTGCTCGGCATCACTCGCCAGGAGAGCGGCTTCGATCCGGGCGTGCACTCCGGCGCCGGCGCGCAAGGCATGATGCAGCTGATGCCGGGCACCGCGGCGATCCTGTCGCGCAAGCTCGGCTACAATTACGGCGGCGGCCACCTGCTCGACGCCGATTACAACATGACCTTGGGCTCGGCCTTCCTCGGCCAGCTGGTGAACCAGTTCGACGGCTCGTACGTGATGGCGGCCGCGGCCTACAACGCCGGCCCCGGGCGGCCCGGCCAGTGGGCGGCCAGCTGCGGCGACCCGCGCTCGTCCTCGACCGACCCGACCGACTTCATCGAGTGCATCCCGTTCTCCGAGACCAAGGACTACGTGATGCGGGTGCTGGAGGCGACGGAGATCTACCGGGCGCGACTGGCCGGCGGCACCGCCAGGCTTACCCTCGCATCCGACCTGCGCCGCGGCGGCTATGGCTACGGCGGCTCGCCCACCGCCGCGATCGGCGCGACCAGCCTCGGCCTCACGGCCGAGCACTAGGCCGGCGCGAGGCCGCCAGGGTCAAGCCGGCGGGCGAGGCGATCAGCGCGCCGTCGAGCGCGAAGACCTCCGAGAGGATTGCGGGCGATAGCGCTTCGGCGGGGGCCCCCAGCGCCCGCAGCTTGCCGGCGTGCAGCACCGCGACCCGGTCGCAGGCGCGGGCCGCCAGGGTCAGGTCGTGCGAGGTGACGATCACCGCCGCGCCGGCCGCCGCGCGGCGGCGCAGCCGCTCCAGGATCAGCAGCTGGGCTTCGGGGTCGAGGCCGGCGGCGGGCTCGTCGGCGACCAGCAGCTTCGCCCGCGTCGCCAGCAGCCGCGCCAGGAGCACCCGCGCCCGCTCGCCGCCCGACATGTCGAGCACGCCGCGGCGGGCCAGGCCAGCCACTTCCAGTTCGTCCAGGCAGGCGCGGGCCAGAGCCAGGCCGTCGCGAGGGGCGAGGCCGATCGCGCCGAGGGCGGCAACGTCCTCGGCCGGCATGTTCCACGCGACGCGGCGCTCCTGCGGCAGGTAGCCGGCGGCGGAGGCTCGCTCGGCCTCGTTCAGCGTCTCCAGCGGGCGGCCGGAGAGGGTCACAGCGCCGCGGCTGCGCTTCTGCAGGCCGAGGGCGGCGCGCAGCAGGGTGGTCTTGCCCGCGCCGTTGGGGCCGACGAGGCCCAGCATCTCGCCCGGCTGTACGGCCAGGGAGACATTGTCGAGGACCGCGCGGCGCCCGCGCTGCACTGAAACGCCCGACAGCTCCAGCGCCGAGCTCATGCCCGCCAGCTCCGCGCCGCGCGCCAGGCGATCAAGGCGAAGAGCGGCGCGCCGAAAAGCGCCGTCACCACGCCCAGCCGCAGCTCCTCCTCGCTGGGGATCACCCGCGCCAGCAGGTCGGCCAGGGTCAGCAGGATCGCGCCGGCGATGGCCGAGGGGACCAGCGTGCGGGCCGGGTCGTCCGACGCCGCGCCGCGCACCAGATGCGGCGCGGCCAGCCCGACGAAGCCGATCACGCCGGCCAGGGCTACCGACGCCCCGGTCAGCAGGGCCGCGCCGGCGATGGCCGCCACCCGCAGCCGCGCCATCGGCAGGCCGGAGAGCGCTGCGGCCTCCTCGCCGAGGGTCAGCATGCGCAGGCCCCGCGAGGCGTAGAGGCAGAGCGCGGTCCCGGCCGCCATCGGGATGAGCGCCGCAGCGAGCTCGCTCCAGTCGCGATCGGCGACCGAGCCTTGCAGCCAGCTGAGGATCTCCGCCGTGGTCACTGGCGAGGGCGAGAGGTTGAACACCAGCGCCGTCATCGCCCCGCCCAGCGCCGCCAGGGCGACGCCGAACAGGATCAGGGTCTCCGGCTCGCGGAACCGCGCTGCCAGCACCGCGACCATCGCGCCGGCCCCCAGCGCCCCGACCAGCGCCGCGGTCTCCAGCGCACCCGGGACCGCGCCCAGTCCGAAGGCGATCGCCAAGGCTGCCGCGCAGCCCGACCAGGCCGAGACGCCGAGCACGCCGGGCTCCGCCAGCGGGTTGCGCAACAGCCCCTGCATCACCGCGCCCGCCAGCCCCAGCGCCGCGCCGACCAGCGCCGCGCACGCCGCCCGTGGCGCCCGGATGCCGAACAGGATCTCGGCCGGCGCCGACGACGGGTCGGTGAGCGCGGCGCCGTATTGGGCGAGGCTGAGCCCGGTCTCGCCGAACGCCACCGAGAGCGCCAGAGCGGCCGCCAACAGCAGGGTCAGCAGGGCGATCAAGCGCATGCGGCCTCAGCGCCCTTGCCGCGCCTGCGCCAGCGCCAGCGCGCCCTCGGCGGCGGTCCAGGCCGGGCAGCCGAGCACCGAGCCGGGCAGCGAGGCGATGGCCCGCTTCGCGACCAGCCCCCGCAGATACCCGTTACCGGCAATGCTCCAGTGCTGGCGCCCGCCCGCCAGGTCGCGGAAGAAGCCGAGCACCAGCGCCTGCGGTGGGTTCAGCACCAGCGCCTCCAGCGGCGCGGGGCTATAGCCATCGCTGGTCGCCGCGGTGGAGAGCCCCGCTGCGTTCATCATCGCCCCGACCAGCGTGCCCTTGCCGGCGGTGAAGCCGTAGGTGGTCAGGTAGAGCGCCCGCGCGCCACCCCAGGCGCCGCTGGCGCGGGCAAGATCGGCGTCCATGCGGGCGACCAGCGCTTCGCCGGCCGCGCGCTGATCGACGGCCGCGGCGATTTTGCGAATGTTGGCGCGGATGCCGGGGAAGTCGTTGGCCTCATCGATCTGCACCGCGGCGATGCCGCGCCGGCGCAGCTCGTCCGGCAGCCGCGCGTCGGCGCTCCAATAGTAGACGACGATGCTCGCCTGCGCCCCCAGCACCGACTCCAGCGTCGGCCGCAGTTCCGGCAGGCCCACCGCCAGGGCCCGCTCGGCGGAATCGCCGTTCAGCGCCCGCTTCGACAGCCCGGCGATCTCGCCGCGCGGCGCCAGCGCCAGCACGTACTGGTCCGCGCACTGATCGAGGGAGACGATGCGGGGCGCGGCCCGGGCGGCGCTGCTGATCGCCAGCGCCAGCCCGAGCGCGGCCGCCGTCAAGCCGCGCATGGCGTCAGGGCGCGACCAGGCCGTGCAGCAGGCCTTCGACGGTCAGCGAGGTCAGTTCCCGCGCCGGCGCCCACTCGACATTCGGGCGGGTGATCATCAGGGCGACCAGTCCGTGGCAGGCGGCCCAGAGCGCCTGGGCGGCGCTGTGGGTGTCGCCGATGCGCAGGCGCCCGGCGGCGGCGATCTCGCCGACCACGCCGCTGTAGCAGGCATAGCAGCGCGTCGCCGCCTCGGCCGTCGCCTCGCGGATCGGGCCGGCGGCAGTGCCGCGCGGCGAGGTGATGAAGACCAGGCGATACGCGTTCGGATGCTCCAGCCCCATGCGCACATAGGCTTCGAGCATCAGCTGCACGCGCGTCACCGGATCGCACGGTCGGGCGGCGATCTCGCTGTTCTGGTCGAGCAGGATCTGCACCGCGCCCAGGCAGATCTCGTGCAGGATCTCGTCCTTGTCGCGGAAGTGCATGTAGAGCGCGGTCGAAGAAACGCCCACTTCGTCGGCGATCTTGCGGATCGTCGCGCCCTCGTAGCCCTCGGCGACGAAGATACGCTCGGCGGCTTCGAGAATCTCGATGCGGCGCAGGTGACCGTCGCCCTTGGCCTTGCGCGCTGACTTCGCGGGTTTGATCAGGGCCGTATCCACGCGGCGTTACCCATCTTGCATTTATGTTTCGGCACTTAAGGCGTTTCGCGCGGCCCCGGCAAGGGCGCGGGCGCGGCTGGACGACGCAGCGCCCGAACCGCTAAGCCAAGGCGCATGAACGAGGCCCCGGCCATCGCTGCCGCCCCGCTGGTGATGCGCACCGCCGGCTGGGACGACTACGCCCTGGTCGACAGCGGCGGTGGGCGCAAGCTCGAACGCTATGGCGCGCTCAGCGTGGTGCGGCCCGAGCCGCAGTGCCTGTGGGCGCCGGCGCTGGACGCCGCGCGCTGGGACGGCGCGGACGCCATCTTCGATCCCGAAGGCGAGGATGACGACGGCCGCTGGCGCTTCGCCCGGCAGATGCCGACCCGCGTGCCGCTGGCCTGGCGCGGGGTGAAGTTCTACGGACGGTTCACCCCGTTCCGCCACCTGGGTTTCTTCCCGGAGCAAGCGTCAAACTGGGCGTGGCTGCAAACGCGGCTGCGCAGCGCCGGACGGCCGCTGAGGGTGCTGAACCTCTTCGGCTACACCGGCGTCGCCAGCCTGGTCTGCGCCGCCGAGGGCGCGGCCGTGACCCACCTCGACGCGTCGAAGCGGGCGGTGGGCTGGGCGAGGGAAAACGCCGAACTCGGAGGATTATCCGATAAACCCGTCCGTTGGCTGACGGAAGATGCGCGCAAGTACGTGCAGCGCGAGGTGCGGCGCGGCTCGCTCTACGACGGGATCGTCCTTGATCCGCCGAAATTCGGCCGCGGCCCCGGCGGCGAAGTCTGGAGGCTGCTCGAAGACCTGCCCGCGCTGATCGCGGACTGCGCCGCCCTGCTCTCGCCCGACGCGTCGTTCCTGCTACTCAACGCCTACGCCGAGCGGCTGTCCGGCCTGGCGCTGGCCGGGTTGATGGCCGGCGCACTGGCGGGGCGCGGCGGCGACATCGACTGGGGCGAGCTGGCGCTGATGGAAGAGCGCGGCCAGCGCGGCGTCGGCGTTTCGTTCTTCGCCCGGTGGAGCGCGGGCCCAATGGACTCTGGCCTGTGAGCCGGGCCATCACCTCGCTATCCAACCCGACGGTGAAGGCTGCCCGGGCGCTGCACATGCGCAAGGCCCGCGAGGAAACCGGCCAGTTCCTCGCCGAGGGGTTGAAGATCATCACCGAGGCGGTGGAGCTGGGCCGCGCGCCGCGTCAGCTGCTCTACGGCGCCGAGGCTGCCGGCCATCCGCTGCTGAAGCAGGCGCTCGCGGCCACCGAGGCGGCGGGCGGCGAGGCGATCGAGGTCAGTCGCGACATCCTCGGCAAGATCTCCCGGCGCGACAATCCGCAGACCGTGCTCGCGGTCTTCGACCAGGCCTACGCGCCGCTGGACTCGCTGAGCCCTCACGCCGCCGCTTGCTGGGTGGCGCTGGAGGCGGTGCGCGATCCCGGCAACCTCGGCACGATCGTGCGCACCGCCGACGCGGCCGGCTGCGGCGGCGTGGTGCTGGTCGGCGAATGCTGCGACCCGTTCTCGGTCGAGGCCGTGCGCGCCACCATGGGCTCGATCTTCGCCGTGAAGCTGGCCCGCGCCACGACCGATGCGTTTCTGGCCTGGCGCGCCGCCTGGCCGGGCTCGGTGGTCGGCACCCTGCTGACCGCGGCGACGGACTTCCGCGCCGCGATCTACACGCCGCCGTCGCTGATCCTGATGGGCAATGAGCAGGCCGGTCTCACCCCCGACCTGGCGGCGGCCTGCGACGTCACGGTGAAAATCCCGATGCGCGGCCGCGCCGACAGCCTCAACCTGGCCGTCGCCACCGGCGTCATGATTTATGCCGCGACCGCCTGAAGCGAGGAGCCTCCCATGTACGCCCCCAGACTGCAGATCCGCCCGGTCGGCGGGGCGCTCGGCGCCGAGATCGGCGGCGTCGACCTCGGTGTCGACCTGCCGGACGAGACGATCGCCGAGCTCCGCGCCGCCTTCGTGCGCCACCAGGTGATCTTCTTCCGCGACCAGTACCTCTCGCCCGAGCAGCAGGTGCGGCTCGGCTACCGCTTCGGCCCGCTCAACATCCATCCGTACGTCGCCGGCATGCCCGGCCATCCCGAGGTGATGGAGGTGATCAAGGAGCCGCAGGACCGGGTGAACTTCGGCGGCGGCTGGCACTCCGACATGAGTTTCCTGGAGCACCCCTCGATCGGCTCGATCCTGCACGCGGTCGAAGTGCCCGAGGTCGGCGGCGACACCCTGTTCTCCAGCCAGGCCGCGGCGTTCGAGGCGCTGTCGCCGGCGTTGCAGCGCACGCTGGAGGGGCTGCGCGCGGTGCACTCGGCGGCGCGCGAGTATTCCTCGCGGGGGCATTCGGCGCAGCAGCGGCAGTCGATGAGCGTGGTCGAGGCGGAGGGCGCGGTCGGCGAGTTCGTCCACCCCGTGGTGCTCGTCCACCCGGAAAGCGGGCGCAAGGCGCTCTACGTCAATCCGGCCTTCACGGTGCGCTTCGAGGGCTGGCGGGAGCGGGAATCCAAGCCGCTGCTCGACTACCTCTTCCAGCATTGCCGCTACGAGGCCTTCACCTGCCGCTTCCATTGGGAAACCGGCTCGGTCGCCTTCTGGGACAACCGCTCGGTCTGGCACTTCGCGCTCAACGACTACCCCGGCCAGCGCCGCCACATGCGCCGCGTCACCGTCGACGCCTAGCTGCCACGCGGCTTGGCCCGCGTGGTCGGCGCGGCGGCGGCGGGGTCTTCGGGCCACGGGTGCTTCGGATAGCGGCCGCGCATGTCCTTGCGCACGTCGGCCCAGGAGCCGCGCCAGAAGCCCGGCAGGTCGCGCGTGACCTGGATCGGGCGGTGCGCCGGCGACAGCAGCGCCAGGGTCAGCGGCACGCCGGCGGCGGTCGGGTGGGTGGTGAGGCCGAACAGCTCCTGCACCCGGATATCGACGCGCGGCCCGCCCTCGGCAGCGTAGTCGATGGCGAAGCGCGAGCCGGTCGGCGCCTCGAAGCGGGTCGGCGCGTCCCGGTCGAGGCGGCGCTGGGCCTCGTAGGGGATCAGGAAGCGCAGGGCCGCTTCCAGGTCCGGGTCGGTGAGGCCGGCCAGCGAGGACTTGCCGACCAGCACCAAACCCAGCCAGGCGTCGAGGTTCGCCAACAACGCTTCGTCGGAGAAATCGGGCGCGATCGGATCGGAGGCGCGAAGGAAGGCGGCGCGGGCCCGCAGGCTGCGCGAACCCTCGCCCCATGGCAGGTTGGTGAGCCCGGTGCGCCGCACCTCGTTCAGCAGCGCGGCGCGAATCATCGCCGGATCCGGGTTGGGGATCAGGCGCTCTTCGAGCACCAGCCGGCCCAGCGCGACCACTTCCTTGGCGCGCAGCCGGCCGCCGGCGTCTGGCTCGAGGCGCGCCTCGCGAGTCAGCCGATCGGCGAACGCTGCCCTCAGCTCAGCCGGGTCGAGCTCGGCGGCCAGCAGCACCCGGTCGCGCGCCTCGCCGCCGCCGAGTTCGGCGACCGCGATCCAGGGCGCCTTGGCGAGGCTGTCGGTGGGCTCCACGTGGACGCCGCGGCCGCTGGCGAGCTGGAAGTGGCCGAGTTGGCCGCGCGCCTTGCCGATGCGCTCGGGCCACGCCTCGGCCAGCAGCAAGGCGTCGCTGAGCGGCGACGCGCCCTGGCCCGCGCCAGCCTCGCCGGCCCAGCGGCGGGCGAGCGCGGCGGCGTCCCTGGCGCGCGGGCCGCGGTCGCGCTGGAAACCCGCCAATCGCGTCTCCAGGTCGACCGCCCGGCCGCCAAGCCCGCGCTCGGTCACCAGCGCGGCGATGTGGGCGGCGCGCTCGGCCTGGCCGGAAGCGGCAGCGCGCAGCACCATGTGGGCGAGGCGTGGCGGCAGCGCGACGCCGGCCATGCGGCGGCCGTGCTCGGTGAGGGCGCCGGCGCCGTCCAGCGCGGCGAGGCGCTGCAGCAAGGTGCGAGCCTCGGCCATGGCGGCGCTCGGCGGTGGGTCGAGGAAGGCGAGGCTGGCGCCGTCGCCCGCGCCCCACAGCGCCAGATCGAGGGCGACGCGGGCGAGGTCCGCCTCCAGGATCTCGGGGCGGTCGAAGGGGATCAGGCCTCGGGTCTCGCGCTCGTCCCAGAGCCGGTAGCAGACGCCGGGCTCGGTGCGCCCCGCCCTGCCCCGCCGCTGGTCGGCCGCCGCGGCGGTGACGCGGACCGTGTCGAGGCGGGTGAGGCCGCCGCCGGGGTCGTAGCGCGGCACACGGGCGAGGCCCGCGTCGATCACCACCCGCACGCCTTCGATGGTCAGGCTGGTCTGGGCGATCGAAGTCGCCAGCACCACCTTGCGCCGACCCGGCGGCGCCGGCGAAATGGCGCGGTCCTGCGTGGCGGGATCGAGGGCGCCGTAAAGCGGGGCAACCTCGACGGCCGGGTCGCGGAGGCGCTCGGCCAGGCGCTCGGCGACCCGCAGGATCTCGCCCTGGCCGGGCAGGAAGACCAGCAGGCTGCCGGTGTCGTCGGC
>DATAVF010000178.1:0-64975 GCA_036267835.1 Caulobacteraceae bacterium | reverse complement strand
CCGGCGCCGCGAGCGGGTGCAGGCGGCGCTGGAGGGGCTGGGCCTGGTGGAGCGGCGCGGCCAGCTAGCGGGTTCGCTGTCCGGCGGCTGGAAGCAGCGGCTGGCCCTGGCCGGCGCCACCCTGCACGAGCCGCGCCTGCTTCTGCTCGACGAGCCAACCGCCGGCGTCGATCCGCGGGCCCGGCGCACCTTCTGGGACGAGATCCACCGGCTGGCGCACAGCGGCCTGACCGTGCTGGTCTCCACCCACTACATGGACGAGGCCGAGCGCTGCCATGAGATCGCTTACATCCTGGATGGCAAGCTGCTGGCGCGCGGCACGGTGCCCGAGGTGATCAAGGCCGCCCACGTCTTCACCTTCGTCGGCGAAGGCGAGGGATTGTCGGACCTGGCGGCCGAAATCGGCGCCCGGCCGGGCGTCGAGACCGCCGCCGCCTTCGGCCAGGCCCTGCACGTCGCCGGCCCCGACCGCGCGGCGCTGGAAGCCGCGATCGCGCCCTACCGCCGCGCGCCCTTCACCTGGACCGAAGCGCCACCGACGCTGGAGGACGTCTTCATCCACCTGATGGGCGCGCCGGGCGCCGAGGCGGCATGAACTTCTTCTCCTTCACCCGGGTGCTGGCGGTGCTGGCCAAGGAGTTCACCCAGCTCACCCGTGACCGGCTGACCTACGCGATGATCCTGGTGCTGCCGGTGGTGCAGCTCTTGCTGTTCGGCTACGCGATCAACGACACGCCGCGCCACCTGCCGACCGCGGTGCTGGTGCAGGAAGACACGGTCTTCGCCCGCTCGGTGTTGGCCGCGGTGCGCAACTCCAGCTACTTCGACCTGACCGCCACGGCCCGCACGCCGGCCGAGCTCGACACCATGCTGCAGCGGGGCACGGTGCAGTTCGCCGTGACCATCCCTGGCGACTTCAGCCGCCGGGTGATCCGCGGCGAGGACCCGCAGATCCTCATCGAGGCCGACGCCAGCGACCCCAGCGCCACCGGCCCCGCGGTCGCCGCCCTGGCCGGGCTGCCGGCGCAGGCGCTGGAGCGCGATCTGGTGGGCCTGCCGGCGGCGCGGGGCGCGGTCAGCGCGCCGTTCAGCGTCGTGGTGCACAACCTCTACAATCCTGACAGCGTCTCGGCCTACAACATCGTGCCGGGCCTTCTGGGCGTGATCCTCTCGATGACCCTGGTGCTGATCACGGCCCTGGCCGTCACCCGCGAACGCGAGCGGGGCACGATGGAGTTCCTGCTCGCGACGCCGGTACAGCCGCTGGAGGTGATGGTCGGCAAGCTTTCGCCCTATGTGATCGTCGGGCTGCTGCAGACGGCCGTGGTGCTGCTGCTCGCCTATTCGCTCTTCCAGGTGCCGATGCGCGGCGGCTGGCTGGGCCTGGGCGCCGGCATATTGCTGTTCATCGTCGGCAGCCTGGCGCTGGGCTTCCTGATCTCGACGGTGGCCCGGAGCCAGCTGCAGGCGATGCAGATGGCGATGTTTTACATCCTGCCCTCGATCCTGCTCTCGGGCTTCATGTTCCCCTACCGCGGCATGCCGGGGTGGGCTCAAGTGGTGGGCTCGGCGATCCCGGTGACCTACTTCCTGCGCATCGTCCGCGGCGCCCTGCTCAAGGGCCAGACCCTCGCCGACGCCTGGCCCAGCCTCGCCGCGCTGGGTGTGTTCGTGTGCGTCGTCACGGCCCTGACGATCGCGCGGTATCAGCGGACGCTGGATTGAGGCGTCGCGTTCTGATAGGATTAAATCCTATCCTGAGAGTGCGATCATGCGTTCCACGAGTCAGCTCAGCATCACCCTGCCGGTCGATATGGTCGATATGATCAAGGGCAAAGTAGCGTCGGGCGCCTACGCCTCCGATAGCGAGGTCGTGCGGGAGGGGTTGCGCGCGCTGGCTGAGCGGGACCTCGCCGTCGAGCGCTGGCTGCGCGATGAGGTGGTTCCGACAGCGATCGCCCATGCGGCCGATCCGTCTCGCGCGATCCCCGGCGAGGAGATCTTCGACCGGGTTATCGGCCGCATCCGCGCTAAGGCGATATCCAAGGTCGGATGACCTACAAGGTTGTCTTCGACCAGGCGGCCGAGGACGATCTGGTCGAGCTGGCCGGCTGGATCGCCGAAATGGCCGGTCACCGGGTAGCTGCCCGCTATCTGGCGCGGCTGACGGACTTCTGCCTTCGCCTCGACGTCTTCCCGAAACGCGGGGCGGCGCGAGACGATCTGCTCCCGGGCCTGCGCACAATCGGCTTCGAGGGTCGGGCGCTGATCGCCTTCAGAGTGACCGACGACACCGTTTCCGTTCTCCGCGTCCTCTACGGTGGCCGGGACTCCGAAACCATCCTCGCGGACCTGCGCTAGGGGGGCGGCCATTGCCTCCGCCCGATTCCTCCTCCACATCCGGGACATGAGCGATCGTCCCACCGGCCAGGCGCCGTCGCGGATCGTTGCGGTGCTGGGGCCGACGAATACCGGCAAGACCCACTTGGCGGTGGAGCGGATGCTGGGTCACGCCTCGGGCATGATCGGGCTGCCGCTGCGGCTGCTGGCGCGCGAGATCTACGACCGGGTGGTGGCGGCCAGGGGCGCCGCCTCGGTGGCGCTGATCACCGGCGAGGAGAAGATCGTGCCGCCGCGGGCGCACTACTTCGTCTGCACGGTCGAGGCGATGCCGCTGGCTCGCGAGGTCGAGTTCCTGGCCATCGACGAGATCCAGCTCTGCGCCGACCCGGAGCGCGGCCACGTGTTCACCCAGCGGCTGCTGGGCGCGCGGGGCCGCTACGAGACCATGTTCCTGGGCGCCGCGACCATGGCGCCGCTGGTGCGGCGGCTGCTGCCGGGAGTCGAGATCGCCATCCGCGAGCGCTTCTCCAAGCTCACCTACGAGGGGCAGAAGAAGATCACCCGGCTGCCGCGGCGCACCGCTGTGGTCGCCTTCTCGGCGGCCGAGGTCTACGCCATCGCCGAGCTGATCCGGCGCCAGCGCGGCGGGGCGGCGGTGGTGATGGGCAACTTGAGCCCGCGCACCCGCAACGCCCAGGTCGCCCTCTACCAGGGCGGCGAGGTCGACTTCCTGGTGGCCACCGACGCCATCGGCATGGGTCTCAACATGGACCTGGGGCACGTGGCGTTCGCGGGCCTGACCAAGTTCGACGGCAAGCGCACCCGGCCGCTCTTTCCGCAGGAGGTCGGCCAGATCGCCGGCCGCGCGGGGCGGTTCCGGCGCGACGGGACCTTCGGCGTCACCGGCGCCTGCGAGCCGATGGACGAGGAACTGGCGGCGCAGGTCGAGGAGCACCGGTTCGAGCCGGTCACCACGGCGCTGTGGCGCAATTCGCGGCTCGACTTCAGCTCGCTCGCCAACCTGTTGCGCTCGCTCTCCGAGCCTGCGCCGCGCGAGGGGTTGAAGCCCTCGGAGGAAGCGCTGGACGAGACCACCCTGCGCCAGCTCGCCGGCGATGCGGCGCTGGTCGAGCGCTGCCGCGACCGCTCGGCGATGTTCCGGCTCTGGGACGCCTGTCAGACGCCCGACTTCCGCAAGACCACGCTGGAAGACCACGTGCGCCTCGCCAAGACCTTCTTCGAGCACCTGACCGAAGGCGACGGCCATGTGCCGGGCGACTGGATGGCCGGGCAGCTGAAGCAGGTCGACCGCACGGAGGGTGAGATCGACGCCCTCTCGATGCGCCTCGCCAATGTGCGCACCTTGGCCTACGTCGCCAACCGCCCCGACTGGCTGGCCGACGCGGCCCACTGGCAGGGCGTGACGCGGGCGCTGGAGGACCGGCTCTCCGACACCCTGCACGAGAAGCTAATGGCCCGGTTCATCGACCGGCGCACCAGCGCGCTGATCCGCGGGCTCGGCGCGAGCGCCGAACTGCTGGCCGGCGTCGCGGCCGACGGGTCGGTGACGGTCGAGGGACATTTCGTCGGCCGGCTCAACGGCCTCGCCTTCGAGGGGGACAAGGGTGCGTCGACGCTGGAAGCCAAGGCCCTGCGCGCCGCCGCCCAGCGGGCCGTGGGGCCGGAGATCGCGCGCCGGCTCGGCCGCCTCGCCGCCGAGCCGGACGAGGCCTTCGCGCTGACGCCAGACGGCGCGGTGCTCTGGCATGGCGAGGCGGCCGCGGCGCTGGCTGGCGACAAGCCGTTCGCGCCCCGGGTGCGGCTCTACGGCGAGCTGGGCGCGGCGCCGGCGCGGGAGCGGGCGGCGCGGCGGCTGGAAGCCTTCTTGGCGGCCGAGGCAGGGCGACAGCTGCCGTCGCTGCGGCGGCTGGAGGAGGCGGTCGCGTCCGGCGCGCTCAAGGGCCTGCCGCGCGGCCTCGCCTACCGGCTGATCGAGGCCGGTGGGGTGCTGGCGCGCACCGGGCTCGAAGCCGAGCTGAAAAGCCTCAGCCAGGGCGAGCGGCGGGCGCTGAAGTCGCTCGGCGTGCGCCTCGGCGCCTTCGCGCTTTTCCTGCCCGAGCTGGCCGGCGCGGCCCGCGCCTACGCCCGACCCTTCGCGGTCGCCGCCGCGCCGGACTGGACGCCGGCCGAGGGCCTGCTCGCGGCCCTACCGTCGCCGCTGCCGGCGGTGCGGGCGCTGTCGCTGCGCGGCCTGGCGGCGATCGGCCGGCTGGCAGTGCCGGTCGAGCAGCTGGAGCGGCTGGACGAGCTGCTGCGCTCCGCCGCCAAGCAGGGCGAGGGGGTGCTGTTCTCGGACCAGGCCCGCGAGGAGCTGGGCTGGAGCGAGGCCGATGCGCGCGCCATCCTGAGCGCTGTCGGCTACGCCCCGGTCGGCCGCGCCCCGACCCAGGTCTGGCGCCGCCGCACCGAGCCGCCGCGCCCGGCGCGCGCCAAAGCCGCCTCGGAGACGCCGCCCGCCGCCGCCTCACCCTTCGCCGCCCTCGCCGCGCTGCGCCCGGCCGCTCCGAAGCGCCATCGCCGCCGGCCGGTCCGCCGCGCGCATGGCTGACCCGTCGCTCCGCGCCGACGTGTGGCTGTGGCGCGCGCGCTTCTGCAAGAGTCGCACGCTGGCGGCCGAGCTGATCGACGGCGGCCGGGTGCGTCTCACCCGCGGCGGCCAGGAAACCCGCCTCGACAAGCCGGCCCGCACGATAAAGCCGGGCGACGCGCTGGTTTTCGCGATCGCCGGGCGCGTGCACGCTGTAAGGATCGAGGCGCTCGGCGTCCGCCGCGGCCCGCCGGCCGAAGCGCGGGAACTCTGGTCGCCGCTGGACGGGGAGGCTTGAGCGTGCGGCGCATCGCAGCAGCGATCCTAACCGCGGGCCTCGTGGCGGCGCCGGCGCTGGCGACCGCGCGGCCCGACCCCAGCTTCAGCGTTCAGTTGTTGCGCGGGGCCTGCCTTGGGACCTGCCCGGTCTATACCGTGACCATCGACGCCGCGGGCCAGGTCGTCTTCACCGGTGGTGAGAGCGGTCGCGGGGCCAGCATTCACTGCCAGGGCAAGCGGCGGTGGACGATCGCGCCGGCAGCCGTCGCGCAGCTGCAAGCCTTCATCGACAGCAGCGGCTTCTTTGGGTTCAAGGACAGCTACAACAGCCGGATCACGGACCTGCCGACCTATATCGTGACCGTCACGCGTCATCACCGCACCAAGACGGTGCGGGACGCTGACGGCCATATGGTGGGCATGCCGGCGACGATGACGCGGATCGAAACCGCGATCGACAACACCGCTGCGGACAGCGCCTGCCTCAGTCGCGCGCCGCCGTCCTGACCTCGCTCCCTGTGTCGCTGTCAGCAAACCTGCAAGCCCCGCCAGAGCCACGGCATTGACAAGCCGCCCGCGCGGCTGACAAACACGCCGCCTTCGTCCGCCAGAGCCCCCGATGACCTACATCGTCACCGACCCCTGCATTAAATGTAAGTACATGGACTGCGTGGAGGTGTGCCCGGTCGATTGCTTCTATGAGGGCGAGAACTTCCTCGTCATCAATCCGGACGAGTGCATCGACTGCGGCGTCTGCGAGCCGGAGTGCCCGGTGGACGCCATCAAGCCCGACACCGAGGACGACCCGGACGGCAAGTGGCTGAAGGTCAACACCGACTACGCCAAGGTATGGCCGAACATCACGCTGAAGGGCGAACCGCCCGCCGACGCGGACGATTTCGAACGCGAAACAGACAAGTTCGACCGCTACTTCAGCGAGAAGCCCGGCAAGGGCTCCTGACCTTTCGCCCGTCGGGAGAAATTCCCGACTTGTCGGCTGGGCGTTACAAACCTTTCAATCAGCTGCATTTTGTGCTAGAGTCGCCCGCGACGTAGGGACAGGCATGAGCCTGTCTGGCGCCGATAACAGAGCCCCCAATCCTTCTCTTCGACGGCGATCCGCGAAGACGAAGGCGTCCCTGCCAGGGACGATTCCGAACCCGATGTGACGGCGCCGCCGCGCTCTTTTGCGGGGGCTGAGCTGTTGCCGGCTGGAAGAGAAGCGATTGGACGCCGCTGGTGGGCGGCGAGCAGCGAAAGGACCTTATGACCATGAGCACCAAGAGCGATCTCGATTTCAAGGTTGGCGACTCTGTCGTCTACCCGGCCCACGGCGTGGGCGCGGTGGTCGGCGTCGAAAACCAGGAAGTCGCCGGCCTGTCGCTCGAGGTTTACGTCATCACCTTCGACCACGAGAAGATGACCCTGCGCGTCCCCACCAAGAAGGCCAAGACCGCCGGCCTGCGCTCGCTTGCCGCCGGCAACACGGTCAGCCAGGCGCTGACGACGCTGAAGGGCCGCGCCCGCATCAAGCGCACCATGTGGAGCCGCCGCGCCCAGGAATACGAAGCCAAGATCAACTCGGGCGACCTGATCTCGATCGCCGAAGTGGTGCGCGACCTGCACCGCTCCGACAGCCAGCCCGAGCAGTCCTATTCCGAGCGCCAGCTCTACGAATCGGCCCTCGACCGCATGGCCCGCGAAGTCGCCGCGATCGAACAGATCGACCGCGAAGCGGCGATCGGGATCTTGCACAAGAGCCTGCAAAAGGCAGCCTGACCACTCCTCACCCGCGCAGCGGGGGAGATGTCGCGCGAAGCGTGACGGAGGGGGCGCGAAGCCGAGAGTGAGCAAGCTCGCCGCTTGATCTGCGCTGCCTGACGCCCCCTCCGTCACGCTCCGCGTGACACCTCCCCCGTTTCGCTGCGCTGCACGGGAGGTGTGAGCCTACTGCGGCGCCAGCCCCCGCAGCACTTCGCCCAGGCGCTCGAACTGGATCGGCTTGCCGAGCAGGGGGGCTTCGCGGAAGCGGGGGTCGTGGCCTTCGCCGTAGCCGGTGGAGAAGGCGAAGGGGACGCCGCGCGCCTTCAGCGCATCGGCCACTGGAAACACCGGCTCGCCGCCCAGGTTGACGTCCAGCAGCGCCAGGTCGAGCGCGCCGCCGGCGTCCAGCCACGACAGCGCTTGCGCGACCGTGGCCGCCGAACAGGCGACCTCGAACCCCAGATCCTCGAGCATGTCCTCGAGCATCAGGGCGACCAGGCCCTCGTCTTCGACCAAAAGGATGCGCGCGACCATCGGGGTGGTGTCTACCATGTCCGAGGCGTCCCGCCCGATGCGCCCTTAAGCCGCGTTCGCAGCGGGCTTGCTGGTCCAGTGAATGACCCGGGCCAGCAGCTTGTCGGGGTCGAAGGGCTTGACGATGAAGTCGTTGCCGCCCGCGGCCATGCCCGCCTGCACGTCGGCGGCCGCCTTGCGGCCGGTGAGGAAGGCCACCGGAGTGTGCTTCAGCGCGATGGTGGCGCGCAGCTGCCGGCAGGTCTCGAAGCCGTCCATGGCTGGCATCTGGATATCGAGCAGGATGAGCCGCGGATTGACCCGCGGGGCCAGCGCCAGGCACTCCGCGCCGCTCGCCACCCCGAAGAAGGTGAAGCCCTGGGTTTCGATCAGCGACTCCAGCATCATGATGTTCACGGGTTGATCGTCGGCGGCCAGCACCACCATGGCCTTGCGGTTCGAGGCTTCGGCGCGGTTCATCACGCCACCTCCCGATCCGCGTCCTTCAGCAGTGCCAGGCGCCGCGAGACCAGGTCCCACGCAGTGATCGAGGCGCGGCGCACCTCCTGCGTCAGCAAGCTCACCGAGGCGGCGTCGTGCGCCTTGGCCGCATGCTCCAGCCGCTCGGCCAGGTGCTGCAGGCGCCGGGCGCCGAAGTTGCCGGAGACGCCCTTCAGGTCGTGCGCCTCGCGGGCCATGGCCGCCAGGTCACCCTGATGGGCGCAGGCCTCGATCTGCTGCAGCCGGGCCTGCGCCGCGGCCAGGAAGCTCTCGATGATGACGCGCAGACGCTTTGCCGGCATCAGGCGGGTAAGGGCGTCGAGCTGGGCGTCGTCGAGATCGGGGAAGGCGGCGGGCACGGCTTGCGGGCCCGCGCCGTCGCCCATTTCGCCCGCATCGGCCACGAATTGGCGCACGACGCGCAGGAAGGCGTCGGGGTCCAGCGGCTTGGAGACGAAGTCGTCCATGCCAGCGGCGAGGCAGGCATCCTGGTCGGAGCGCATGGCGTTGGCGGTCAGGGCGACGATCGGGGTGCGGGGCGCGTCCGGGCTCTCCTGCTCGCGGATCAGGCGCGTCGCCTGCAGGCCGTCCATCACCGGCATCTGCACGTCCATCAGGATCAGGTCGAAGCCGCCGCGGCGCGCGGCGTCCACGGCCTCGCAGCCGTTCACCACCGCCTCGACCGCGTAGCCCGCCTCTTCGAGGATGGTGGTGGCCAGCATGGCGTTGATCTCGTTGTCCTCCGCCAGCAGCACGCGGCCGCCGCGCGCCGGTAGGTCGGCGGGCGCGGCAGGCGCTTCGACCTCGGGCGCTGGCGCGGGCTCGACTTTCGGCGCGGGGGCGGCGACCAGTTCGGACAGGCAGTCGACCAGCGCCTGGTGGCGCACGGGCTTGGTCAGGAAGGCGTCGAACCCGGCCTTGTGGGCCCGCTCGGAGGGCGCCGGCGCGCCGATCGAGGAAGCCAGCACGATGCGTGGCTGCTGCAGCGAGCCGTTGGCTCGGACCTTCTCGGCCACCGCGTCGCCGCCCATGCCCGGCATCATGTGATCGATCAGGATCATGTCGAAGGGTTTGCCGAGCGCATCGGCGGTGACGATGGCGGCCAGCGCCGTCGGCCCGTCGGCGGCCTCGGCCATGACCGCCCCCTCGGCCTCGAGCTGGCGGGCGAAGATGCTGCGGTTGATCTCTATGTCGTCGACGACCAGGATCCGCTGGCCCTCCAGGCTGCGGCGCGCCTTGCGCCGGCCGTCGATGGCGCTGGCCGCCGCGTCCAGCTCCACCTCGACCCAGAAGATGCTGCCGCCGCCGCCGCGGTCCTCGACCCCGATCGACCCATCCATCAGCCCGACCAGCTGGCGGCAGATGGAGAGGCCAAGCCCGGTGCCGCCGAACTTGCGGGTGATCGAGCCGTCGGCCTGCTGGAACTTCTCGAACATGCGCGGCTTGGCTTCCGCCGGCACGCCGACGCCCGTGTCGTGAACCTCGAGCCGCAGCGCGGTGCGGCCATCGCCGAGCAGGCGCGAGCGCACCTCGACGGCCACATAGCCCTTGTCGGTGAACTTGATCGCGTTGGAGAGCAGGTTCAGCACCACCTGGCGCAGCCGCGTCGGGTCGCCGCGGAAGCCTTGCCGGGCGCCGTCGTCGAGGAAGGAACACAGCTCCAGCCCCTTCTCCGCCGCGCGCGGCGACAGCAGCTCGACCACGTCCTCGACCACGGCGCCGAGGGTAAAGTCGATCGCCTCCAGCTCGACCTTGCCGGCCTCCAGCTTCGAGATGTCGAGGATATCGTTGATGATGCCGAGAAGGCAGTCGGCGGAGACGCGCACCGCGTCGGCGTACTTCTTCTGCTCCGGCGTCAAACTCGTGCGCAGCAACAGGGCGTTCATGCCCATGATGCCGTTCATCGGAGTGCGGATCTCGTGGCTCATGTTGGCCAGGAATTCGCTCTTGGCGCGGTTTGCGGCCTCGGCGTCCACCAAGGCGCTGGCGATCGCGTTCTCCGCCAGCTTGCGGTCGGTGATGTTCTGCAGCGCGCCGACCACGCGGCTCGGCCGGCCCTTTTCGTCGATGATCACTTCGGAGGACGAGGCCGCCCAGATCTCCTTCCCGTCGGTGCGGCGGATGCGGTACTCGACCTTGTAGGGCACGTCCGGATCGGCCTCGTGGGCGGCCCAGGCGGCTTTGGCGCGGTCATAGTCGTCCGGGTGGATGTTGCCGTAGATGTCCTCGGCCAGGGTCTCGTAGGTGTTGGGCTTCTGGAAGAAGCTGTCCTCGGCGCCGAACTTGTGCAGCTGGCGGCGCCGGAAATCCATTTCCCAGACGTGCAGGTCGGCCAGGCGCGCGGCGAGATTCAGCCGCTGCTCGGAACGTGTGCTCTCCTCGAGCGCGGTAGCGAGATCGGTGACATCCTGGCAGGTGGTGATCAGGCCGCCGACGTGGCCGGCGGCGTCGCGCCAGGGATGGGCCTCGACCTGGAACCAGCCGCGGCGGCCGTCCGGCAGCTTCATCGCCACCCGTTCCGGCTCGACTGAGTCGCCCGTCAGGCAGCGCGCCAGGGCGCCGGCCCAGAGCGCCTGAGCTTCCGGCACCAAGTCGTAGAGCGAGCGGCCGATGGCCTCTTCGTAGGTCGATCCGACGACCTGCAGCCAGCGATGGCTGACCTCGATCACGTTCATCTCGGCGTCGGTCATGCACAGCGCCACTGGCGCCTGCGACACGAAGGTCGCCAGATGTAGCCCGAGGTTCCCCGCGGGCGCCGCTTTGCGACGCCGCCCCCCGCTTGCTTGAGCCATCGAGGCTCCTTCCCCGGTCTTTTGTCCTTATCGGCACAAATTCCTACAGGGTGAGCGTTAACGCCGCGTAGAAGATGCGGTACGGCGCAGCCGGGCGGCCCGGGGGCCTTGTCTCGCTCGCCCGGGTCTGCGAACAAGTCGGATGCCGACCCACCGGAGCCGCGCATTGCGACCTGGACAACTTTTCGTACTCGTCGGGTTCGGCGTGACACTGGCGCTGGCCGAGCCCGGCCTGGGCTGCGCCCAGCAGCCGTCAGCCCAGCCGCCCGCCGCCCAGCCGCCCGCCGCCGCGCCTCGCGAGGATCCGTTCGAGCGCGCCAATCGCAAGCTCTATGAAGTGAGCGCCAGCGGCGACAAGCACTTCTTCCTGCCGAT
The DNA here is from genome assembly GCA_036267835.1 of Caulobacteraceae bacterium. Lineage (GTDB taxonomy): Bacteria > Pseudomonadota > Alphaproteobacteria > Caulobacterales > Caulobacteraceae > Acaudatibacter. Next base: position 53,821 of record DATAVF010000178.1, on the reverse strand, counting down.
CGCCAAGCTCTACCACGCGCTGACGCCCGGCTTCATCGGCGTGGCGATCCACAACGTGATCACCAACCTCTCCGAGCCGGTGGTGATCGCCAACGACATCCTGCAGGTGCGTCTGAAGCGCGCCGCCCGCGACACCGCCCGGCTCACCGCCAACACCCTGGCCGGGTTCGGCGGCATCATCGACGTGGCGGACAAGGCCGGCATCCCTTACGAGGCCAACGACTTCGGGGTGACGCTGGGCGTCTGGGGCTTCAAGCCCGGTCCCTACCTCTTCCTGCCGCTCTTCGGCCCGTCGACGGTGCGCGACGCCCTCGGCATGGGCGTCGACACCGTGATGGCCCCGCTCAACTACGTGCGCTTCCCTGGCCGGACCACGCTCAACGTCTCCAGCCAGGTGGTTGGCGCGCTCGACCAGCGCATCGCCCAGCAGGGCGACTACGATGCCCTGCTGTCGGGCGCGGCCGATCCCTATGCGACCCTGCGCTCGGTCTACCTGCAATCGCGCGAAGCGGCGGTGCGCGGCGACGAGACGCCGGAGATCCTGCCGCCCCTCGACGATCCGGCGCCGGCCGCTGCGCCCGCGCCAGCTGCCGCCGCCACGGCCCAGCCCGAGGCTCCGGCGCCAGCCGAGATGGCGGCTGCCGACGATCTCGACCGACCGATAATGACGGCTCGTCCGTATGACAGGGACGTGGCGACGCAGCTCGCGGCGCTCCACTAGGGACAAGCCGTGACCGCGCCTGATCCGCGACCTTTCGCGATCGCCCGCCTGGTGGGCGTCGCCAGCCGCCATGCCGTGCCGGTCGCCTTGGCCGGCGTGGCGCTGGCGGTGGGCGCGGTGCTGTTCGCCGCGTCACACTTCTCGCTGAGCACCAGCGAGGACGACCTGATCTCGCCGAACCTCCCCTACCGCCAGGCCGAGGCAGCCCTGGCGCGCGACTTTCCCGGCATGGACGCGCCGATCGTGGTGGTCGTGGACGCCTCGACGCCCGAACTGGCCGAGAGCTCGGCCCAGGCCCTGACCGACAAGCTGTCGGCCGACACCCGCATGTTCCCCTCGGTGCGGCGGCCGGACGGCGGCCCGTTCTGGGCCAGGGAAGGGCTGCTCTTCGAAGACGCGCCGGCGGTGAAGTCGAGCATGGATCGGCTGATCGCCGCCGAGCCCTTCCTGGGCCCGATGGCCGCCGATCCGTCGCTGCGCGGGCTGATGAACGCGCTCGGCACGGCGCTGCAGGGGGTCCAGGGCGGCCAGGCCTCGCTCTCGGCGCTGGCGGCGCCAATGAACCAACTGGCCGGCTCGCTGGAGAAGCTGGAGGCGGGCAAGCCCACGGTCTTCTCCTGGCAGGAGCTGATCGGCGGCGCCGATCCGCGCCAGTTGCGCAAGCTGATCCTGGTCGACCCGACGCTCGACTACACCCAGCTGGAACCCGGCTCAGCCGCCACCGAGACCATCGCCGCGGACGCCAAGGCGCTGGGGCTGGACCCGGCCCATGGCGTCGAGGTGCGGCTCACCGGCGACGTGCCCTTGCAGGACGAGGAGTTCGGCTCGCTGGCCGACCGGGCGTTGCCGATCAGCATCGTGGCGGTGAGCGCGATCATCCTGATGCTGTGGTTGGCGGTGCGCTCGCCCCGGGTAATCGTGGCCATCCTCGTCACCACCCTGACGGGCCTCGCGGCGGCGGCGGCCATGGGGCTGGTGATCTTCCATACCTTCAACGTGATCTCGATCGCCTTCATCCCGCTCTTCGTCGGGCTCGGCATCGACTTCGGCATCCAGTTCTCGGTCCGCTACCGGGCCGAGCACCTGCCAGGAACGGAGCGGCAGACCGCGCTGGTGGCGGCCGGCGAGGGCATGGGCCGGCCGCTGACGCTGGCCGCCTGCGCCATCGCCGCCGGCTTCCTGGCGTTCGCGCCCACGGCCTACATCGGCGTCTCGCAGCTGGGGGTGATCGCCGGGGTCGGGATGATCATCGCCCTCATCCTGAACCTGACCCTGCTGCCGGCGCTGATCGTGCTGTTCAGGACCGCGCCAGCGCGGCCCGGCCCGCCGCCCCGCCAGATCACCCAGCTCGACGCCGGCATCGTCGGCGCCCGCAAGTGGGTGCTGGGCGCCTCGATCGCGGCCGGCGCCGGCTGCGCGGCGCTGCTGCCGCTGCTGAGCTTCGACTTCAACCCGATCCACATGCGCGACCCGAAGAGCCAGTCGGTCTCGACCCTGCTCGACCTGATGCACGACCCCAACTATTCGCCCGAGACCATGGAGGTGGTGCGGCCCAACCTGGCCGCGGCCCAGGCGCTCGCCGCCAAGGTTTCGGTCCTGCCGCAGGTCGACGGGGCTCGCACCCTGGCCGACCTCGTGCCCGCCGATCAGCCGCAGAAGCTGGCTGCGATCAGCGACGCCTCGACCCTACTGGGCCTGGAGCTCAATCCGCTCGAAATCCAGCCCGCGCCCAGCGATGCCGAGCTCGTGCAGAGCCTCACCGCCACCGCCACTGCCTTGCGCCAGGCCGGGAACAGCAATGCGCCTGGCGCCGATGACGCCCGCCGCCTCGCCGACGCCCTGGCGACGCTCTCGCAAGGCAGTCCGCAGCTGCGGGCCCAGGCTCAGACCCTGCTGATGGCGCCCTTCGCCACCACCCTGACCCAGATCCAGAACGTGCTCGCCGCCGAGCCGGTGACGCTCGACTCGCTGCCGCCCGATCTCGTCCGCGACTGGGTGACGCCGGACGGCCGCGCCCGCGTCTCGATCTTCCCCAAGGGCGACGCCAACAACGACGCGGTGCTGGACAAGTTCATCGACGCGGTGCGGGCCATCGCGCCCGACGCCACCGGCACCCCGATGGGCATCCGCGAGGGCGGGCGCACGGTGGTCGCGGCCTTCGTCGAGGCCGGCGCGCTCTCCTTCGTCGCCATCACCGCCTTGCTCTTCCTGGTGCTGCGACGGGTGCGCGACGTGGCGATCACCATGGCCCCCATCGTGCTCACCGGCCTGCTCACCCTCGGCAGCTGCGTGATCATCGGGCAGCCACTGAACTTCGCCAACATCATCGCCCTGCCGTTGCTGTTCGGCATCGGGGTGGCTTTCCACATCTATTTCGTCATGTCGTGGCGCGCCGGCGGCTCGCACCTCTTGACCTCCAGCCTGGCGCGCGCCGTCTTCTTCTCGGCCCTGACCACCGCCACCGGTTTCGGCAGCCTCTGGCTCTCCAGCCACCCCGGCACGGCCAGCATGGGCAAGCTCTTGATGATCTCGCTGATCTGGACCCTGGTCTCGGCGCTGATCTTCCAGCCCGCCCTGATGGGCCCGCCGGCCAAGCGGGCGACGGTTTCGTAGACCGTTGTTACGCAACAAGGTTGGTACATTCCTCGCCTAGACCCGGCGCCATTGCGGGCGGAATCGGCTGACTGAGCAGCGATAAGCTTGGCGCCCCCGTCGCGAGCCGTTAACCGATCCCCGCAAGTCCGAGTGAAGGGGCGTATGTTTCCAACCCGTCGTCCGTGGGTGTTGCTGGCCGCCGCGACCGTGCTCCTGGCGAGCTGCGGGGCCAAGCCCGTGTCGACGCCGCCGGCGCCGCCGGTGGTTGTCGCTCAGCCGCTGCAGAAGCAGGTGGTGGACTGGGACGACTTCGTCGGCCAGTTCGAGAGCCCGCAGAGCGTCGACATCCGTCCGCGCGTGTCCGGCTATGTCACGGCGGTCGAGTTCCGCGACGGTCAGAATGTCGCCAAGGGCCAGCTGCTCTATGTGATCGATCCGCGGCCCTACCAGGCGATCTTCGACCAGGCCAAGGCCCAGACCGCCCATGCCGCTGCCGCCCTGGCCGACGCCAAGGTGGAGCTGCAGCGCTCGCAGGCCCTGCTGGCCGCCAAGGCTACCAGCCAGCAGGACGTCGACACCCGCCAGGCCACCGAGCACACCGCCGAGGCCGACGTCGGCGCCGCGCAGGCCGCCGAGCGCACTGCCGCGCTCAACCTCTCCTTCACCCGCGTCACCTCGCCGATCGCCGGCCGCGCCTCCGACGCCAAGGTCCTGACCGGCAACCTGGTGACCCAGGACCAGACCATCCTGACCAGCGTGGTCAGCCTCAACCCGATCAGGTTCCGCTTCACCGGGCCCGAGGCGCAGTTCCTCAAGTACCGGCGCGAGGCGCTGATGGGCGGCGACGCCCAGCCGCCGGTGCAGATCCGGCTGCAAGATGAAGCAAGCTACTCCTGGCAGGGCAAGCTCGCCTTCATCGACAACGCCTTCGACGCGTCGTCCGGGGTGATCAGCGCCTACGCCATCGTCGACAATGGCACGGGCCTCTTGGCCCCCGGCATGTTCGGCCACATGCGCCTGCAGGGCTCGCGGCCCTACACCGGCCTCTTGGTGCCCGACCAGGCCATCGTGACCGACCAGTCGCGCGAAGTCGTCTACGTGCTGGGGCCGGACAACAAGATCGTCGCCAAGCCGGTGGAGCTGGGGCCGGTGGTCGATGGCTTGCGGGTCATCCGCTCCGGCCTCGCTCTGACCGACAAGGTGGTGATCGACGGCGTGCAGAACGCCCACCCGGGCAAGGCGGTGACGCCGAAGCCCGGCCAGATCGCGCCGCAGCCCGAGACGCCGAGCGCGCCGGCGACGCCGCCGTCCTCCTCTGCGACCTTCGCCATCGCGCCATGAAGTTCGCCCACTTTTTCGTCGACCACCCGGTCTTCGCGGCGGTCATCTCGATCATCATCACGCTCCTGGGCGCCATCGCCCTGCCGACCTTGCCGGTGGCGCAATACCCGCAGATCGCCCCGCCAACGGTGAGCATCAGCGCCACCTATCCCGGCGCGTCGGCCGAGACCCTGGCCTCCACCGTCGCCCAGCCGATCGAGGAGCAGATCAACGGGGTGGAGGACATGCTGTTCATGTCCTCGCAGTCCACCGGCGACGGCCACCTCAGCATCACCGTCACCTTCAAGCTGGGCGCCGACATCGACAAGGACCTGGTGCTGGTCGAGAACCGCGCTGCGGTGGCGATCCCGCAGCTGCCGTCGGCGGTGCAGGCGACGGGGCTGGTGGTGCGCAAATCATCGCCCGACCTGCTGCTGGCCGTGCACATGTACTCGCCCGACAACAGCCTCGATCAGCAGTACATCTCCAACTACTTCACCCTGCACATCCGCGACGAACTCCTGCGCCTGCCCGGCGTCGGCGACCTCGGCAGCCGCGCGGCCCGCGACTATGCGATGCGCATCTGGATCGATCCGGACAAGGCCGCGCAGCGCAACCTGACCGTCGATGACGTGGTGAGTGCGCTTCGGGCCCACAACGTCCAGGTCGCCGCCGGCTCGATCGGCGAGCCGCCGTTTGGCGCCGGCAGCTCTGCCCGCCAGCTCGACGTGCAGACCCTCGGCCTGCTGACCACCCCGGCCCAGTTCGGCGACATCGTCGTCAAGCGTGACGCCCAGGGGCGGATAACCAAGGTGTCCGACGTGGCGCGGGTCGAGCTCGGCGCGGCCGACTATACGACAGACGCCTACCTGGCGATCCGCCAGGGCAATGGCGCCGTGGTCAGCCACCACGCCGCGGCGGTCGGCATATTGCAGCTGCCGGGCGCCAACGGGCTGGAGACCGCCGAAGAGATCAAGACCACGATGAAGCGGCTCAGCGCCGACTTCCCACCCGGCCTCGGCTACGAGATCATCTACAACCCGACCGAATATGTCGCCGCCTCAATCACCGAGGTCGAGAAGACGCTGGGTATCGCCATTGTGCTGGTGGTGATCGTGATCGTGGTCTTCCTGCAGACCTGGCGTGCGGCGCTGATCCCGGTCCTGGCCATCCCGGTCGCGCTGATCGGCTCGATGGCGGTGCTGAAGGCCTTCGGCTACTCGCTCAACACCCTGACTCTGTTCGCCCTGGTGCTGGCCATCGGCATCGTCGTCGACGACGCGATCGTGGTGGTGGAGAACGTCGAGCGAAAGCTGGCCGAGGGGATGACGCCGCGCGATGCGGCCCACGCCACCGTGGACGAGGTCGGCGGCGCGCTGATCGCCATCGCCCTCGTCCTGATCGCGGTGTTCGTGCCGGCCGGGCTGGTCAGCGGCGTCACGGGGCAGTTCTACCGCCAGTTCGCCTTGACCATCACCGCCACGGTGGTGATCTCGCTGACCGTTTCGCTGACCCTGTCCCCGGCCGTCTGCGTGCTGGTGCTGCGGCCTCATGCCCATGGGCGCAAGGCTGGCGGGCTGCTCAGGCCCTTCCAGGTGGCCGGGCATCTGTTCACGCGCGGCTTCGAAGCGCTGGGCGGCTTCTATTCTCGGGCGACCGAGAAGCTGATCCGCATCCCGCTGATCGTGCTGGGCGTCTTCGCCGTGTTGCTGGGCCTGACTGTGTTCGTGCTGTTGGGCACGCCCACCGGCTTCATCCCGGCGCAGGACCAGGGCAACCTGATCCTCGCCATCCAGCTGCCCGCCGGCGCCTCGCTCGACCGCACCGACAAGGTGCTGCAGCAGGTGACCAAGGCGGCGCTGGAGACCGACGGGGTGCTGGCCGCCAGCGCTTACGCCGGCGTCGACGCGACCTCGGGGGTCACCCAGTCCAACTCGGCCCAGATCTACCTGGTGCTGCAGCCCTTCGACCAGCGCCTGCCGCTGGGCCTCAGCTCCGACAAGGTCGCCGAGATGCTGCGCAAGAACCTGGCGCAATTCGCCTCGGCCGACGTGAAGGTGATCGCCCCGCCGCCGGTGCGCGGCATCGGCACCTCCGGCGGCTTCCGCATGATCGTGCAGGACCGCACCCAGCACACCTACGCCCAACTCGCGGACGCGGCCAACCGCGTCGCGGCGGCGGCCAACGCGTCCGGCGTGGTGAACCACGCCTTCGTCAGCTTCAACACCGATACGCCGCGCATCTTCGCCGATATCGACCGCACCAAGGCCGAGGTGCTGGGCGTCAGCGACACCAACGCCTTCGACACCCTGCAGACCTACCTTGGCTCGACCTTCATCAATACGTTCAACTACCTGAACCATACCTACCAGGTGTACGCCCAGGCCGACTGGCCGTTCCGCAACGACATCTCGGCCATCGGCGAGCTGAAGACCCGCTCGGCTTCCGGCGCCATGGTGCCGCTGGGCGCCTTCGTGAACCTGCAGCGCACCACCGGCCCCTACCGGGTGTTGCGCTACAACCTCTACCCCGCCGCTGAGATCCAGGGCGACGCGGCGCCCGGCTATTCGAGCGGCCAGGCGCTCGACGCGATGGAGGCGGCGGCCGCCAAGGCGCTGCCCAACGGCTTCGGCTTCGAGTGGACCGACCTTGCTCTGCAGCAGCGCGCGGCCGGCTCCTCCGGCAGCCTGGTCTTCGTGATGGCGGTGGTCTTCGCCTTCCTGGTGCTGGCCGCGCTGTACGAGAGCGTCACCTTGCCGTTCTCGGTGATCCTGATCGTGCCGATGTGCCTGCTGGCGGCCATGGGCGGGGTCAACCTGATGCGCATGGACAACAACATCCTGACCCAGGTGGGGCTGATCGTGCTGATCGGGCTGGCGGCCAAGAACGCCATCCTGATCGTGGAGTTCGCCCGCCAGGCCGAGTTCGGTCAGGGCATGGAGCGCCACGCGGCGGCCGCCACCGCGGCGCACACGCGGCTGCGGCCCATCCTGATGACCTCGTTCGCCTTCATCTTCGGCGTGGTGCCGCTCGCCTTCGCCACCGGCGCCGGGGCGGAGATGCGCCAGGCGCTGGGCGTGGCGGTGTTCTTCGGCATGCTGGGCGTGACCTTCTTCGGCCTCGTCTTCACGCCAACCTTCTACGTGGTCTTCCGCGCCGTGGCCGACCGGCTGCCGAAGCCGCCGCGCATCCTGCGGCCGGCCCCCGCTGCCGCCCTCGATTCTGGCGCGGCGCCGCCGGAGCCGGCCGAGTGAGGCGCTTGGCTCCGCTGGCGCTGGCCCTGACCGCCTCGGCCTGCGCGGTCGGCCCCAACTACCGCCCGCCGCAGACGCCCGCGCCGGCCGCAGCGCCCTTCGTCTCGGCCGCGCCCGCCATCGCCGGCCCCGACGCGCCACCGCCGGATTGGTGGCGGCTCTACGACGATCCGACCCTCGACACCCTGGTCCAGGAAGCCCTGACCGAGAACAACGACCTGAAGGTAGCCGCCGCCAACCTGATGAAGGCGCAGGGCGTGCTGCAGCAGGCCAGGGCCGGCCTCTTTCCGTCGACCGACCTCTCGTTCAACGACGAGTACGGGGTCAGCAGCGGCACGCAGTTGGTCGACAGCCTGACCCATCAGCCGCAGACCGCGTCGTGGTTCGCCAGCGGCGCCTTCAACGTCGCCTACGAGGTCGACCTCTTCGGCCGCATCCGCCGGACGGTCGAAGCCGCCCGCGCCGATACCCAGGCCACCGCCGACGCCGAGAACGCGGTGCGCATCGCCGTCGCCGCCGAGACCGCCCGCGCCTACGCCGACGCCTGCGCCTTCGGCGAGCAGGCCGACACCGCCAGCCGCAGCACCGACACGGCCCAGCAGGTGCTCGACCTCACCCGGCGGATGCGCGACCTGGGCGCCCGCTCGGACTTCGACGTCGCCAGCGCCGCCGCCACGGTCGACCAGGCCCGCGCCGCCGTCCCGACCTTCGAGGGCGAAGAGCGGGCGCAGCTGTTCGAACTGGCGGTGCTGACTGGCCGCCCGCCGTCGGAGATCTCCCAGGCGGCCGCGGCTTGCAAAGTCCCGCCGCAGATCAACCACCCGCTGCCGGTCGGCGACGGGGCTTCGCTGCTGCGCCGCCGCCCGGACGTGCGCGAGGCCGAGCGCACCCTGGCCGCCGACACCGCCCGCATCGGCGTCGCCACGGCCGACTTCTATCCGACCGTCTCGCTGACCGGCGGGGTCGGCACGGGCGGAGCGTCGCCGAAGCAGTTCTTCTCCTCGGCCAGCTTCACCTATCAGCTGGGGCCGATGATCACCTGGACCTTTCCCAATGTGCTGGTGGCAAAGGCCGAGGTGGCGCAGGCCAGGGCCCAGACCTCAGCGTCGATCGCATCCTTCGACGGCGTGGTGCTTACCGCGCTGAAGGAGACCGAGCAGGCGCTGACCACCTACGGCGCCGAGCTGCAACGCCACGCCTCGCTGGTCGCAGCGGAGGGCGACAACCAGCGCGCCTTCGACCTGGCCCAGGTGCAGCTGCGCAACGGCTCGATCAGCTTCCCCGATCTCCTGCAGACCGAGCGCAACCTCGAAGGCGCCCAGGCCCAACTCGCCGCCTCCGACCAGGCCCTGATCGACGATCAGGTCGCGGTCTTCCAGGCCCTCGGCGGCGGCTGGGAAAACGCGCCAGCGGTCGTGCCGCCGAGAGCGCCCTAGCCCAGTCGCCGATCTCCATACCCGATGCTCCAAAGTCCCGGTCGGGCCGGCGAGAACGGCTATTTCAGCTGCTTGTCCACCAGGGCGTTCAGGTGGGCAACCAGGGCGGCCGGGCCGCCCTGGGCCAGCGCCGCGGCGAAGTCGGCGCGGCGGGTGGTCAACTGGCTGATCGAGCCGTTGTAGAAGACATCGATGATCTTCCAGGCCCCGCCCGACTGGCGCATGCGGTAGGCGATCGAGACGGGCGCGCTGCCAGGCGAGATCAGGTGGGTGGTCACCACCTTGTCCGGGCCGACGGTGCGCACATTGGGGTCGGTGTGGAAGCTTTCCCCGGAATAGCCGTCGAAATTGTGGGCATAGCTGGCCGCGGTCAGCCGGCCGAACGCCTCGGTCAGCGCCTGCTGCTGGGCCGCTGGGATGGTCGCCCACGATGGGCCGACAGCGAAGCGGATCATGGTCGAAATGTCGTAGGAGCGGGCCACGACCGGCTCGAAGCGGTGATAGCGGCCCTGCACGCCCAGCGACCTCGCCGCTCTCATCACCTCGAGCAGCGAGGCGTCGAAGGCGTCGATCTGCGCCGCCGCTGGGTCGGCGCTCGCGGCGCGCGCTGCCGGGGCCGCGAACCCCGCGAGAAGGATGACAGCGCCGAGAAGGGCGCCCAACTGCTTCATGGTCCTCTGCTCCGGTTTGGACGGCGCGCTTGCGTAAAGACGTCTGGCGGCTGGATTGCGGCGCCGTCAACGGCTACATGCGCCCAAGTGGCCCCGTAGCTCAGCCGGACAGAGCAGGGCTTTCCTAAAGCCAAGGTCGCAGGTTCGAGTCCTGCCGGGGTCGCCAGGTCCGCTCAAGCGGGCGATTGCCGCGCTTCGAGCGCGTCGTTCAGCTCGGCCCCGAACATCAGCACCATCAGCGAGAGCCAGATCCAGGTCAGGAAGCCGACGATGGCGCCCAGCGAGCCGTAGGTGGCATTGTAGTGGCCGAAGTTGCTGACGTACCACGAGAACAGGCCCGACATGGCCAGCCAGCCAGCCGCGGCGACGCAGGCGCCCGGCGTGATCCAGCGCCAGCGCCCCGCGCGGTTCGGGGCCAGGCGGAACAGCACCGAGAACACCAGCTCGGCGCCGATCAGCAGGGCGGGCCAGCGCACATAGGGCAGCCACGCCGGATGCGGCAGGCCCGTGCGATCCAGCCACGCCGGGGCCACGGCGAGCAGGGCCGCGGCAGCCACGGCCAGCACGATGCCGCCGAAGGTGAGGGCCAGCGAGAGCAGGGTCAGGCGGATGAAGCCGCGCGTCTCCCTGGCCTCGTAGGCGACGTTGAGGCCGTCGATCAGCGCCTTCACGCCGGCGTTGGCGCTCCAGATCGAGACCGCGAGGCTGGCGACGAAGGCGAGGCTCAGCGCGCCGTGCCCGGCCGCGGTCAGCCGGCTCAGCTCGTCGCCCAGCACGTCGAGCGCGCCGCTGGGCAGGAAACCCGCCAGCCTGGCCAACTCGCCGCGCGCCTGCCCTGGGTCGGAGACCAGGCTGTAGAGCGAGACGAAGGCGCTGAGCGCGGGGAAGAGCGCCAGCAGGACGTAGAAGGTGACCGCCGCGGCGGCGGCCGGAATGCGGTCGTTGCCGAAGTCACGGACGCTCTTGATCACGACGTCGCGCCAGTTCATCGGCAGCTGGTGCGTCCGCTTACGAGGCGACGCGCGCTCGGCGAGCGGCAAGGTCAGGCCAAGCAGCACGCCCACCGCGAAGGTGCTCATCAAGCCGACCGGACGCGCCCGTCCGGACGGCGCCTGCGGCTGATCCGCCACGGCTCCTTGCCTCCGCCAGCTACCGTTCCAGGGAGGAAACGCGGGACTCGGCCGCGATTTCCCTTCAGGCCAGAGCTAGTTGAGGCGGTTGGCCGGCAGCAGCCGCGGACCCGCTGGCGGCCTTGAGCCACCCCTGTCGCGCTGCCATAGTGCTCCGGGTGATCGAAGCGAAGCCAACTCGTGCGACGCCAAGAGTCGCTCCCTTGCCTCGACACCGATTGCATTGTCTCGACGCCCTGCGGACCGTGGCCGCCCTGGCCGTGGTGCTGGAACACTGGCCGCAGCACTTCTTCTCGGTGAAGGCGTTCGCCCAGCCGCTCGCCGCCGCGCCGCTCTATGCCTATTTGTCGCTGCCCTACAGGTACGGCGCCTCTGCGGTCACGTTCTTCTTCTGCCTGTCCGGCTTCATCTTCTTCTGGCTGTACGCCGAGGAGGTGCATGGGCGGAAGCTGGGGTTCCGCGACTTCGCCATGCTGCGCGTATCACGCCTCTACCCCCTGCACTTGGCGACCCTGTCGCTGCTGGTTCCCCTCGTCGCCTTGATGTGGGTCCTCTTCGGATCGAACTTTGTCTACGCAAACGACGACCTCTATCACTTCGCCCTGAACCTGCTGGGCGTGCAGTACTGGGGCTTCCAGCACGGCTATTCGTGGAACGGGCCGAGCTGGTCTGTGTCCGTGGAGATCGCCCTCTACATCATTTTCTTCATTGCCTGCCGGCTCTCGCGCCCCGGCCTGGCGCAGGCGGCCTGCCTGGCGATCGTCGCCCTGGTCTGCGCTCGGTTCTCGATCATCATCGACAGCGCCGTGGCTTTCTTCGTCGGTGGAATGACCTACTACGCCTACCGTTGGGCGGCGCGTCATGGGCGGGCCTGGCACGCGGCGACGGCGGTGGCGGCGACGGTGCTCCTGTGGCTGTGGCTCGCTCCGCTCTCCGATCGGGGGGTTGGGCAGAGCACCGTCGCGCAACTCCGCAGCGCCCTGCCGGCAGGGTTGGCGCGCGATCTCGCCGGCCGCGCCGCGCTAGTGTTCTGCGACCGGCTTCGCGATGTGGTGCTGTTTCCGAGCGTGATCTTCAGCTTCGCGTTCCTGGAGTCGCGCACCCAGAACCTGCCCTGGCGCCGGCTGAGCGGAGTCGGCAACCTCAGCTACGGCGTCTATCTGATCCACTATCCGCTGCAGTTCGTGGCTGTGCTCGCAGCGCTGTCGTTCTCGGCCAAGGCGGACTTCTTCACGCGGCCGTCCGTTCTCGTCGTCTTCCTCGTCGTACTGCTGGCGGCGGCGGCGGCAAGTTACCAGTGGTTCGAAAAGCCGGCGATGCTGGCGCTTCGGCGCGCGGCCCGCCAGCGTGAGCGCGCGCCGGCGCTGGAGGCCGCGCTGGCCCATGCCGGCCAGATGCCTGCGATCGGCCTCCCGGCTGAGCCCGGCGGGCCCGAAGAGGCGACGCGGCGCTAGCGCCCAGTTGGGTCGGGTGGAACCATCGAGCGCGGCCGGCGCCGAACCTCAGCGTTCACCCGGCTTCACCGTCTCCGTGATCAGCAGCGAGGCGATCAGGGCCACCAGGGTGGCGGCCATCAGGTACCAGGCGATGGCCAGCGGGTTGCCCGTCGCCTTGTCGAGCCAGGCGACCACGGGCTGGGTGGTGCCGCCGAAGATGCACACGGCCACGGCATAGACCGTGGCGGTGCCGACGCTGCGGATTTCCTTGCGCAGCGATTCGGTCAGCGCCACCAGCGCCGGCACGCCCGACAGGTTGGAGAGGATGTTGAGGCCGCCCATCAGGCAGAGCAGCACCGCGGCGCTACGGTTCTGGGTCACGAACATGAACACCGGCAAGGTCGCCAGCAGGAAGGCCAGGCGCGGCCAGATCAAGAGCGGCCGCCGCCCCCACTTGTCCGACAGCCAGCCGCCGAGCAGGGATGCGAAGAGCCCCGCCGAGCCGTTCACCACCGTGACCCAGAAGGCGATCTGGATGCCCATGTGCAGGGTCACCTGAGCGTAGGTGGTCATGAACACGAAGACGTAGGTCGAGATGGTGCCGCCGGTGATCAGGCCGAGGCCGAGCAGGATGATCCGCCAGTGGCTGCGGATGGTGGCGCTTTCGGGGTGCGCGTCGAGCTGCGGCTCGGCGTGGTGCATGGTCTCCGGCAGGGTGCTGCGGAGGATGAAGCCGAACGGCAGCACCAGCGCGCCGACCAGGAAGGCGATGCGCCAGCCGTAGTCGTGCAGGGCCGAGGCGCTGAGGACATAGGCCAGCACCACCCCGACGAGGCCGCCTGAGAGGCTGGAGAGCGACTGGCTGGCGCTCTGCCACGCGCCGTAGAGGCCCCGCTGCCCGGCCGGCGCCGCCTCGACCAGGAAGGCCGTGGTGGGGCCCACTTCGCCGCCGAGGGCGAAGCCCTGGACCAGCCGCAGCAGCACCACGATGACCGGCGCGGCGACCCCGATCTGCTGATAGCTCGGCACGAACACCAGGCCCAGCAGCGCCACGCCCATCATCGCGAACGACAGCAGCATGGCCGGCTTGCGCCCGGCCCGGTCGGCATAGCGGCCGATCACCACCGCCCCGATCGGGCGGCAGATGAAGCCCACGCCGTAGGTTATCAGCGCGGCCATCAGCTTGGTGAACTGGTCGCCCTGCGGAAAGAAGGCGTCGCCGATCTGCGAGGCGAAGTAGGCGTAGATGGTGAAGTCGTAGAACTCGAGCCAGTTGCCGACCACCGCCGCGGCGACGTGCCGGACGGCTATGGTCGGCGGCCCGCCCGCCGCGCTCGCACTCGCCATTGCTTCAACGCCCCCCGCCACCCTGTCCTTATGCAGGGTTGGACGCGTGCATCACAAGAGGGCTGCCGGGACCACCCGCCGGCCGAGTTCGTCGAACATGTCGTCCCAGCCTTTGCGGATGGCGTCGAGCGGGGCATGGCCGGGGTTTTCCTGGGTCATGGTCATGACCGCGCCCGCGCCGTCGGCGGCGATCTCCACGGTCACCGTATCGAAGCCCGGCGCGAACTGCGGCATGCCGAAGGTGAAGACGAGGCGGGCCGGCGGCGTCACCTCCAGGTATTCGCCGATGGCGCGGTAATCCACGCCGTCCCGCCGGTCGGTGATTTCCCACTGGCCGCCGACGCGCACGTCGAGGCTTGCGTGATGCGCCTCGCTGGTCGCGCTGGTGAAAAGCCAGGCGGCGGCGAGCTTCTGATCGGTCCAGGCCTGGAACACCCGCTCAGGCGAGGCGTCGAAGCGCCGGGTCATTTGCAGCTTGTGGTCGTCGCTCATGCGTCTTCTCCTGGGAGCCTGGGCGCGGTGTCGGATTTGAGCAGGGCGTCCAGCACATCGAAGCTGTCGCTCCAGAAGCGGCGGTAGAAGCCGAGCCAGGCGTCAGCGTCGGCCAGCGCCTCGGGCGCCAGGCGGCAGACGTGGGTGCGGCCACTCACCTGTCGGCGCACCAGGCCGGCGCGCTCCAGCGCCTTGATGTGCTTCGAGGCAGCGGCCAGCGACATCCGGTGCGGCGCCGCCAGCTCGCCGACACTGCGCGGCTCAGCCGAAAGGCTGCGCAGCATCGCCCGGCGCGTGGGGTCTGCGAGGGCGTGGAAGACGGCGTCGAGCCGTTCGGGCTGTTGCTCAACCATTTGGTTGAACTTACCGAGGCCTCCCGGTTTAGTCAACCATTCGGTTAAATGAATTGCCCCCTGCCGCGACTGAGAGTCAGGATATGAGCGGAGGTTGAGCGAGGAGCCCTGCGTGCGCGCCATCCTGTTCAAGGGGCCGTCACAGTATGACGGCACCCGCACCTTCATCGACGAGGTCGCAGGGGCGCTGGGCCGCCGCGGGCTCGTCGCCGAGATCGTCGACCTGGCGGGCGCGGACAACGTCGAGGCCGCTATCGCCGCAGCGGCGGGGCCGCCCGCCGACCTGCTGTTCAGCATCAACATCCTGGGCGAGCATCGCGACGGCGCCGGGCGCGGCATGTCCGAAATCTTCGGCGCGCCGCACGTGGTGCTGCATGTCGACTATGTGCTCAGCCAGGCGACCCGGCTGCGGGCCACGCCGCCAACCTCCAGCTTGATCTCGATCGACCCGACCCAGGTCGAAGCGATCGCGTCGGTCTTCGGGGCGCAGCGGTTCGCGTCCGTCAGTTTCGCGCCGCACGCCGCGGTCGGCGAGCCCGGCGCCGATGACGCGGACGCCGGGGCCTTCGCCGCCGCCCGGCCGATCCCGCTGCTCTGGTCGGGTACCTTGCACTTACCCGGCGAGCCAGTGTGGGCCAGCCAGCCGCCGACGCTGCGGCGCATCTACGACGATGCGGTCGATCTGGCGCTAAGCGTCGAGTGGATGCCGCCGCTGGCCGCCT
The DNA here is from genome assembly GCA_036267835.1 of Caulobacteraceae bacterium. GTDB lineage: Bacteria > Pseudomonadota > Alphaproteobacteria > Caulobacterales > Caulobacteraceae > Acaudatibacter. The sequence goes on along the minus strand of DATAVF010000178.1, from coordinate 38,344 downwards.
TCGACCAGGTGCTGGCGGCCAACGGCAACGATCCGGCCAACCCGGCGCTGCAGGGCGCGCGCTGCGACGCCATGCACATCGACGTCCGCGTCCGGGCGCTGCGCCGCTACGACCTGATCGGGCGGCTCGCCGCCAGCGGCCTGCCGATCACCATCTGCGGCAATGGCTGGGCGGCCGAGGCGCCTCGCTTCCGCCATGCCACCTTCCTGGGCCCGCTGCCCATGCCCGAGTCGGCGCGCCTGATGCGCACCGCCCGCATCGTGGTGGGCACTAACGGCAACTTCGGCGCCGGCTCCCACGAGCGGCCGCTGACCGCCATGCTGGCGGGCGCCGCAGTGGTCTCCGACTACAGCCGCTTCTACGCCCAGGCCTTCGCCGAGGACCGCGAGATCGCGCTCTTCCGCTGGAAGGCGCTGGACGATGGCCTGGAGCGCCTGGCCCAACTCGCCGGCAACCCGGCCGCCGCCTACGCCCTCGGCATCGCCGGCAAGGCGCGGGTGCTGGCCGCGCACCGCTGGGACCACCGCGTCGATGCTATCCTGGCCGCCGCGGACGCCAGCCGCGCCGCCATCGAGGCCGCGAAGCCGACCGCCGGTTGACGCTGGGCGGCCGGCGTGGTGTTGCGGGCTATGGCCGCTCCCCAACCCGATCCTTTCACCCGCGTCGTCCACCGCTTCTCCACGGCGGGCAAGCTCGACGCCGCGCGGATGATGCTCAACTGGGACGCCCAGACCCACATGCCCCGAGGCGGCGCCTGGGCGCGCGGCGAGCAGATGGCGGCGATCACCGAGGTCTCCGCCGACCTGATCGGCTCTCACGCCGCTGGCGATGAGCTCAGTGAGGCGGAAGCCATGGCCGGCGCGCTGGCCACCGAGGAGCGGGCCGACCTCGCTGAGATGCGCCGCACCTTCGTCCACGCCTCGGCCGTGCCGAAGGAGCTGCAGGCCGCCAAGACCCGCGCCGCGCAGGCGCTGCAGGCGGTCTGGGTGCGGGCCAAGCCGGAGAACGATTGGAAGAGCTTCGAGCCCGGCTTCACCGAGCTCCTGGCCATCACCCGCGAGATCGCCGCCGCCAAAGCCGAGGCGCTGGGGACGACGCCCTACGGCGCCTTGATCGACGAGTACGATCCCGGCGTCGGCGAGGCGATGATAGACCCGATCTTCGCCGATCTCAGCGCCTTCCTGCCCGGGTTTATCGCGCAGGTGCTGGAGCGCCAGGCCGGCTGGCCGGACCCGATCCCCTTCGGCGACATCCCGATCGACCAGCAGGCGGCACTGTCGCACCGGCTGGCGGTGGCCATCGGCCACGACCCCGACAACTTCCGCATCGACCAGGCGCCGCACCCCTTCTCGGTGCCCCACAGCCCCGGCGACGTGCGCTTCACCACCCGCTACGACGCGGCCAACCCGAAGTTTGCCATCGGCGCCACCCTGCACGAGGCCGGGCACGCCATGTACGAGTTCAACCTGCCGCGCGACTTCGCCTTCCGCCCGGGCGGCATGGCGCGGGGCATGACGGCGCACGAGAGCCAGTCGCTGTCGCTGGAGAAGCTGGCGGGGCGCAGCCGCGAATTCCTGAGCTGGCTCGCGGCGCTGCAGGCGGCCGAGTTCGGCGGCGGCGATCCGGCGCGCTGGTCGGTCCCCAACGTGCTCAACGCCTGGCGCCGGCTCGACGACGGCTACATCCGCGTCGAGGCCGACGAGGTGACCTATCCGCTGCACGTGATCCTGCGCTACGGCCTGGAGCAGGCGCTGATCTCAGGCGACCTCAAGCCCGCCGATGTGCCAGGCGTCTGGAGCGAGCGCTTCACCAAGCTCTTCGGGCGCACCCCGCCTGACCTGGCGCACGGCTGTCTGCAGGACATCCACTGGGCCGCCGGCCTGATGGGCTACTTCCCCAACTACGCGATGGGCTCGATGCTGGCCGCGCAGCTGTTCGAGCGCGCCGTCGCCGACGATGCGGACATCCTGCCGGCCTTCGGCCGCGGCGACTTCACGCCCTACTTCGCCTGGGTGAAGCCCCGCATCCACCAGCGCGCCAGCCTGGTCTCCTTCGCCGACCTGGTGCAGGACGCCACCGGCGGCCCGCTGAGCGCCGATGCCTACAAGCGCCACGTGACCAAGCGCTACCTGGAAGAAGCAGCGCCTTACGCCTGAACGAGAGTCAGCGCTGCAGCCCGGCCACCGCCTGGCGGGTCGCGGTCAGCGACTGGCCGACCACCATGCCCTTCCAATCGTCGGCGTCGCCGTAGAAGGCGGAGCGGATCGCCGCCTTGATGGGCTTCGCGTCGGGCGCCGTGGGGTCGGCGTAGGCGTGCAGCCAGGCGTCGGCGCGCAGGGCGTAGAACACCGCGGCCAGGTCCTTCACGCCGTATTCCAGCGCCACCCCGATCACCTCGGCGCCGGGCATCAGCGCCGGCGCGGCGGCCAGGTTGTCGCCGGCGGTGACCGCGGACGTGGAGCTGCCGTCGAGCGGGCTGGTGATGTTGCCGCCATACCAGGCCTGGCCGCACAGGAAGGCCGGGCTGCCGACCACATCCGACATGATCGGCTCGGCGTACCCCCAGGGGCCGAGGCCGGTGTGGTAGTCGATGATGGCGACCCGACCCGCCTGGCCCAGGTAGCCGGCATAGATCGTCTGCTGCGTCCGGCGCGCCCAGGTGGGGCCGCTTCCGCCGTAGAACACCCCCTTGTCGTGCCGGTACTGGCCGCCGCTCAGCGCTTGCTGCAGCCCCAGCGGCCCGTGCTCGCCGCCGTAAGCGAGGAGCACGGCGTTGCTGGCCTTCTGCGACTCCGGCGTCCACTCCATCGGCACTGCCGCGGCGGCCAGCTGGTCGTAGCCGGGGTTTGCGGGCAACGGCTGGGCGAAGTCGAGCCAGTTGCGGTTGAGGTCGACGTTCTCCTCGGTCACGCGACGCAGCCAGGCAAAGCCGTAGGGGTTGATCGCGTGCACCAGCAAGGCGGCCGTCCCGGCGGGCAGGGTGGCCGCTTCGCCCCGCTTCAGCCAATCCACCTGCGCCCCCGAGCCGCAGAAGCCCTCGACGCCGTGGGTGCCCGAGACCATCACCAGCACCTTCTCGGCGGTGCGCGGGCCGAACCAGGCGACGTCGGTGGAGAGATCGCCGCCGTCCGGGCCCTTGTTCGGATTGGCGATGGCGTCGAGCGCGCCGCCGGCCTCGGCCGCCGCCTCGCGGAACTTGGCGCGCGCCTCGGCATAGGTCGCGCTGAAGCTTTCGGCTGAGTTCATGCGCCCGCTCCTCGAAAACACCCGTCCGGCGCCCTATGAGGGCCGCGCCGCGGGTTTGGAAGAGGGCTTATGGCGCACCGCTACGATTTCGCCTCCGACAATGTGGCGCCCGCCATGCCGGAAGCCCTGGAGGCCGTGGCCGCTGCCAACGCCGGCTACGCCTCGGGCTATGGCAGCGACCACATCACGGCGCGCGCCGCCGACCTGATCCGCGCACTGCTCGACGCGGACGCCGAGGTGCGGTTCGTGGCTTCGGGCACCGCCGCCAACTCGCTGGCCCTGGCCACGCTCGCCGCGCCGCACGAGGCGGTGCTCTGCCACGAGCATGCCCACATCGCGACCGACGAGGCCGGCGCGCCGGGCTTCTTCGGCGCCGGCATGGGGTTGATCCCGCTGCCCGGCGTCTCAGGCCTGATCGGCCCGCATGCCCTGGCCGAAGCCTTGGCCGAGCCCGAGACCTCCTACCGCCAGTCGCCGGCCGCCCTGTCGCTGACCAACGTCACCGAATATGGCGCGCTCTATTCCAGCCAGGCGCTGGCCGCGCTGATCGAGCCCGCCGAGGCCGCGGGCCTCAGCCTGCACCTCGACGGCGCGCGCATCGCCAACGCCTTCGCCGCCGGCCTGCCGCCCACGAGCCTGGCCAAGCTCGGCTTCGACATCGCGGTGCTGGGCGGGACCAAGCCTGGCGGCCTGCCCACCGAAGCCATCGTGCTTTTCGACAAGCAGCTGGCTCGCCGCTTCGACGCCCGCATGAAGCACGCCGGCCAGCTGGTCTCCAAGGCGCGCTACCTCGCCGCTCCCTGGATCGGCATGCTGGAGACCGGGGCCTGGATCACGCGCGCCGCCCACGCCAACGCCATGGCCGCCAAGCTGGCGTCGCTGTCGCCGTTCAAGGTGCTGCACCCGGTCGAGTCCAACGGCCTCTTCGTCGAAATGGACGAGCCCACCTACCAGCGCCTGGTCGGCCAGGGCTGGCACGTCTACCGCTTCACCGACGGCTCGGTGCGCTTCATGTGCTCCTGGGCGACGACCGACGAGACGGTCGAGGAGATGGGCGCCGTGCTGCGCGCGCTGGCCTAGGCTTTCACCCACGGCAGCTTGTCGAGGTCGACGTTGCCGCCGGTGAGCACGATGCCGACCCGTTTGCCACGCACATCCACCACCCCGTCGCGGATGGCCGCATAGGCGACGGCGCCCGAGGGCTCGACCACCACCCGCAGCGCCTCCCACAGCGGGCGCATGGCGGCCACGATCGCCGCCTCGGAGACGGTGACCACCTGGTCGACGTTGCGGAGGATGTGAGCCAGCGTGTCCTCGCTGAGCGGCGCGCGCAGGCCGTCGGCAATGGTGTTTACGGCATCCGGCAGCACCAGCCGGCCGGCGGCAAACGAGCGGGCCGCGTCATCGGCCCCGGCGGGTTCGACGCCGATCACCTGCGCGCCGGGCCTGAGCGCCTTCACCGCGGTCGAGACCCCGCTCATCAGCCCGCCGCCTCCGATCGGCGTCATCACCACATCGAGGTCAGGCGCATCCTCCATCAGCTCCAGCGCCACGGTGCCCTGGCCGGCCATCACCATCCGGTTGTCATAGGGATGGACGAGGGTCGCCCCGGTCTCGGCGATGATCTGCGCCGTCAATGCCTCGCGGGCTTCCGCGGTCGGCGCGCAATAGCTGATCCGCCCGCCCAGCCGCGCCACCTGCGCCGCCTTGGGCGCCGCGACACCCTCCGGCATCACGATGTAGGCGGTCAGCCCCCGCCGCTTCGCCGCCAGCGCCACGGCCGAGCCGTGGTTGCCGGACGAGTGGGTCGCCACTCCGTGTGCCGCCTCGGCGTCGCTGAGCGCGAACACCGCATTCGTCGCCCCGCGCGCCTTGAAGGCCCCGATCTCCTGCAGGTTTTCGCACTTGAAGAAGAGCTGGGCGCCCGCCGCTTCGTCGAGCATGTCGCTGCGCAGCACGGGGGTGCGGCGCACATAGGGGGCGATGCGCTCGCGGGCGGCTTCAATGTCGGCGAGGGTGAGGTAGGTCTGGGGAGCCATGCGCGGGGATTTAGGATATCTGCCCGGTGCAAACCACTGACGGAACGACAGAGGTTGCCGCACCGGTGATCCGCCAACCATCCGCGAGCCCGCTCCTCACCCGCGCAGCGGGGGAGGGGGACCATGCGGAGCATGGTGGAGGCGGCATGGGCTCGCCGCCGTCCAACGCCCCCTCCGTCGCGCTCCGCGCGCACCTCCCCCGCTATGCGGGGAGGAGTTAGTGACCCGCCTCTCCGTGATCGTGCTTGGCGGCGAGCCGTCGGCGTCTGTCCGGCAGGCGCTGACTGACGACGCGACGGTGGAGGTGGTCGCCGTCAGGGGCGCTTTCGGGGGGCTCGCGCCGGCTTTCGACGAGGCTGTAGCGAGATGCACCGGGGAATTCATCTTCCCGCTGACGCCCGACAGCGAAGTGGCTGAGGGCGCCTGGGCTGCGATCGCGGCAGCCGCGGATGAAGACCCCGACGCCGCTGCCTTCGCCGTGAACCTAGCCGGCCTCGCCCCTGACCCCGCCTGGCGCGGCCGCCGCTGCCGCTCGCATGAGCGCAATCTGGAGAGCCTGCGGTTCGCAAGCCTCGTCCCGCCTGGCGCCTTCGTCGTCCGCCGCCAGGCGCTGATCGACGCCGGCCCGCTGCCGCCCGGCGCCGACTGGTGGCGCGAGCTGACGCGCCGCGTTGCCCGAGCGACGCGCATCGTTCCGGTCGCCGCGACCGTCGGCCGCCAGCGTCGACTGGAAGGTGAACCGCCGGTCCCGAGCTTCGCGCCGCCGCCGCCTCGGCCCCACGTGCTGGTGTTCGGCCAGATCGAGGTCTCGACCAGCCTCTATTTCGATTTCCTGGAAGCCTCGACCGATATTGCTGTCGCCTTCCGCGCCCCGACGCGGCTCGCGGTCGATGCGCCCCACCTGGCGGCGGCTGACCTGGTGGTGTTGGTGCGCACCCTGCACCGGTTCTGGGACGAGGGGGTGATCGCCTTCCTCAAGGCGGCGGGCGTGCCATGGGTCTACTTCACCGACGACAACTTCCAGGCCCTGGCGGCCGAACGAGACGCCCCGACCTTCTTCACCGCCGCCCGCATGCGCCGCGCCCTCGCCGGCGCCGCCGAGGCGTGGGCATCGACCCCCGCGCTGGCGGAGGCGCTGGCGCCGCTGCACCCGGCCATGCGGGCGTGGGGTCCGGTGCTCGACCCGGCGCTGGCGGTCCAGGCGTCCCGTCGGGGCGAGCCGCTGACCGTCGCCATCGCCGGCGGCGACTTTCGCGTCGGGGGCCTTGCCGGCGCGCCGGTTCGCCAGCTCGCGGCCATCGCCGAGCGCCAACCCCTGCGGGTCATCGCGACGCCCGCCATCGTTCGGGCGCTTTCGCCTCGGCTGTCGGGCGCCGAGATTGTCACCCAGCCGATAGAGCGCTCGTTCCGCCAGTTCATCCGCCAGTGGCGTCGCTACGGTATCGACATCCTGCTGCACCCCGCCGGCGCCACCGCCAATGCCGCCTACAAGTGCCCGACCGCCGTCCTCACCGCTGGCTACCTCGGCGCCCTGCCCATCGTCGCGGACGAGCCGGCGTACCAGGGTTGGGGCGAGGCCGAGGGCGTCGTTCGCTTCGGCGGTGACGGCGAGGGGCTGGCGGCGGCCGCCCGCCGCGTCGCCGATGCGGCTCGGCGAGACGAGATGCGAGGGCGGCTCGCCGCGGCGCTGACCGCGCGGTTCGGCGACGAAGGCCGCGCCGACCGATTGCATGCGCTCATGCGGCCGGGGCGCGCCGATGCGGCGAAGATCCTGGCCTCGCCCGGCTTCACCGGCCGCCGCGCTGCGCTCGACGTCGCCCACGCCACGCGCCGGATCAGGGACCTCGCCTGGCCCCCGCGATGAGATCGGCGGCGCGCTCCAGGCCGCTGAAGAGGTCGTCGCGGCCAGCGTAGGCGAGGGCGTTCGTCGACCACGCAAGGGCCCGGGCCGGCGCCGTGCGCACAGCGGCGGCGAGGGCGGCGGCCTGAAAAGGCTCGGGCAGCACGATCCCCGCGCCCGCCGCGATCACGTGCTCGCCATAGCCGCAGAGGGCGGTCGTGATCACCGGCAGGCCGCTCGCCATCGCTTCCAGGATCACGGTGCCAGTGACGTCGGCGCGGGAGGGGTGGACGAGCACGTCGGCCGCCGCCGTCGCCTGCGCCAGGCCGGCGTCGTCTGCAAAGCCGAGCCAGGTGACCCGGGCGCCGAGGCGCAGCCGCGCCGCCAGCCGCCGCATCGCCGCGCCGCCGCGGCTCGCGGGATCGAGCCCGCAGACCAGCAGCCGCGCGTCCGGCGTGGCGGCGAGGGCGGCCAGCGCGCGGTCGAGGCCCTTGGTCTTCGGCTGCAGGCCCATCCAGAGCCATACCGGCTCACCGCCCAACCCCAGCCGCGTCCGCGCGGCGACACGCGCTTCCGGTGTGGGTGGCCTGGCGCGGAGGCGGTCGACCGTGGGCGGCAGCAGGGTAAGGCGGTCGCGGGGCGCGCCGGTGTTGCGGGCGAAGCCCTCGAGCTGGGCGCTCGAGAGCAGCAGGGCGCGGCCGAGTTGGCCGGAGGCGAAGGCCTCGCGCTCCAGCCGGGCGTAGGCAGCGTAGCGCGGCAACCAGCGCTTGAGCGGCGCCGGATTGGCGCGCGACGGGTCGGCGCAAAAGATCACGTCGAAACCCGGGATGGCATGGAAGGCCACGGTAACGTCGAAGCGGCCGACGGCGGCGCGGGCCGCGTCCGCGGCGAAGGCGGCGAGGCGAGCGTGATTAGTCCGGCCTCGCGCCAGGATGACTTCCACGGCTGCGTCAGTGGCGATGACAGGGGCTCGCGTCGTGATCAGCGTCACCGAACAGCCGCGCGCCGCCAGGATCGCGGCGAGCCGCAGGCAGTGCTGCTCCAGCCCGCCGGCCGGCGCCAGGCGGAAGATCGCCAGCGCGACGCTGCGGGGCGGACTAGATCCGGTCATCCAGCGAGGCCTGCGCCTGGGCGTGCCGGAAGCCTGGCAGGACGCGGCGCACGACGCCTTCGATCGCTTCGGTCGTGGCGGGCGCCTCTCCGGCGACGAAGCCCGCGAGCTGGTTCAGCACGGCTGCAAGCGCCTCGGGGTCCGCCTGCGCCGGCACAACCGCCTCCAGCGCTTCGAGCCCCAGCGGCTCGGCGCCTTCGCCAGCGCCCCGGAACACTTCGATCTCCTTCTCGCCGGCCGTGTCGCGCGAGGTGAGCAGCACGGGATAGTCGGCGCCGCCGCGCGCCAGCACTCGCTCGGCTGTGTCCGCCGTCTCGACGAACACGGCGCGGCGGCCGCGGTCGCGCAGGAAGGCGGCGGCGGTGTCGGCGAGGTCGATGGCTCCGGCGGCGGCGTCGAACTTCGGGATCGCGATGCGGCCAGTCGGGCAGGCCAGCTGGGCCAGCAGGCAGATGCGGGCGCCCTCACGGGCCGAGATGAAGTAGCGGCGGGTGTCCCGCGGCACCGCCAGCGCCTGGCCGGCGGCGAAACGCTGGAGGTAGCTCTCCAGCAAGCTGCCACTGGAGTAGGCGACGTTGGCGAAGCGCGCGGCGGACGTCCGCGTCTCGCCGGCGGCCGCGAAGACGGCGGCTTCCATCATCAGCTTGGTCGCGCCCATGAAGCTGGCCGGGTCGGCGGCCTTGTCGGTGGAGACCACGAACAGCCGCCGCGCCAGGCCCCGCGCCGCGAGGTGGGCCGCGAAGCGCTGCTGGCGCACCACGTTGACGTCGAGCATGTGCAGCAGGGTGAAGAGGTTCTTCTCCGAGCGCACGTGCTTGACCGCCGCGAAGTCGAGCACCAGGTCGAACGGGCCGGTCGCCTCGGCCAGCGCCAGGCCGGGCCAGCCGGCGAAGTCGAGAGCGTTGAAGCCGATTGCCACGCCCGCGCCCTGACCGCGGCTGCGGATGTCACGGGCGAGGCGGGCGAGGCCATTCTCGTCGAGGTCGACCAGCTCCAGTTGCGCCGGGGCCATCGGCAGCAGGGCGCGCACGGCCGCCGCGCCGATGGTGCCCGCCGCGCCGGCGACCAGCACCCGGGCTCCGCCGATCTGCGCCGCCACCTCGGGCGACCGCGCCGCCCAGTCCGCGTCCAGCGCCTCGGAGAAGGCCGAGCGCCCCAGCCCCTCGTCTTCAAGCGCGCGATCTAGCATCGGCCCCGCCTTTCGCCTGCGCCACGACCCACGCCGCCGCGCCTTGCACGATGGAGGTCATGTCGCTCGAGGGCCGCAGGCCCAGCAGCGCCTCGCAGCGGCCCGGATCGCCGACCGACCACGGCAGGCCCGCCGGGCCGTCATCCTCTTCGATGCGCACCCCGCCCGGGATCGCCGCCGCCGTCGCCTCCAGCAGGCTGCGCACGGTGCGCCCGACGCCGGTGCAGACGTTGATCGTCTCGCCCCAGACCGCGCGGTCAATCACCCGTTCGATCGCGGCGAGCACATCGTCCGCGGCCACGAAGTCGCGCACGGCGCCAAGCGGTCCCATCCGCACTCGCCCCGCCGGCGCGGCGGCGGCCCGGCGCAGGAAACTGTCGAACACCTGCTCGCCCTGCGGCGAGGTCGACACCACGTTGAAGAGCCGCAGCGCCGTCACCCTCAGGCCCGAGGCGAAAGCCTGTGCTTCAGCCGCCTGCTTGGCGGCGCCGTACGCGCCGGCGGGGAGGGCAGGGTCGCTCTCGCACCAGGGCTGGCAAGTCTGCGAGACGCCGTACTGCGCCGCCGAGCCCAGCAGGATCAGCCGCGCGGCTGGCGCCGTGGCTTCGAGCGCTTCGACCAGGTTAGCCGTCGCGGTGACGTTGTCGTCGCGCACGGCCTGCGCCGCGCCATAGCTGCGCCCGGCCGCATGGACCACGATATCGGGCGCCGCTTCGTCGACGGCGCGACGGATAGACGCCGCGTCGGTCAGGTCGACCGCCGCCCGCGTGCTGGCGATCACCTGCGTGTCCGCTCGGCCCGCCAGCCGCCGCGCCAGGGCGCCGCCCAGGAAGCCGCCGGCGCCGGTGATCAGGACGCGCATCGCGCCGGCAGGAAGCGGCCGGGATCAGCCTCGAAGTCGCGGGTCGCGGCTTCATAGTGGTCGAGGCGGCCGATGTCCTTCCAGTAGGCGCCCGCGGTATGGGCGAGCACCCCGTGCTGGCCAGCCATCGCGGCGCGGATTAGGTCCGGCATGTCGTAGGGCCCGGCCGGCGGGATCAGCGGCAGGATGCGCCGCGAGAGCACATAGACGCCCGAGCTGACGTGGTAGCCGCGCCGCGGCTTCTCCAGGTACTCCGTCAGAGCCCCGGCTTCGGTCATCGAGACCACGCCATAGTCGACCCGCTCGTCGACCCAGGGGGTGAAGAGGGTTGCGGCGACGCCGGCGGCGCGGTGGGCGGCGGCGAGGGACTTGAAGTCAAGATCGGTCAGGGTGTCGCCGTTGACCACGAAGAAGTCGTCCGACAGACCTTCGATAGTGCGCAGGGCGCCGGCGGTGCCCAGCGGCGTGGCCTCGATCACCGGGTGGATGGCCAAGCCCCAGCGCGATCCGTCGCCGAGGAAGGCCTGCATCAGCGGTGCGAGGTAGCCGAGACAGACGAAGACCCGCGCCACCCCCGCGGCGGCCAGCTGGGTGATCAATATGTCGATGATCGGCCGCTCGCCCAGCGGCAGCAGCGGCTTGGGCACGGTCACGGTCAGCGGCGCCAGCCGCGTCCCGCGTCCGCCCGCCAGCACCACTGCGTCCATCGCCGTCATGCCGCGCCTTCTAGGCCAAGGCCATGCCCGTGGCCAAGCAGTCGCAAGGCTCGGGTCGTTGACGCACCCGTAGCCATCGCATACTGTATACATAGATGACAGACCAGACGGTGGTAATCGTTGGCGCGGGCCTCGCAGGGCTGCGGGTGGCCGAGGGGGTGCGCGGCGCCGGGTTTGGTGGGCGCGTGATCCTGGTCGGCGAGGAGGCGCACGCGCCCTACGACCGGCCGCCGCTGTCCAAGGCCGTGCTGGAAACCGAGGGCCACGAGGACAAAATCGCCCTGTCGCCCGCCGAAGCGTTGGAAGAGCTGCACGTCGAGCTGCGGCTGGGCCAGCGGGTGGAGGCGATCGACCGGGCGGCGCGCAAGGTGGTGTTCGCCGGCGGCGAGCGCCTCGCCTACGACCAGCTGGTGCTGGCGACCGGCTCGCGGGTGCGTCCGCTGGACATGCTGCCGCCCGGCGCGCCCGGCGTGCACTACCTGCGCGGCCTCGACGATGCGCTCGCCCTGCGCTCAGCGCTGACGCCGGGGGCCCGGGTGGCCATCATCGGCGGTGGGGTCATCGGCATGGAGGTCGCAGCCTCGGCGCGCCAGCGCGGCTGTGAGGTGACCGTGATCGAGGCCGCGGGCCGGCCGATGGCGCGCACCGCCTCGCCGCCGGTCTCCGGCTATTTCGAGCGACGCCACCGCGCCGAGGGCGTCGCCTTGCGGCTCGGCGTCACCGTCGCCGCGGTCGAAGGCGGCGAGGGCGGTGCGATGCGGCTGCGGCTCTCCACCGGCGAGACCGTCGAGGCCGACCTCGTGGTGGTCGGCGTGGGCGTGCTGCCCAATGTCGAGCTGGCCGAGGCGGCCGGGCTGGAGGTGCGCGGTGGCGGCGTCGTGGTCGACGCCCACGGCGCCACGGCCGACCCCGCCATCTTCGCCGCCGGCGAGGTCGCCACCCACTTCAACGCCCTGCACGGCCGCCACGACCGCCAAGAGACCTGGAACCATGCCGCCGTGCATGGCGAGCACGTCGGCCGCGCCCTCGTGGCGCCTGGCGACGAATACGGCGAGGCCGCCTCCTATTGGTCCGACCAGTACGACATCAATCTGCAGATCGTCGGTGATCCGATCGGCGAGACCGACGTGGTCCGCGGCGACCCGGCTACCGGCAAGTTCCTGGTCTTCCACCTGGCCGGCGGACGCGTCGCCGGCGTCAGCGCTATCAACTCGACCCGCGAATTGCGCACCGCTCGCAAGCTGATCGGCGGGCCGCAACCCGCCGATCTGGGCGCACTGGCGGACCCGACCGTGGCGCTGACCGCGCTCGTCTGAGAACGATCACTCGCGGCGCGTCGGGCTAAATGGCCTTGATGAACATGGCGTAGCGATAGCCGCCATCGTTCAGGTCCAACGCGTCGGCGGCCATGGCGCGGTCCGCGGACGTTCCGCCGCTGAACATCGGCGCCGGCGCAAGGTAGGTCGCAAAGCCCACGTCCACCGCGGCCAACGCGCCGGCGAGTTCACTGGTCTGCACCAGCTCGAACGAGGGACTGAACACCTCATGATAGAAGACGACGTCGGGGGACGACTGAAGGCCCGCGATTGCGCGCAGTGTCTGCGGCGTTGCACTGGCGTGCTCGGTGATGGTGCGCTGCACGCTTGCAAGCTGCCGCCGGCCTTCCGCCACCAGCATGGCGGGTGGTCCTCGAAAGCCCACTCGGTTGCGCAACAGGCGGGCAAGCTGGGTCCGCTGGGCGCCGGCCGCCCCGGCGTAATAGCTGAAGAGCGCAATGCCGCCCTGCCTCAGACACGCGCCGATCAGTTGCACGATCCGGTCGCCTACCTGCCGCGGCGTGACGTAGAAGACGCCAACGCAGTAGATGAGGTCGAACCGGCCCGCCTCGGCCGGGTCGAGGTCGAGCAGGTTCGCTTGCACCACCCGGGCGCGGCCCCCGAGCCGCTCGTTGGCGCGCCGCACGGCCTCTGCTGAAAGGTCGTACCCCACCAGTGGCCCGCCGGCCGTCGCCGCCGCCTGCTCGAGCATCACACCCGAGCCGCAGCCGAGGTCGAGCACCGCGTCCATGGGCCCGGCCGTTGCGAATGCCGCCGCCACGCTCAGCAAGGCGCTCGGCGCCAGCCACGGGCTGGGTCCGGGCTCGTAGGGCGCCGCGTCATAGGCCGCGGCGATCTGGGCGCTCAGAGCGCGCTCTTCACTCATCGCGCCTCCATGGCAGGCGACGGTGAGCGCGTCCATTGTGGCTTAGGGCCGGCCCATCGGCCGCGCCTGACCCCTTGCTGAGCCTCAGCCCAGGTCGGCGAAGAGGTCCCCGTCGACCACGACCACCTTGTACATCTTCAGGGCCAGGCGGCAGGGCTGGGCGGTGGCCTTGCCGGTGCGGATGTCGAAGGCGCCGCCGTGCATCGGGCAGAAGATCTGGCCGTCCTCGACCTCGCCATAAGACAGCGGCACCATGGCGTGCGTGCACAGGTCGTCGCTGGCGTAGAACTCGCCATCGAGCTGATAGACCGCGTATTCCTGGTCGCGCCCGGCCGGCGCCACCTGCTTGACGCCTTGAGCGGGAACGTCGGCGGCGGCGCAGAGGCGAGTAAGCATTTGCTGTTCGAGATCGATCGGGCTAACGGTCTGGGTCATAGTGCATGCAGTATACCGTGCGTCGGTCTCGCATCAACCGCTTTTCCGCCGCAGGCAGCGGCTGACACGGGATGCTGGATACCGGGCGCCGGGGTCTTCTAGAGGCCGAACCTTTTAGGGGGAGTGTAAATTGATCTGCAAGGTGGGGATCGCCGGACTGGGCGTGATCGGGGCTCGGGTGGCCGGCCGGCTGACCAGCGGCATGGAGGGGCTGGAGCTGACCGCCGTCACCAGCGGCGACGCCGGCAAGGCCGAGCGCACGCTGGCGGCGATGGGCGCCAAGGCCCCGGTCGTCTCGCCGCAAGAGCTGGCGGCGATGTGCGACGTGATCGTCGAGTGCGCGCCGACCGCGGCCTTCCTCAGCATCGTCGAGCCGGCGATGGACGCCGGGCGGGTGGTGATCACGGTCAGCGCCGCGGCCCTGATCGAGCACATGCAGGTGGTCGAGCGCGCCCGCGCTCACGGCGGGCGGATCATCATGGCCACCGGCGCCCTGCTGGGCCTGGACGCGGTGCGCGCCGCGGCGCTGGGCGAGATCCACTCGGTGACCATGATCACCCGCAAGCCGCCGAAGTCGCTGCGCGGCGCGCCGCACCTGGCGGTGATCGGGGTCGACGTGGACGCGCTCACCCAGCCCACCAAGCTGTTCGACGGCTCGGCGCGCGACGGGGCGCGGGGCTTCCCGGCCAACGTCAATGTCGCCGCCGCCCTGGCCCTCGCTGGGGTCGGCCCCGACCGCACTCAGCTGCAGATCTGGGCCGACCCGGCGCTGCAGCGCAACACCCACACCATCAAGGTCGATGCCGACTCGGCCCGCTTCGAGATGACCATCGAGAACATCCCCTCGGTGGAGAAGCCCGGCACCGGCCGCATCACCGCCCTCTCGGTGATCGCCGCCCTGCAGGGCCTGAGCAGCCCGCTGAAGGTGGGGACCTAGTAAGGCCGCTCGCCGACCACGGTCACCCGCTCCATCACCCGGTGGTGGGGCCAGTAGTCGAGGACGGCGTAGTGCTGGGTGGCGCGGTTGTCCCAGAAGGCGATGGCGTGCGGGCTCCATTGGAAGCGCACCTGGTACTCGGGCTGCTTCACCCGGTTGGTCAGATAGCGCAGCAGCTCGCGGCTTTCGCCTTCGTCCACGCCCAGGATGCGCGAGGTGAAGGTGCGGTTGACGTAGAGCGCCTTCTCGCCGGTCTCCGGGTGGCTGCGCACCACCGGGTGGGCGACCGGCGGGGTGGTGCGGGTGAGCTCCTCGCGCTGTTGGTCGCTGACCCGGCCGCCGAAGCTCTGCAGGATGTCGTGCTCGGCCGTCAGGTCGGCGAGGCGGTCCTTCATCCGGTCGGGCAGGTCGCGCCAGAGGGCAGCGGTGTCGCAAAAGAGGGTGTCGCCGCCGAGCGCGGGCAGTACCCGGGCGCGGAGAATGCCGCCCATCGAGGGCGCCTCGCGGAAGGTGACGTCGGTGTGCCATTTGTCGGCCCCGCGGCCGCCCGCGATGGTCGCGTCGGTCCAGACGATGCCATCGACGCCGACGAGGTCGAGGATCATCGGATGGCCGGGCACGGTCGGCAGCACTGGGTGGCCCTCCAGGTCGCCGAAGTTGCGCCCGAAAGCCACGTGAGCCTCGTGGCTGATATTCTGCCCACGGAAGAAGATTACCTTGTACTGCAGAAGCGCGGTGCGGATCGCCGTCGCCAGCTCCGGCGACAGTGGCCGCTCCAGATCGACGCCGGCGATCTCCGCCCCGAGCACCGGCCCGGCGGGCGTCACCTTCAGCCCGACCGACCCGTAGATATCGCGGGCGTCCTTGGGATCGATCGTCGTCACGGCGTTCATGGCCGGTCGCCTAAGGCGTGATCCGGACTGTAGGTGTGGCGGGCAGGTCGCCGGGCGAAGTCTTCAGCGCCAGCAGGGCGTCGAGGATGTTGAAGATGTCCTTGGTGTTGTCGGCGCCCTGGTTCGGGACACAGTAGTCCCGACCGCGATAGCTCACGGCGGTGAAACAGTCGCCGCCCGAGCTCACCACCGTCAGCAGCTGGCCGTCGAAGGTCTGCTCGGACACCAGCTGCGGATAGTGGTGCAGTTGCACGGCGCCCGTCTCGCCGCGCCCGATCAGCCCGCCGAGGTATTTGAAGATGCCGAAGATCGAGCGCGTGTAGACGACGATCTCGTACTTCTTGTCGCCGATCTTCACCCCGATCGACGCCGGGCCGGCGGTGGCGGACGCCTGCGCCGAGGCGACCACGCCGCAGAGGGGACTCTCCGGGGTGAAATCCAGCTTGGCGGTGGGCGTCGCCAGCGCCAGGTCGTAGCAGAGCCGGGCGTAGGGCCCGTCGTCGCCCCCCGAATCGGGGGCCACCGACACCACGACGTTGACGTTGTTGACCTGGTCCTTGCTGACCTGCGCCAGCGGCGCGGGGGCGGCGGCGGGCGGATAGGTGACCTCGGTGGTCAGGCCGTGCAGCATGGCCTGGTCGACGAAGGTCTTGAAGGTGGCGAAGCTCGGGCTGCGCGGGTCGTTGAAGTAGACGCTGGTCGGCTCCTTCGAGTCATCCTGGCCCGGCTGCATGGTGCTCACATCGGTCACCTTCAGCCGGTCGACGACCAGGTAGAGCACCATCTCGCGCGAATAGCCCTGGCTGAACAACAGGTTGACGTCGGCCGGGCCCAGCGGCGTCAGCATGCCGGAATAGAAGTCCTTGGAACTGAGGACGTCAGTGTCGAAGCTCGACCCGGTGTTGCCATCGAGCGGAGCGGGGCCGCTGCCGCCGATGTTGAGCGAGAAGTCCTCGCTTCCCGAGCCGTGCACGCCTGACGTGGAGGTGAAGTAGAGCGGTTCGTCGCGGCTGGCGCGCGCCAGGTTGAGCAGCAGGCCGACGTTCTGGGTGTCTGCGACATTGCGGTTGAAGGTGGTCGCGCGCTGCTCGAACGAGCCTAGAGCCACGCACCCGCTCAGCGCCGGCAGCAGCGCCGCCAGAGCCAGTGGCCGGGCGATCAACCAAAAGCGCATGCACCCTCCGAAGCAGGCTGAAACCAGCCCCCACCTCACTGGATCGCCCAGGCTGGGTCAAGCAGGCGGGCCGGAACAACTTGGGACATTTGCGGTCACGCTGGTTCCCCGACGGGTCCCCTGCGAGGCAGGTTCAGGCTATGAAGCGTCATGGATCAGCCGCCCGAAGACCTCGTCCTCACCGACCTGACCGGCGTCGCCCTGATCAGCAATCCGCTGCTCAATAAGGGCACCGCCTTCACCGAGGAAGAGCGCGACCTGCTGGACCTGCACGGCTGCCTGCCGCCGCATGTGGGCGTGCTCTCCGACCAGGTGTCGCGGCGCCTGAAGGTGTTGCGCGCCTTCCAGACCGACTTCGAGCGCTACGCCTACCTGCGCGACCTGCAGGACACCAACGAGACGCTCTTCTACGCGGTGCTGCTGGAGAACATGCGCGAGGCCCTGCCGCTGGTCTACACGCCCACGGTGGGCGAGGGCTGCCAGCGCTTCAGCGAGATCTGGCGCAAGCCGCGCGGCGTCTTCCTGAGCTACCCCAACCGGCATCGCATCCGCGATATCCTGGCCTCGCCGCGCTTCGACCGGGTCAAGGTGATCGTGGTCAGCGACGGCGAGCGCATCCTGGGGCTGGGCGACCAGGGGGCCGGCGGCATGGGCATCCCGATCGGCAAGCTGTCGCTCTATACGGCCTGCGCCGGCATCCACCCTGCCGAGACCCTGCCGGTGCTGCTCGACGTCGGCACCAATAACCAGGTCCTGCTCGACGATCCGATCTACGTCGGCTGGCGCCACGCCCGGGTGACCGGCGAGGACTACGACGCCTTCGTCGAGGCGTTCGTGACCGCGGTCATCGAGCGATGGCCGAACGTGGTGCTGCAGTGGGAGGATTTCGCCGGTTCCAACGCGCATCGGCTGCTCGACAAGTATCGCGACCGGCTCTGCACCTTCAACGACGACATCCAGGGCACTGCCGCCGTCGCCGCCGGCGCCCTGATGGCGGCGATCAATGTCACCGGCACGCCGCTGACCCAGCAGCGCATCGCCCTGCTGGGCGCCGGTTCGGCCGGCTGTGGCATCGCCGCCCTGCTGCTGCAGGCGATGATCGACGCGGGGCTGGACGAGGCTGCCGCGCGCCGGCGCTTCTACGCGGTCGACCGCGACGGGCTCTTGCTTCAGGGCATGAATGGGCTGACCGAGGCCCAGAGCCCTTTCGCCCAGCCGCCCGAGGCGGTCGAGGGCTGGAAGCTGGAGGAACCGGGCCAGATCTCCCTGCTGGACGTGGCGGTCAACGCCCGGCCCACTGTGCTGATCGGCGTTTCCGGCCAGGCGGCGGCCTTCACCGAGCCGGTGATCCGCGCCATGGCCGCCGGCGCCGCGCGGCCGGTGATCTTCCCGCTCTCCAACCCCAACTCGCGCTGCGAGGCGACACCGCGGCAGCTGCTCGAATGGACCGAGGGCCGCGCCCTGATCGGCGCCGGCAGCCCCTACGCACCGGTCGAATGGAACGGCCGCACCATCACCATCGACCAGACCAACAACTCCTACATCTTCCCCGGCGTTGGCCTCGGCCTGATCGTGGCGCGCGCCCACCGGGTCACCGACAAGATGATGATGGCCGCCGCCCGCGCCCTGGCCGAACTCTCGCCGACGCGCACCGACAAGGACGCCTGCCTGCTGCCCTCGGTCAGCGAGTTGCGGCCGGTGGCGTTGGCGGTGGCGCGGGCGGTGGCGAGGCAGGCGCAGGCAGATGGCGTCGCCGCGCGGATGAATGACGCGGAGCTCGACGCGCGCCTCGCGGCCTACGTCTGGTCACCGCGCTATGCGACTTTCAGGCCCGATACAGGCGGCTGAGGATATCCTTCTCCCGCCGGGAGCAGGTTATCCAACAGGCGCGTGCTCGGCGTAGTAACCGTCGAGGAAGTCGAGGAAGGCGCGCTCTTCGGCCACGGCCGCGGCCGGGTCGTGCGCGGCGATGGCGGCCAGCAGGCGGCCGTTGTGGTCGATCGAGAGCCGGCGGTTCACTTCCAGCTGGTGGATGCGGCTGCGCGCCGTCTCGAACTGGTCTTCCATCATGATCAGGCAGCGCGAGAGCAGCTTGTTCTCGCAGATCAGATGGGTCTCGGTGCGGAACTCGTGGTTGGCCTCGACGAACTTCTCGACATTGCCAGCCGCGTGCGCCGCCTTTTCCGCCTCGTGCAGCTTGGTCAGCCGCTTGATCTGCAGGGCGGTGGCGGTGCGCGCGACGTGCCCGGTGACCGCGGGGATCAGCAGGCGCTTCACCTCGAGCCGGTAGATGACGTCCTTCTCGCTATAGATCGGCACCGAATAGCCGCGCTCGGTGCTGTCGAGAAAGCCGCCGCGGGTGAGCTGGAACAGGGCCTCGCGGACGGGGGTGCGGGAGACGCCGTAGCGCTCGGCCAGCTCGACCTCCACCAGCCGCTGGCCGGGTTTCAGCTCGCCCGATTTCAGCCCCTCGCGGATGAGCTGGTAGACCTGATCCCGCAGGCGTTCGACCTGCACGACAACTCTCGCGGCGCGCGCCATCCAGTCTTCTCCGGGCCCCTGCGTCACAGGGGCATGAGCTGAGCGGCCGGGTGTATACTGACTCGCACGCCGGCCCGCAAATGGGCGGCGAGGGTCGTCCGGCGCCACCCTCGATTGAGGACCCCGGACGCCCCGCCTTTGTCCAATTCTAAGCTTTCGGCAGTCGCCTGACCACGAAATTTTCTGCATGCAGTATCCGGTATGGGGTGTTGCGCGGTAAGACGTCGGCACCGCTAGCTCGGGAGGTCTTCGCACATGCCCTACATCACTTCAGGCGCCAGCCAGCTCTACTACGAAGACGTTGGCGAGGGCCCGGCCGTGGTGCTGGCCCACGGGGTCGGCGGCAATCACGCCAGCTGGTTCAACCAGGTCCCGACGCTCTCGAAGCGCT
This sequence comes from Caulobacteraceae bacterium, assembly GCA_036267835.1. Taxonomy (GTDB): domain Bacteria; phylum Pseudomonadota; class Alphaproteobacteria; order Caulobacterales; family Caulobacteraceae; genus Acaudatibacter. Next base: position 18,768 of record DATAVF010000178.1, on the reverse strand, counting down.
TCCGCGTCATCGCCATCGATCACCGCGCCTTTGGGAATTCCAACGACGTCGAGGGCATCGGCGCCTCCGGCTATGTCGACGACCTGGCGCGGCTGATGGACGAGCTGAAGCTGGACAAGGCCTTCCTGGTCGCCCAGTCGATGGGCGGCGGCGCCTGCGCCGGCTACACCTGCCGCTTCCCCGAGCGGGTGACGGCGCTGGTGCACTGCGATTCGCTGGCCGGCGTGGTGCTGCCCCAGCCCCATGCCGACGACATGGCGGCGCTCAATACCAAGAACGCCGACCTGACCCAGGCCGAGCGGGTGCTGGGGCCGGCGATCCGCGCCGACGATCCGGAGAGCACCTACCTCTATCTGCAGATCGCCAGCTTCAATAGCGTCACCCGCAAGACGCTGAAGGGGGCGCAGGCGAAGTGGACGCCGCAGATGCTGGCCGCCAGTGGCGCGCCGGTGATGTTCGTGGTCGGCGAGCACGACGTGCTTTGCCCCCCGCACTTGGTGCGAGTGATGCACGAGGCCGTGCCCGGCTCGCGCTTCGAGATGATCATGGGCGCCGGCCACTCGTGCTACTTCGAGGCGCACGAAGCCTTTAACCCGCTGCTGCTGAGCTACCTGGACAGCTTCGCCAAAGCGCCGGCGGCAGCCTAGCCTTCCCCAAGTTTGTCATCCTGGAAGACCGCGAAGCGGGCTATCCGGGACCTCATCCGGGCGCCGCGCTGAAGAGATCCCGGCTCTCCGCTTCGCTAACGCTTCGCTCCGGCCGGGATGACACTTCAGGGGGACCGTGGACCTCAAGCGCCCTCTTCTTCCGGCGGGAAGCGCGGCATCAGCACCAGCAGCACGCAGAGCAGGGCGAGGCCGATGCCCGCGATGGTGAAGGGGATCCGGTAGTTGCCGAAGTGGTCGAAGGCGAGGCCGAAGAGGTAGGGGCCAAGCGCAATCCCGACCATGAACATGCCGTAGATCACGCCGAAGATCACCCCGTAAGCCTTCAGCCCGAAATAGCGGCCGACCAGGTAGCCGACAAAGTCCGACTCCGCGCCGCTGCCGAGCGTCACCAGCATGGTCGCCGACACGGCGATGACGATGCCCGGTATGCCCACCAGGGCGAAGGACGCCGCCGCGGCAATGCCGAAGATGCCCACCGAGACCCAGGGCGCGAAGAAGCGGTCGAAGAGGTAGCCGGCGCCGACGCGCCCGACGATGCCCAGCACGCCGTTGATGCCCAGCACCAGGGCCAGCTGCTCGGGGTTCAGGCCGCGGTCGGAGAGCAGCGGGGCGGTGTGGATGCCGATGCCCTGCAGGCAGCTCGACATCAGGAGCACGACGCCGATCATCAGCCAGAATGGCCGCGTCGCCATGGCTTCCAGGATGGTGTGGCCGGCCGGCTCGGCGCGGGCCGGCGCGCCGACGGCTTGCGCGGCGCCGGTGTCGTCGGGCGCCATGCGGATGCCGAAGATGGCGATCGGCAGGCCGAGCAGCATCGGCATCAGCGCCAGCCCCCAGTAGCCGCCCTGCCAGCCGAAATGCTGGATCAAGAGCACGCCCAGCGGCCCGCTGATGGTCGAGCCCAGCGGCACGCCGGCGGAGGAGACGCCCAGCGCAAAGCCGCGCTGACTGTTCAGCGGTCCTGTGAACCAGCCCGAGAGCACGCGCACATAGGCGATCACGTTCGACCCTGCGCCCACGCTGGCGATGATGGCGTAGCCGACATAGAGCCCGGGCAGGCCCATCACCCCGATCATGAACGGGATGCAGGCGGTGGCGACGCCGTAGCCGATCAGCGAGGCGATCAGCACCGGGCGCACGCCGAAACGGTCGATCAGCCGGCCCACGAAGGGGTTGGCGATGGCCATCGAGATGGCCCCGATCGAGAGCGACAGGGCGATGTCGCCGCGGCTCCAGTGCAGGGCCGAGCCCAGCGGCTTCATGAACACGCCGACGTTGACCAGGATCACCGATGTCGAGCAGCACATGGTGCCCAGCATCGACATCCAGACCATGAACCAGGCCATGCGCCCGAGGCCGGCTTGCGCCTGACCGGGCAGGGCGCTCGCCCCGACGCTCGCGGCGCTATCCAACTCGCACCCCTCCGACACCCGTTACTGCATACTGCATGGTCAGTGCGCGGCGTCCACCGCCGGGCCCCAGATCCAGGCGACGCGGTCGTCCGGCATCGCCGCCGGCGTGGCGGCGTGCCAGCTGGCAGCCTGGTTCAGGTCGCCCGAACCGTTGTAGGCGGCAGTTTCGGGATAGGCGTAGAGCGGGCGCTGGCGAACCACCCGGCCGCTCGTATCCTTCTGGGTCGCGACCACGGCGTCGGGAGCGACGCCCTTCTCTACCCAGGCCATGATCGCCGGCATGAAGTCGAAGGTGTTGGGCGCATCGCCGCCGCGGCAATGGAACATGCCGGGCACCATGAAGAGCCGGAACCAGCTCCGCACCTTGGCCATGCCGCCCTGCCGGTGCCCCACCTGGCTGTAGTAGTCGAGGGTGTTGATCGGCGAGACGCCGCCGTCGGCCCAGCCGTGGTAGGCGATCAGCTTGCCGCCGCGGTGCTCGAAGGCGGTCAGGTTGGGCGCTTCGCCCGGCGGCACCGGGTCGTACTCGGCCAGCGCCGCCCGCACTTTCGGCGGGTCGGTATCCCAGTTGAAATCGCGATAGCTGTAGCTGGGCGCCGGGTTGGGCCAAAGCTCCAGGAAGCGCAGCGAGTCGATCCCCAGGCTGTGGGCGTCGACCGACGTGCCCCAGGACGCCTCGGCCCCGAACATCGAGCCGCCCGGATAGAGCCGCTCGCCGCGGCTGTTGCGCGGCCCGTCGTAGACCGCCTTGGCGGCGAGGATTTGCTCGTGGCTGAGACAGTCCGCGCCCGCGCCGCCGCCCTTGCACTCGATGCTGGCGACGTCGAAGTGGCAGGCGCGGGGGTCGCTGAGGATGCCGTCCTTCTGCCCGTCGAGGCCGTCGCAGGCGGCGAGGATCGCCCGGTGCAGCACCATCAGCTTGTCGGTGGGGATCACCGGCGTGCCGTCGGCGTGCAGCAGGTGCTGGGCGTCCCAGACGTTGGCGATCGCGCCGAGGCGCCCGGCGAAGGCCGGATCGCCAGCGACGATACCGTCGAAGTCGTCCGGCGCCCAGGCGGCCTCCATCAGCCCTTCGCGCCCGCCCGTCGAACATCCGCGGAAGTAGGACCAGGCGGGCCGGGCGCCGTAGAAGCGCTCGACCACCGTCTTGGCGATCACGGCGGTGACATGGGTGGAACGGCGGCCGTAGTCGCGGCGCAGGTCCGGGTCGGCTGCGAACAGCGGATTGTGCAGGATGTCGCCGACATGGCCCATGTTGTCGGCCGCCACCGCGAAGTTCTGCGCCAGCTCGGGGCCGCAATCCTGGATCCTGACGACGCCGCAGTAGCCGCCGCAGCCGACCTGGAAGTAGCGGCCGTTCCAGCTGTGGGTTGGGAGCCGCAGTTCGAACTGGATCTGCGGCAGGACGTAGCCGGTGACGTCGCAGTACTCCGCCGTGCCGCCGGCGGCCGCGACGACCTTGGCCGACAGGATGGCCGCGGGCGCGTCGGGGACGTGGGTGAAGTCTTCCTTGGCCAGCGCCTCGCACGGCATCCGGGCCGAGAGGTTGGCGTCCACCTGCGCCTTGGCGGGGGTCTGCGCCTGCGCGAGCGACGGCCCTGCCAGCGCCATCAACGCGGCGCCGAGAATGCCGGCGCCGCAGCGCCCGATTCGGTCGATGAACTGTCGGCGCATGCCTTTTCCCCCCGCGAACAAAGAAAAACGGGCCGGGGAGAACCCCGGCCCGCTCGTACTCAGTAGTGCGCCGAGAACTGGACCCCGATGGTCCGGGGCGGCGCAGTGTAGACGAAGTCCCCGCCGACGCCGGGATTGGCGCCTACCCAGGCGTAAGTGTTGCCGACGTTGCGGACGAAGATGCTGGCGTCATACTTGTCCCAGCGGACACCCGCCTTCAGGTCGACGAGCCAATAGGCCGGGATCGCGGTGTCGTAGTCGTCCGGGACCACGCAGGTCGGGTCCAGCTTAACGCATTGGGCTTGTCCCTGCGCTGTCGTCTCGAAAGCCGAGGACGAGCCGCCGTGGTACGAGAAGTCGAGCTGGCCGTAGCCGGTAAAGCGGTCCGTGATCGGATGCTCGTACTCGGCCTGCCCCGTCGCCTGCCATTGCGGCACGAACGGCATCGGGTTTCCCGAGGCGCCCGGCGTCCCGGCCTCGAACACGCTCAAGGGCAGCTCGGTGCCGAGCTTAGCATCGACATAGGTGAAGCCGCCGGAGAAGGTCAGTTCCGGCGTGGCGCGCCAGGTGGTGTCGAACTCAAGCCCGTCGGTCGTGGTCTTGCCGGCGTTCAGGATGTAGCTGTAGGTGCCGTGCGCGATGCCCTCTTCCTGCTCGTTGCTCCAATCGATGTGGAAAAGCGTCGCATCGACGAAGAGACTCCGATCGAAGAGGTACGCCTTCACCCCGCCTTCGTAGTCCCAGAGACTGTCCGAACCGTAGAAGAACGGGATCGGCGTGCCGGTCTCCCCGGCGATCGTCGCCTCCTGGTTGATGCCGCCGAGGCGGAAGCCGGACGCCGCGCGGACGTAGAAGCTGACGTCGGGCGTCGCCTGCCACAGCAGCGAGAAGTTGTACGTCGGAGAGCTTTGGGAGCCGTGGGCGTCGGTCGATACGTACGGCACCGTCACGCACCCCGTTACGTAGCTGCAGGTGTCGGTGAGCGACGGCGGCGAGATGTCCTGCTGAGTGATCAGCTCGTCCTCGACGTGGGCGACAAAGTAACGGAAGCCCGCGGTCGCCGTCAGGGTCGGCAGGATCTTGTAATCGGCCTGTGTATAGAAGGCGACCTGATCGGTGGTCTGGCGACCGTTGTTCGCGAACTGGACCTCGCTCGTGGGGTGTATGGGCGGCGCAAAATTTGGACCGGGCTTCACATAGCCCTCCAGTGAACACTGGTTCCAGGAGTAGCAGGGCGCCAGGCCCGTCGCCGGGTCCACGTTCATCACCGAGCCGTCGTAGCTGGTGTGGTCATGCTGGTAGTAGACGCCGGCCACGAACTGGAACGGGCCCTTGAACGACGAGGCGAACCGCAGGTCGTCGGTCGTGTACCAGTAGGACGGATGGGCCGTGTACACGGCCGGAGGAAAGACGCCCGTGCCTTCGCAGAGGCCGTAGCTGCAGTCCTGCGGACTGGTGTCGTTGGCGTCGAACTCATCCTTGTAACCGTACGACGTGTTCAGGATGACCTGGCCGAAGCCGAGGCCGTACTTGCCCGTCAGCGAATAGAGCTGGAAGTCCTGGTAGTAGGGTTCTTGCGACGGCTGCTCGTTCGTCCACTGCGGATAGGGTCCGGAGAAAGGCGCCGTCACCGAGACCAGGCCGCCGATGTAGGGCGTCGAGTACTGCGCGCCGTTGACCTGCGTGTTCTGGTAGTCGGCCGTACCCAGCAGCGAAAAGTTGTCGGTCGGCTGCCAGAGCACTTCGCCCCTGACGCCCCACTGCTCGGTGTCGTTGACGTGGAAGAGGGTGTGGCCGCTGATGACCTGGTTGATATAGCCGCCGCCGTCCGTGCCCCAGACGTTGATACGCATCGCCAGCGTGTCCTTGACGATGGGGATGTTGACCCCGCCGGAGCCGTCGAACAGCGTGTCGCCGTGGGTGACGCCGGCGACTTCGCCCTGCACCCAGGCGCTGTAGTTCTCGAGGTTGGGCTGGACGGTCACCACGCGCAGCGTGCCGTCCATCGAGCCGGCGCCGAAGAGCGTGCCCTGCGGTCCCTTCAGCACTTCGACGTGGTCGATGTCGTGCAGGCCGAGGGTCGGGATATTGTCGCCGGGAATGTCGGCGTTGAACCCGCCCTGGAGCGGCGTTTCGTCGAGGTAGACGCCCGTCGTCGATCCGACGATCGAGGAGACGCCGCGGATGATGATCCGCTCTTCCACCGGGCCGAAGGTCTGGATGTTCAGCGACGGGTCGAGCTTCGACAGGTCGCTCTCGCTGGTGATGTCGAGCATCTTCAGCGTCTTGCCCGCGTAGGCGTCGACCGCCAGCGGCACCTTCATGGTGTCCACCGCCTCGCGGCGAGTCGCTTCGACCGTCACCTCCTGAACCATGGTCGAGGTGTCGGGCGGGGCCGCGGCGGCAGTGTCCGCCATTGCCACACCCGCGAAGCTCAACAGCGCCAGGGCGCTCGCGCCCGCCAACACTGCACGCTTGTATTGCATGCTAGCCCCCTCATTTACCGGCCCCTGTCCCGAGGCCAAACCTGCTGCTGCTCCCTGCAGACTACAGGCATTGAGGACTGTACACTGCACACAGCATCCTGACAAACGCGCACGTCGCGTTTGCGGTGAATTGCGACACTTACGGCACACATTTGTGCAGAGAGCGGGCGCTCTCTCGCTACGGCGATCGCCCTCGGTGCAAGGGCCGCGCCACGTGCGCGGTTGTTGCGCCACGGGCCGGCTACCGCACTTGTGGAATCCTGTGTGCTGTGTACAGCTTTCAGCCCCGAGGGACGGGCAGTGCAGGGGCCGCTGGAGCGGGTTAGGCTGATGGCGATGTCCAGCGAGACGGCGACTCGGCGACCTGCCGGCGCGCCCCTGCACGAGCTCTCGGTGCGCGAGGCGCGGGCCGGACTGGTGGCCCGCGATTTCAGCCCGCTCGAATATGTCGATGCGCTGCTGGCCTGGCAGGCGCGCTGGGCAGTGCTCAACGCCTATACCCAGCAGGATGTGGAGGCTGTCCGCGAGGCCGCCGCCAACGCCAAAGTCTCGAAATCGGCCATCGCGGGCATTCCCGCGTCGATCAAGGACAATATCGACGTGGCCGGCTACGCGACCACGGCGGGCACGCCGGGCTTTCAGGGCAACCGGCCCCGCGCCAACGCCCCGCTGATCCAGCGCCTCATCGACCTCGGCGTCGTCGTCACCGGCAAGGTCGGGATGCACGAGATGGCCGCCGGCGGCACCTGCGCCAACATCGCCTTCGGCCAGGTCCGTAATCCTTACGACACGCGCATGGTGCCCGGCGGCTCGAGCGGCGGCTCGGGCGCGGCCGTGGCGGCGGGACTCACCCCCGCGTCGCTGGGCACCGACACCGCCGGCTCGGTGCGGGCGCCGGCGGCGCACTGCGGCTGCGTCGGCTTCCGCCCGACCACCGGCCGCTACGATCGCCGCGGGCTGATCCCGGGCGCGGTCGGCCGCGATACCGCCGGATGGCTGACCCGCTCCTGCGCTGATATCGAGCTGCTCGACGGTTTCAGCGGCGCGCCCGCCCGCCCGCCAACCACGACGTCGCTGAAGGGCCTGCGGCTCGGCGTGCCACGCCGCTTCTTCTACGAAGAGCTCGACCCGACGCTGGCGCCGGTGATCGAGGCCGCGCTGGTGCGGCTGCGGGACGCCGGCGCCGAGCTGATCGAAGCCGACATGCCGGACATGAACGCGGCGCTGGGGCAGCTCTTCCGGCATCTGCGCCGCGATCCGGAGCGCGACCTTGGCGTCTACATCGCCGAGACCGGCGCCGGGGTTTCGGCCGCCGACGTCATTCACGCCATCGCCGATCCGACGCTGCGGTCCGGGTTCGAGGCCTCGCTCGCGGGGCCGCCAGCCGACGCCGGGGCGCTGGAAGCCGAGGCGGCGGCGCTCGCCACCTTCGCCCGCGCCTATGCCGACTATTTCGCCGAGCACCGGCTCACCGCCCTGGTGATGCCGACGACGCCCGAGCCGGCCTATCCGGCGCCGGACGACATCGCCGCCGGCGGCACCGGCCCGGTCTCGATGATCCGCAACACCCACCCGACGGCGCTGGCCGGCCTGCCCGGCCTGTCGCTGCCCGCCGGACTCACCTCCGCGGGCCTGCCGGTCGGCATCGAGTTCGACGGGCCGCCCGACTCGGACCTCACTTTGCTGAAGATCGGGCTGGCGTTCGAGGCGATCACCGCGCCCTTGCCGCCGCCGCCGATGCCCGACTAGCCGCCGAGATCGCCGGGAGCGCCGCCGTGGAACGTCAGATTGCCTCGCCGGCGCCGCCCCCGCTCTCGCTGCTGACCAGCAGTTTCTATGCCCTGAGCGGCGTGACCACGAGCGTGGTGCAGCGCGGCCTCACCACCTTCCTGCTGCTGTTCTACAACCAGGTGGTCGGCCTGCCGCCGAAGACGGTGGCCACCGCCATCATGATCACCCTGATTTTCGACGCCGTGATCGGCCCGGTGATCGGCCAGGTGTCGGACACCTTCCGCTCGCCGCTCGGACGGCGCCACCCGTTCATGTACTTCGCCGCCATCCCGGCCGCGCTCGCCTTCTTCGCGCTCTGGAACCCGCCGGCGCTGCACGGGACGGGGCAGATGGCGCTCTACCTGATCGCGGCGCTGCTGGCGGTGCGGGTGTTCGAGACCTGCTTCGAACTGCCGTCCTCGGCCCTGCTGCCGGAGCTGACCCGCAACTACAACCAGCGCACCGGCATCATCGCCTACCGCACCTTCGTCGGGGCCATCGCCGGGGCGCTGATCGTCATCCTCGCCTACCAGGTGTTCCTGAAGGAGAATCCGGACGGCAGCGGCGGCGTGCTCTCGCGCGGCGGCTACTTCGGCTATGGCCTGGCCTCGGCGGCGCTGATCTTCGCCTTCATCCTGGTCTCGGCCGCCGGCACCCACAGCCGCATCGCATACCTGAGCGCCGTGCCGAAGCGGCGGGTGGGGTTGGTGACCGCCGCCCGGGAGATCATCGCCACCCTCAACAATCGCTCGTTCGTGGCGCTGACGGCGGCGGGCACCTTCTGCTTCATCGCGCTCGGGGCCCGCGGCGGGCTCGACATCTATTTCAACATCTACTTCTGGGGCCTGACCCAGACCCAGCTGTCGCTGCTGGTCGGCATCTCGATCGTCTCCAGCCTGGCGGGCGCCTTCATCGCCCCGTTCATCGCGGCGCAATTCGGCAAGCGGCGCGCGGTGATCGCGGTGCTGATGGCGAGCGTGGTGCTGTCCGTCGTCCCGGTGGCGTTGCGCTTGATGGGGCTGATGCCGGCCAACGGCACGGGCGCGCTGTTCGCCATCCTGCTGGTCGACATGGTGGTCTATAACGGCATCTCGACCATCATCGGCGTGCTCGTCGCCTCGATGCTGGCCGATGTGGTCGAGGACGCGGAGGTAAAGACCGGCCGCCGCTCCGAGGGCCTCTTGATGTCGGCCGAGAACATGTTCTGGAAGATGGTCTCGGGCGTCGGCGTTTTCATCTCGGGGCTGATGCTGGCGATCGTCGCCTTCCCGACCCACGCCGCGCGCGGCGCGGCGCCGGCGGGCGTGCTGCACAACATGGGGCTGATCTACGTGCCCGCGATGATGGGCATCTACCTGCTGACCATCGCCTGCATGTGGTTCTACAACATCGACCGCGCTTCGCACGAAGCCAACCTGGCCGCGCTCGCCAGCCTGCCAGAGGGCGAGATCACCGGCGAAGAGGGATTGGCGCCTCAGCTGGCGGCATTTGTCGAGCTGGACGGGAAGTTCGAGCCCGCCGCAGGCGCCCTCAAGGTTTAACACGGAGGACACGGAGCAGCGCAGAGAACACGGAGGCGCTCTTCTCCGTGACCTCCGTGAAACTCCGTGTTCTCCGTGGTAAAAATGACGGCGCGTGCGACCGCGCGGCCCGCAGGCCGACCGAAATTCTCAGAGCAGCTCGGTGAATTCCGGGGGGAGCAGGTTGCTGTCGACGATCACCAGGCGGTCGGCGAAGCGCCATTGGCCGCCCTCGCGTTCGAAGCGGTCCGCATAGCGGCCGGCGGCGTGCAGCACGGTGTGCTCGAGGTCGGCGGTGCGGGTCATGAGGAAGTTGCTGATCGCCTTGACCGAGTTCGGCGTCTCGCCGGCTTCGAACTCGATGTTCGAGACCATGTGCAGGGTCTTGGCGCGCGGCACCTGCCACATGCCCATCAGCCAGGCCACGCGCTCATAAAGCGCGGTCTTGCCGACATCCCGAAAGAGCCGCAGCCCCTTGTAGGTCAGGTTCTCCAGGGTGATGGCCGAGTACTCGGCGCCCTCGGTGAAGAGTTCCATCCAGTCGAGGTACTTGCGCTCGTCGGCCAGCCGCGCCGCGCGATAGATCAGCGCCGTCAGCGCCCGCTCGGTCTCGATGTCGACCGACGCGGAGACCGGCGCATCGGCGATCGCGATCTCGGCTAGATTGGCTGGCATTCAAACACCCCCACGCAACGCGTCTTCTTCTGCGAGCGCCTAGGCGCCGACGGCCAGGCTGTCGCCCATGTAGTCCTTGTAGGCGTCGTAGAACGAGCGCAGCGAGTACTCGTCGTTCTTGCCCCCGAAGCGGCCGTCATCCTGGCCGCGGTCCATGTTCGACCAGCGCACTTCCCGCATCGCGCCGAAGCCGACGTTGCAGCGGCGGGCCGCCTCGTTGTCGTCGCCGCTGATCTTGCCGGCGGCGGTCTGGCCATCGAGGGTGGTGTTGAGGCGCTGGGCCCGCACTTCCGGGGTCTCGTTCGCCTCGCCGAACGCCACCAGTTCGACAATCGCCGTGTCGACGCCGGTCGGGCGCACCGTCTGGATGAAGCCGCCGCCGTCGCCCGAGTTCTGGAACTGGAAGTCCAGGTTGGGGAAGATGGCCATGATGTTGTGGCGCACGTCCGGGTTCGGCGCCGGCGGACGGTGGGCGCTGACCGGCCCTTCGACCGTCTTGCCGGTGATGTTGCGCATCAGGATCTTGCGCGAGTCCGGATTGCCCTGGAACGGGAAGGCCATCAGGCTGTGGCCGCCGGTCAGGTCCTCGTTGCGGCCCTGGATCTTGACGCCCTGGTAGTTCGCCCCGATCGCCGCGTGGGTGTACATCGGGTGGTAGTTGTCGCGGAAGTTCTCGTGCCAGAGCTTCCAATTGCCTTTCAGCAGCCAGCGCACCCGGCCCAGCGCCACGTGGCGGCCGGTGTACTTCTCGATCGAGGGGCCGGCGGCGCCGAGGAATTCGGCCAGCGGCGGCACGTTCGGATCGAGCGAGACGAAGACGTTGCCCGCGTAGATGTCGTGGCGCACCGGCGGCGCGTCGTAGCTGGCCTTGGTCAGGTTCTCGCCGTAGGCGGCCGCCAGGGGCGCCGCGGTGAACTTGCCGTGGGTATCGAAACACCAGCCATGGTAGAAACAGACGAAACCGTCGGGCGCGTTGCCGCGCGGGTGGGGCGCCAGGATGGCGCCGCGGTGGGTGCACACATTGAGGAAGGCCGCGATCTTGCCCTCGTCGCTGCGCGAAACCACGATCGAGCGGCCGGCCACGCTGGCGGTGATGTAATCGCCCAGCTCCGGCAACTCGCTCTCATGGGCGACCCACTGCCAGGTGCGGGCGAAGATCTTCTCCTGCTCGGCCGCGAGGATCGCCGGATCGACGTAGATGCGCCGATCGATGACGCGTGAGCCATCGAGGCCCAGGTCATTGTCGCCCCACACGTCGTTGAGGCCCGCTTTCGGGGTCAGAACGTCGCTCATCATTGGTCTCCTGACGCCGTCTGCATACAGGATGCCGTACACGCCTGCGGCGGTGAGGTCAACGGTCGCGAGGCGCCGTCTGCGCGGTCGGCAACCGAAGGCTTTTACCTGTGCAATCGCTGGAGAAATCCGCCTCCCGCGCTGCATTGACGCACCTGCGGCGGACGCATACGGTATGCAAAGGCTGGCGTCCGCGCCGAGCCACGGTAACGACGATATCAGTCGGTGAGATCGCTCACCAGGGGATGAGGTCCAATGACGGCTCAGAGTCATACGGTTTCGGTAGCCGGGATCGAGACCCATTACTTGGAGGCAGGCGAGGGCGAGCCGCTGGTGCTGATCCACGGCGGCGGCGCCGGCGCGGACGCCCGGGGCAACTGGGAAGGCTGCCTGGCGGCCTACGCCAGGAACTTCCACGTCTACGCGGTCGACATGGTCGGCTTCGGCGAGTCGGCGCGGCCGGATCCGGCCACCTACAACTATGGGCAGACCGGCCGCATCGCCCACATGGTCGCCTTCATCGAGACCGTGGTCGGCGGCCCGGCCCACATCATCGGCAATTCGATGGGTGGCGCGACGGCGCTCGGCGTCGCCATCAAGCGCCCCGACCTGCTGCGCAAGCTGGTGCTGATGGGCGCGGCCGGCCTCGACATAGCCAATCCCGATCCCAGCCGCCGCGCCGCGCTCGGCGGCTACGACTACACCAAGGAGGGCATGCGCCGGCTGGTCGGCGTGCTCACCGGCCCCAACTTCAAAGTCAGCGACGAGCTGATCGACTACCGCCATGCGCTCACCATGAAGCCCGGCGCGAAGGCGGCGTCGGCGGCCATCCAGGAGCACATGCGCTCCGACCCGATGACCTATCCGCGCGAGGATATCGCCGGCGTGCAGACCGCCACCCTGGTGGTGGGCGGCAAGGACGACCAGATCGCGGTGCTGGCCCGCACCTACGGCTACCTGGAGCTGATCCCCAACTCCTGGGGCTTCGTGCTGCCGCACACCGGCCACTGGGTGATGATGGAGGCGCCGAAGGAATTCGTGGCCGTCACCACCGCCTTCCTCGCGGGCGACATGTTCAACGCATGACCGTCGCGCCGTACCGGGTTCACAAGCTGATCCAGGACCTGATGCGCGATCCGGTCCGCGCGGCCGCCTTCGCCCAGGACAACGAGGCTGCCTTCGACGCCTGGGGCCTCGCCGAGCCGGAGCGGGCATTGCTGCGCGACGGCTCGCCGGGCGCCCTGCATGCTCTGGGCGTGCACCCGAACCTGCAGATGAAGTACGCCCGGCTGCGGGCCAAGCCGCCTCCCGCCGGCGCCGCACCGCCGCAAGCGGGTGGCCCGCTCGCCGCCTACCTCGACCGACTGCTGGAGAAGTAACTCGTGGGCAAGATCGTCGGCGGCTTCGCCACCTCGCATGTGCTCTTCCCGCCGAACGGCGTCGAGGCTCAAGCCGAGCGGGTGCTCGACGGCATGATGGACCTGCGCCGCCGCGTGCAGGCCCTCGATCCGGACGTGATCGTGCTGGCCGGCAGCGACCACCTCAACAACTTCAGCCTGGCCATGCAGGTGACCCTGGCCGTTGGCGTCGCCGACGAGTTCACCACCCTGGGCGACAGCGGCGCGCCGGCCGTCACCTTCCGCGGCCATCGCGAGTTCGCGCAAGGCTTCGTGCGCCACGCCAGCTACGACTTCGACCTGGTGCAGGCCGAGGAGCTGCGCCCCGACCACGGCATGGCCATCCCGCGCCTGATCGTCGACCCGCACAACCAGCGCCGCATCGTGCCGCTCTACATCAACTGCAACATGCCGGCCCCGCCGTCCCCCGGCCGCTGCTATCGCCTCGGCGGCGCGCTGAAGGCCTACGTCGAGGCCGCGCGGCCGCAGGGCGAGCGCGTGGTCGTGGTCGGCACGGGCGGGCTCTCGCATTGGCTCTGCCTGCCTGAGCAGGGCAAGGTCGCGGCCGAGTTCGACGAGGACTTCATCGCCCGCATGATCGACGGCCGCTCGGAAGAATTGGCCGAGATGAGCGCCGCCCACATCGAGGAAGCCTCCGGCAACGGCGGCCTCGAACTCACCGCCTGGCTGTTCATGGCCGGCGCCGTGCCGAGGGCGCGCGGCGAGAAGCTGTATTACGAGCCGGTGCCGGAGTGGATTTCCGGCATGGGCGGGGTCAGCCTGACGCCGGCCTGAGCGAGATCTTCGAAATCGCCACGGGCGCGGCCGGCGGAGGCGCTACGCCGGAACTCCGGCGATGAAGGCGGCCGCCTCGCGGGCCGCCAGCACCGCGCTGGCTGCGGCCGCGTCGGACAGCATGCCTTCATCGCCGACCCAGTCGCCGGCCAGGAACGCGCCTGGCGCGTCGGCGACCACAACGGCGGTCCGTCGTCCGCCGCGTCGCCATCGGGGATAGTCGTGTGCGACCGTCAGCCCGATCAGGCGCTGCCGATGAGCCACGCTGTCGCGCCAGCCCGGCCGCAGCTGATCGGCCAGGTGCTCGAGTTCCTCGAAGTGGGCGGCGCGCGGCGCCTCGTCCGGGGCCAGGTAGCGCGCCAGGTGCAGCAGGCCCTGGCCCGGCGGAGCCAGCTGGGCGACCGCCGAGTGGAGCGACAGGTAGGTCGGCGCTTCCATGCCCAACGCGAAGTCGGTGACGGCGTCTGCGATCGACGCCAGGCCCAGGTCCAGGCAGCTCGCCCGCACCGGTTGCGCGGCGCCCGCACCGGCGGCGATGTGCGCCGAACCGGGGAGCAGGCCGCGCGCCGCCGCAGGCGGAACCGCGAGGACGACAGCCTCGAACGGCGCCGGCGCCTGCCCGGCGACCTCGACCTGCCACCCCTGGCGAACCCGGTGGATGGCGACGACCGCGTGCTCGCGCTGCAGGACCGCGCCCCCGGCCGTCGCGGCGTCCGCCAGCTGCGATGTCAGCTCCCGCCAACCGCCATCGACGTAGACGACGCCGGAGAAACTCAGTCGAAGCTGATCCAGCGCGGCCTTGCCGTCGATGTGCTCGGGCGCATGGGTGTAGCTCGACACCCGCACCAGCGCCTCGATCACTGCGGCCACCTTCGTCGGGAGGGCGCCGGTGAAGGCGCGCAACGGAGCGCCGCTCGCGCCGCACTCGCCTGCGGCGATGCGGGCGAACGTGTCGGCCAGGCAGGCGGTGTCCGAGCGGTCCAGCGGCGGCGCGGCGCGGTCGGCCGTCGGGCGTACGGGCAGGGCGTGGGCCTCCGCGCCCCAGACGGCCAGGCCATCCTGGACCCGCGGCGCGTGTCCCGGCACAGAGAGGCCGAGACTGCGTAGCTCCCGGTTCAGCGCGCCTCTCGGATAGATCGCATGCGGTCCCTGATTGAAGTGGAAGTCATCCAGGGTCCGTGTCTGGGCGCGGCCGCCGATATCCGGCGCGGCCTCGAACAGCGTGGGCCGCAGCCCGCGCCGCGCCAGCGCGGCGGCGGCGACCAGTCCTGCAATACCGCCGCCGACGATGGCGATCTGTGCGTCCTTCATGGCCATCTCCTCAATTCGGATAATTTGTATCCGCTTAATGCGGATGTTAGATATCCGCAATGAAAACCTTGGAAGGAGTCGAGTGGGCCGTGCACGCGTGCGCCGTGCTGGCGGGCCTGGCGCCTGGCGCCAGCCTCAACGCCGCCGCGCTGGCGGACTTCCACAGGCTTCCGGCCGCCTACATGGCCAAGCACCTGCAAGCGCTGGTTCGGGCGGGCGTCCTGGCCGCGAGCCGCGGCGGGCGCGGCGGCTACAGGCTGGCCCGCCGCCCCGCCGACATCAGCCTCTGGGACATCCAGGCCGCCATCGAAGGCTCGGGGCCGAGCTTCAGATGTCAGGACATCCGGCGCGAGGGCCCGTGCGCCGGCTTCGGCCCGTCGGAGCTGCCCTGTGACATCGCCTGCGCCTTCGTCGAAGCCGAGGCCCGCTACCGGGCCCACCTGAAGGCGATCAGCGTCGCCCAGATCACCCGGCAGGTGGGCGCAAAGCTGGGCCCCGAGGGACGAAGCCGGTTCAACGACTGGGCCAGCGAGAGAGGCGCCAAGCCGGCTTGATCCGCGGCGGTGGAAGCCGGCATCTTGCCGAAGCGCGCCGTCACGTCACCACCCCGTGTCGCCGGCGCCTGAGGGCCGGGCGGTGCTCAAGGGGTTTTTTGACGAGACCGGCCCGCACAAGGGCAGCGTGATCGCGGCGATCGGTGGGTTCGTCGGCCACGACGCCGCGTGGGACGCCCTCGAACCGGCGTGGCAGGGCGCTCTGAAGGACGCGGGCGTTTCCTGGCTGCAGCTCGCGGCAGGGCTCGCGCAGGATGATGTTCTGGCCCGGCTCTCCCAGACACTGGCCGCCCAGCCGCTGCAGCCCTTCTTCAGCGCCGTCGTCGTGGACGCCTGGCCGGTGCTGACCGACGCCAGCTTCCTGAAGCGCTTCCCGACGCCGCTCGACCTTTGCTTCGAGAATTTGGTCTCCACGCTCTGGAGATGGGGCGGCAGCGCAGCGGACGGCGCGCCGATCATGCCGATGTTCGTCTATCGGCCCGAGTTCAGTTCCCGGCTGGCGGACATCGGCCGCGCCTACGGAAGTCACGATTGGTACAGTTCGGTCCTGGGCCCGATCGCCTTCGGCCACCAGCGGCAGGTGACCGCGCTGCAAGCCGCCGACCTGCTCGTGCGCCAGGCGCGCTGGGACCCCGATGCCGAAGGTTTCGGGCTGGCGGTCCCGGGCAATGCGGCGCCTGCCGGCCCGCCGGGCCGGCCGGGCAGGCGCCGCTACTTTCACGGCAATTGCTTCGACGCCGAAGGGCTCCTGCGCCTGGAGCGCCGATTTCGATACTTCGGCTACCCCATCCGCCCCGTAGGCCTCGCCTGACGGTCATTTGGGCGCTCCGCGTTCCGCGCCTGAACCCCCCGCGCGTTGCACGTCGCGCAGGCGTCCGGCCCATTCGGCGCTCAGGTTTGCACCCCTGCGAAGCTCTGCCGGACAAATGCGCTGCAGAGCGTCAGAGCCGCGTTGACATCGTGTACGGTATGCAGCAACGTCGCGTCCGGATGCAGCGCCGATGACCCGCTGCCGCCGCCTGCACGCGGCGATGTCTGGAAAGCGATGAGAGGCGGCCGATGTTCACCGAACAGGACAATGAAGACCTGACCCGCGTGGGTCGCGGCACGTTGATGGGCGAGTTGATGCGCCGGTTCTGGATGCCGGTGCTGCTGCCCCAGGAGCTGCCGAACCCCGATTGTCCGCCGGTGCGCGTGCGCCTGCTGGGCGAGAACCTGATCGCCTTCCGCGACACCAACGGCAAGCTCGGCCTCTTGGACCGCTACTGCCCGCACCGCCTCGTCGACCTGTGGTTCGGCCGCAACGAGGAGTGCGGCCTGCGCTGCGCCTACCACGGCTGGAAGTTCGACACCGAAGGCAACATCATGGACATGCCGGCGGAGCCGGCGAACTCGCCGCTGCGCACGGAAGTGAAGGCCAACGCCTATCCGATCGTCGAATGGGGCGGGGTGATCTGGGCCTACCTTGGCGATCGGGCCCACATGCCGCCGAAGCCGCCGGAGCTCGAGTGGGGACTGGTCCCTTCGGCCCACCGCCACATCGGCAAGCGCCTGCAGGAGAACAACTTCGCGCAAGGCGTAGAGGGCGGGATCGACTCCAGCCACGTCGGCATCCTGCACAGCCTGCTCGACTCCGAGAACATCGAGGCCGGCTTCCGCAAGCGCCAGAAGTCGATCAACCCGAAGACCAGCTACATGGCCTCGGACACCGCGCCGCGCTTCTTCATCCGACCCACCGACTACGGCATGCGCATCGGCGCCCGCCGCATCGCGTCGGACGCCGAGTACTACTGGCGGGTGACGCAGTTCCTGCTGCCCTTCTACACGATGATCGCCCGCACCACGGACACCTCGCCGATCGCCGGCCACGCCTGGGTGCCGATCGACGACCACAATACCTGGACCTTCACCATGCACTGGAACCCTGTGGCGCCGCTGGGCGACGCCAGCGACTTCGACGCCAATGGCGTCAACGTGCCGGTGTTCCAGGACGGCTCCTATAAGCCGATCAACAACCGCTCGAACGACTACGGCATCGACCGCGCCGACCAGCGGATGAACAGCACCAGCGGCATCCAGGGCATCGGCCTGCAGGACTCGGCGATCCAGGAGACGATGGGCGCCATCGTGCCGCGTCACAAGGAAACCCTCGGCTCGAGCGACACGGCGATCGTGGCCTTCCGCAGGATGATGCTCGAACAGGCGCGGCATCTGCGGGAGACCGGCGAGCTGGGCCTGCCGCTCAAGCCGGAAATCTACCGCGTGCGCTCCACCGGCATCGTGCTGCCACGGGAAGTCGACTTCGAGGTTGGCGCACGCGAACGGATGATGGTCGCCTAGGCCGGCATCGCATTCCGCATACTGACATTTGTCGGCTGAGGCCGGAGGGAGACGGAGCATCATGGCTAAGGTGGTGTTGGGGATCGGCAGTTCGCACAGCCCGGCCCTGTTGATGGAACCGTCCGGCTGGCTGGCGCGCGGCGAGACCGACGACAAGACGATCATGGCGCTGCACGACTTCGACGGGAAGCGCGTCAAGTACGACGAGCTGCTGGAGAAGACTCCGTCCGCGATGATGAAGGAGATCGAGCCGCAGGTGCTGGCGGCGCGTCACGCGGCCAACGAGGCCGGCATCGCCAGGATCACGGAGATCCTCGACGCGGCCGACCCGGACATCGTCATCATCATCGGCGACGACCACCGCGAGGTCTACCAGGACGACAATATGCCGGCCCTGGCGGTCTATTGGGGTGAGACGCTGCCCTACAAGCCAAACGGCGTGATGAAGTGGAAGTACGATCCGAAGCTGAAGCCGGACTACTGGTACTGGCAGGACGAGCGCGAATATCCGGTGGCCTCGCAGTTCGCCCTGCGGCTGATCGGCGACCTGATGAAGCGCGACTTCGATCCCGCCCACTCCAAGTATTACCAGCCCGACCAGGGGATGAGCCACTCCTACGGCTACGTCTACCGCCGCATCATGACCAACAAGGTCTACCCGATCATCCCGGTCAACATTAACACCTACTATCCGCCTAATCAGATCACCCCGCAGCGCGCCTTCGCGGTCGGCCAGGCGATCCGCGAAGCGGTGGAATCGTGGCCGGAAGACCTCCGCGTCGTGGTCATGGCCACCGGCGGCCTCAGCCACTTCGTCGTCGACGAGGAGTTCGACCGCGCCTTCCTGGACGTGATGGCCAGCGGCAAGGTCGA
>DATAVF010000177.1:0-31404 GCA_036267835.1 Caulobacteraceae bacterium | reverse complement strand
TCCGCGTCATCGACGGTCAGGTTGCGGACTTCCACGTCAGGCCTCCACCGGCGCGGGCGCCGCCAGGCCGAGGCCCTGGAGCACCGCGGCCATGTCCGACGGAACCGCCGCCTCGATGCGTTTCTCGCCGCCGTCCGGATGCGCGAAGGTGATGGCCCTGGCGTGCAGCATCAACCGCGGAACCGCCGCGCCGCCCAGCACCAGGGCGCCGCCGTAGCGGCTGTCGCCAGCGATGGGCCGGCCGAGGCTGGCGAGGTGCACGCGCAGCTGGTGCATCCGCCCGGTGCGCGGGCGCAGCTCGACCAGCGCAGCCTCGTCGGTCGTCGCCAGAGTGCGGTAGCCGGTGAGCGCGGCCTCGGCGTCGGGGTGGTCCTCCGCGCAGATCTCCATGTGGACATCGCGGCCGATGGATACGCGACGCAGCGGCGCCTCGATGCGACCCTCGCGGGGGACCGGTGCGCCCGGCGCGACGACGGCCAAGTAGACCTTCTTCACCCGCCGCCCCATCAACGCCTTGCCGAGGAAGGCCGCCGCCGGCTTGGTCTTGGCCGCCAGGATGACGCCGGAGGTGTCGCGGTCCAGCCGGTGCACGAGGCGCGGCCGCTTGCCGTTGGAGCGCTCGAAAGCCGCCAGCAGGTCGTCCAGCGTCGCCGCCTGGATGCGCCCGCCCTGGCTGGAGAGCCCCGGCGGCTTGTCCAGCGCGATCACCGACGCGTCCTCGCTGATCACCAGCGAACGAGCATAGACGCGGTCGGCGTCGGTCAGCGGCCAGCTCACGCGCCTTTGGCCCGCAGCGCCGCCCAGCGATCCAGGCGCTCCTTGACGCGCGCCTCGGCGCCGTCGCCCTTCGGCGCGTAGAACACGCGGCGCTCGACGCCGTCCGGGAAGTAGTTCTGGCCGGAGAAGCCCTCCGGCGTGTCGGGATCGTATTTGTAGCCCTTGCCGTAGCCTAGATCCTTCATCAGCCGCGTCGGGGCATTGCGGATGTGGGCGGGCGGCATCAGCGAGCCGGTCTCCTTGGCCATACGCGCCGCGGCGGCGTAGGCGGTGTAGACGGCGTTGGACTTGGGCGCGGCGGCCATGTGCACGGTGACCTGGGCCAGCGCCAGCTCGCCCTCGGGACTGCCCAGGAAGTCGTAGGCGTCCTTGGCCGCGGTCGCCAGGATCAGCGACATCGGGTCGGCCGCGCCGATGTCCTCGATCGCCATCCGCATCAGCCGGCGCGCGATATAGAGCGGGTCCTCGCCGCCGACCAGCATGCGCGCCAGCCAGTAGAGGGCTGCGTCGGGGTCTGAGCCGCGCACCGATTTATGCAGCGCCGAGATGATGTTGTAGTGCTCTTCTCGGTCCTTGTCGTAAGCCGGGCTGCGCTTCTGCAGCACGCCGGCCAGCTCGGCGGTGGAGAGCGGCGTCGCCGAGCCGATGTTGAACAGGGTCTCGGCCAGCGAGAGTAGGTAGCGCCCGTCCCCGTCGGCCATGGCGATCATCGCCGCACGGGCCTCAGGCGCCAGGGGCAGCGTGCGGCCCTCGAACGCCTCGGCCTTGGCCAGCAGGCTGTCCTGCGCCGCATCGTCGAGGCGCTTGAGCACGAACACCTGACAGCGCGACAAGAGCGCCCCGTTGAGCTCGAACGACGGGTTCTCGGTGGTGGCGCCGACCAGGGTCACGGTCCCCGACTCGACGAAGGGCAGGAAGCCGTCCTGCTGGGCGCGGTTGAAGCGGTGGATCTCGTCCACGAACAGCAACGTCGCCTGCCCCGCCAGCCGCCGGCCCCGCGCGGTCTCGAAGGCCTTCTTCAGGTCGGCCACCCCGGAAAACACCGCCGACAACTGCTGGAACTCGTAGCCGGCTTCCTTGGCCAGCAGCCGGGCGATGGTGGTCTTGCCGGTGCCGGGTGGCCCCCAGAGGATCATCGACGAGAGCCGGTGCGCGCTCGCCATCCGCCGGATCGGCCCCTCGGGCCCCAGCAGATGATCCTGCCCCACCACCTCGCCGAGGCTCTGCGGGCGCAGCCGGTCAGCCAGAGGCCGCGGCGCCTCAGGCTCCAGGCCGGCGGCTTGGAAAAGATCAGTCATTCGGTGAGGGTATCACGCTGCGGGTCTGCGCCGCGATGGTCGCCTCCTCGTCCGTCGGGATAGTCCAGACCTGCAAGCGGGCGCCCGGCGCGCTGATCCGCCCCTGCCCTGCCGCGTTGGCGGCCGGGTCGAGCGCCGCGCCCAGCCACGCCACGCGCTCGCAGACCTCGGCGCGGATGCGCGGCGCGTTCTCGCCGATGCCGGCGGTGAAGACGAGGCCGTCGACCCCGCCCATCGCGGCCGCCATGGCGCCGATCTCGCGGACGATGCGGAAGACAAAGAGGTCGATGGCGTCGCGGGCCCGCGGGTCGTCGCTGGCCAGCAGGTCGCGCATGTCGGCGCTGATCCCGGAAACGCCCAGCAGGCCGGAGCGGCGATAGAGCAGGTCCTCGACTTCGGCGGCGGTCATGCCGTAGGTCTGCTGCAGGTAGAGGATGACGCCGGGGTCGAGGGCGCCGCAGCGCGTGCCCATGACGAGGCCGTCGAGGGCGGTGAGGCCCATGGTGGTGTCGATGCTGCGCCCGTCCTGGATGGCGCAGAGGCTGGCGCCGTTGCCGAGATGGGCGACGATCATCCGGCCCGCCGCCAGCTCCGGCGCCAGGGTGCGCATGCGCCCGGCGATGTACTCATACGAGAGGCCGTGGAAGCCGTAGCGGCGCACGCCCTCGGCCTCGTATTGGCGCGGCAGGCCGAAGCGGCTCACCACCGGAGCGTGGCCATGATGGAAGGCGGTGTCGAAGCAGCCGACCTGCGGGACGTCCGCGTGGATGCGGGTGACGGCGCGCACGGCGGCGAGGTTGTGTGGCTGGTGCAGCGGGGCCAGCGGCGTGAGCGCGTCGAGCTGGGCCATCACGCCGGCGTCGAGGCGCGCCGGGCCGGCGAAGGCCGCGCCGCCGTGGACGATGCGGTGGCCGACCGCGGCCAATCGTCCGCCGGCGAGTTGGCCATCGGCCCAGGTGAAGATCGCTTCGAGGAAGGCCTCGTGCGCCATTTCGGCGCCATGCGGCCAACGCCGTTCTGCGCTCACCTTCCCATTCACACGGGCCACGAAGTGCGGCGCCTCGCCGATGCCCTCGACCTGGCCGTCGCCGAGCCGCGCCAAGGCGCCGGGCGCGGCGGCGAAGAGGCTGAACTTCAGGCTGGAGGAGCCGGCGTTCAGGGTCAGGATCGCATCGCCCGTGGTCATGCGGCAGGCGGCTTCACCGCCAGCACCGGCTGCAGCGACATCAGCACCGCCACGGCGCAGGAGGCGATGCGGGTGCGCTCGGCGTCGGCGCGGCTGGTCAGGATGATCGGGACCCGCGCGCCCAGCACCACGCCCGCCGCGTCGGCGCCGGCGACGAAGGTCAGCATCTTGGCGAGGATGTTGCCGGAGACGAGGTCGGGCGTGACGAAGATGTCGGCCTGCCCCGCCACCGGCGAGACGATGCCCTTGTCACGCGCCGCCTCGGCGCTGAAGGCGTTGTCGAAGGCGAGCGGGCCATCCAGCACGCCGCCCACGATCTGGCGCCGGTCGGCCATCTTGCAGAGCGCGGCGGCGTCGACGGTGGACTGCAGCTTCGAGCTCACCGTCTCGACCGCCGAGAGGATGGCCACCTTGGGCGTCTCGAAGCCCATCACATGAGCCAGGTCGATGGCGTTCTGGATGATGTCGCGCTTGTCCTCGAGGTCGGGGGCGATGTTGATCGCCGCGTCGGTGACCAGCAGCGGCCGCTCGTGGCCCGGCAGGTCCATCAGGTAGACATGGCTGACGCGGCGCTCGGTGCGCAGGCCGAGCGCCCCGTCCATCACCGCGTGCATCAGCTCGTCGGTGTGCAGCGAGCCCTTCATCAGCAGGCCCGCCGTCCCGTCCCGGACCAGGGCGACGGCGCGGGCGGCGGCGGCGTGGCTGTGCGGCGCGTCCTCCAGGCGAAAGCCGGAGATATCGATTTTGGCCCCGGCCGCCGCGGCCCGCACCTTGGTGATCGGCCCGACCAGGATCGGCGCGATCAGCCCGATCGACGCCGCCTCGGCGGCCGCGCCGATGGAGAGTGCGTCACAAGGGTGGACGACCGCCGTCGCGACGGGCGGCCGGCCCTCGGCGCGGGCGAGGAGCGCCTTGTACCAGGCGTGGTCGTCGGCGGGGCTTTCGGCCATGGTCTCGTCTCCCAGCACTCAGGTGACTAACCCGCCAGACCGAGACCGCGCCATCGATTGCTTGGCGGAGCGTGATTCCGGCGGCAGATCAGAACCGGCGTTCGGCGAAGTATTGCGCCAGCCTGCCCGCCGCGCGCTGCGCGCCCTCGGCGTAACCCGTCATCGTGTACCAGCGCAGCACCCAAAGTGCGTTGGCGATCCGATGCGCCGCGAAGAGGTCAGCGTAGCCCTCGCCGAACAGGCCCTTGTCGCCGTACCCCTCCTCGAGCCAGGCCACCGGAAGGCCGGGCTCTTCCCAGTAGGCCCACTTGCCGAACTCGTTGACCGGCGAGTCGATCGAGACCTGGCCGAAGTCGATCAGGCCTGAGAGGCGCCCGTCGTGGACCATGACGTGGCAGGCGCGCAGGTCGTTGTGGGTGAGCGCCCGAGGCAACGGGGCGGCCGCAGCGAGGGTCGCTGCAACGAAGCGGATAGCGCGTTGCAGCGCGGCGCGGGACAAGCCGGCCCGGACGCCCGCGTCCATGAACTCAGCTTCGACAGCGAGGAAGTCGTCGGTGTCGTCGGCAAAGAACTGTGCGCCCTCGCCAAGGTCGTCCGCGGTGATCGAGTGCATGCGCGAGAGATGATCGCCGAGTTCGCGCACCACGGCGTGCAGGGTCTCCCGCGGCAGCTCCAGGCTGTCCGACAGGCGCTGGCCCGGCAGCTTCTCCAGAATGCAGACTTCGAGCGTCTCGCCGCCATCCTCCAGCCGCTGGATCCACAGCACCTCCGGCGCCGCCACGCCCAGGGCGCGGCAGCGGTCGATGGCCCAGCGTTCCTTCTCGAACAGGCCGGGGGCGCGGCGGGCGATGCGCACGATCACTTCCAGTCCGCTCTCGAAGGCCAGCGCGTAGACCTCGTTCGCCTCGCCGTGGACGATGCGCGCCTTGGCGGCGACGGGGCTGGCCGTCACCGCCCGGGCCGCCTGGCGGATCAGGGCGTCCGGAGTCTCGAAGCCGGCATGCAGCGCCGCGAGGTGCTGGTCGTAGGCGTCCGCCATCAACCCTGAATCTGCACCGTGAACGACTGGCCGCCGCGCTCCAGCACGATCACCCAGCCGCTGCGGGCGCCGCCGAGCGCGGTGACCAACTGGGCGACGCTGGTGATCGCCTGTCCATTGACCTGGCGCACGAAGTCGCCCGGCCGCAGGAACCGGGCGGAGTAGCCCCCAACGCCCGTCACCGCGACGCCGGTCCCGGCGAAGGGATCGAGGCCGAGCTCGTCCGCCGCCGCGGGCGAGAGGTTGATCACCGTGGCGCCGTTGAGCGGGTTCTGGCCAGCGATGGTGTGCTGGTCCTTGGGCGGGCTGTCCGGCGGCGGGGCCAGGCGCACGCTCACCGTGCGGTCGGCGCCGCCGGCCTTGCGCACCAAGAGCGAGACCTGGCCGCCCGGCGCCAGGGTGGCGACCGCATAGTTGAGCGCGGTGGGGTCGTTCACCGGCTGGCCGTTGACCTGCACGATCACGTCGCCGGCCACGATGCCGGCGTGCGCCGCGGGGCCGTCAGGCCACACTTCGGCCGCGACCACGCCCTGCGGCGCGGCGAGGCCGAAGCTGCGGGCCATGTCGCCGGTCAGGGTCTGGCCCTTCACGCCCAGCCACGGGCGCACCACCGAGTGGGCGCCGCCGAGCGCCGTGGTCACCACCTGCTTGGCCAGCGCCGCCGGGATGGCGAAGCCGACGCCGGACGAGGTGCCCGAGCCCGAAACGATGGCGGTGTTCACGCCGATCAGGTCGCCGTTCATGTCGACCAGCGGGCCGCCGGAGTTGCCGGGGTTGATGGCCGCGTCGGTCTGGATGAACGAGGCGAAGCTGCTGGCGCCCGTGTCGGAGCGCTCGAGCGCCGAGACGATGCCGTTGGTGACCGTCTGGCCGACGCCGAAGGGGTCGCCGATGGCCAGCACCAGGTCGCCGACCTGGACGTCGGTGGTGTCGTCGATGGCGATGGTCGGCAGGCGCTCACCCTTGGTGTCGATCTTCAGCACGGCCAGGTCGGCGCGCGGATCGTCGAGCAGCACGGTTGCGGGCCACTCGCGCCGGTCGGAGGTCACTACGGTGATCTCCTGGGCCCCGTCGATCACGTGGTGGTTGGTCAGGATGACGCCGTCGGCGCGCACGATCGAGCCGGAGCCCAGCGACTGGGCCACGCGGTTCTGCGGAATGCCGCCGCCCATGAACATGCCCCAGAAGGGATCGACCTGGGTGCGCACGACGCGGCGCGAGTAGACGTTCACCACCGCCGGCGCGGTGCGCTTCACGATCGGGGCAAACGAGAGCCGCATGTTGGCGGCGTCGGCCGGGACCTCGCGGTGGTCGGGGGGCGGCAGACCCTGGGGCTGCGACTTGGCGCAGGAGGCCGAGCCGAGGCCGAGCGCGATCAGGGTGACGAGGAGGGCGGGTCTGGATTGGGAGAGCATGGATCCGGTGCGACTATGGACGTGTCCCTGCAGAAATGGCTTCAGACGGCTCCCGGGTCCAGTGACATCGAAGAAAGGGGCCTTGGCGGCGGCGGCCGGGCGTAGATCACCGCGAGCACGACCCCGAGCGCGATGAACGCGGACCCCGCCAGCAAGGACAGGCCCGGCAGGTGCAGGAATGCGCCCTTGCCCACCGACCAGGCGAAGACGTTGCTGAAGATCAGTGGTCCGGCCAGCTGGCTGAGGCCGAAGAGGATCGCCAGCGCCCCTTGCAACTGGCCCTGCTGGTCGACCTCGACGCGCTGGGAGAGCAGCGACGACAAGCTGGGGAAGGCGACGTTGGACCAGACCCCGATCACCATCGAGCCCCAGAACCAGGCCACCGTCGGCGCCAGGCCCATGATCGCAAAGCCCCCGACGGCGGAGGCCAGGCCGAAGATCACCGAGCCGCGCTCGCCGATCCGCTTGGCCAGCCAGCCGGCCACCACGCTGGTCATGATGATGCCGCCGCCGCTGAACACCACCAGCATGATGGCGACGTCGCGCGGCCCCCAGCCGTAGCGAAAGTGGGTGTAGAACTGGAAGACGCTGTTGAACGAGGTGAAGGCGAACTGGATCACGAAGAGGACCAGCGCCATGCCGAGCAGGCCCTTGCGGCTCACGAGAAGAGCCACAGCGCCGATCGGGTTGGCGCGGCTCCAGCGGAACGCCATGCGGCGGTCGCGGGTGAGCGACTCCGGCACGATGAAAAGGCCGTAGAGACCGTTGCCGAGCGCCAGCAGCGCCGCGATCCAGAACGGCGCGCGAGGATCCAGCGCGCCGACGAAGCCACCCAGCACCGGCCCCAGCAGGATGCCGGCGTTGGCCGCGGCCTGGAAGCGGCCGAAGTTGCGGGCCCGATCCTCCGGCGACGAGATGTCGGCCACATAGGCCCCCGCGGCCGAGCCGCTGGAGGCAGTGACGCCGGAGATCAGCCGCCCCACGAAGAGCCAGGCCACGTTGGGCGCCAGCGCCATCACCAGGTAATCGAAGGCCAGGCCGAACATCGCCACCAGCAGCACGGGCCGCCGACCAAAGCGGTCGGATAGATTGCCGAAGATCGGCGCGAAGCCGAGGTTCATCAGCGCCCAGGCGGCGCCGAACACGCCCAGGATCTGCGCCCCGCCCGCATCGCCCTGCCCGGTCAGCGTCTTCACCAGCACCGGGAACACCGGGATGATCACGCCCATCGAGATCGTGTTCATCATGATGGCGGCGTAGATGAAGCCGAGCGCCGCGGGCCGGCCACGCGGGCCTGAGCCGGTCGGAGCCGGCCCCGACGCCATCGCCTCGGTCGGAATGGTCGGCGTCGTCTCGATCACGACGCCCTCCCCTGGTCCACCGCGGGCGAGGGCTTTAGCACCCGGGGCGGGTCAAGCTCCAGACGGCTGTTGCGCCAGGGTCGCCGGGCCCGCGCGCCGGGCGAAGCGCAGCGCCAGGATCATCGCCAGCGCCATCAGGCCGGCAGCGATCAGCACCGGCAGGCCGGGCAGGCCGGGGATGGAGCGCAGCGCAAAGGCGAAGGTCAGCGGGAAGATCGGCCCCAGGATCGAGGCGATGCCGTTGGTCGACTGGTTGGCGCCCTGCAGCCGGCCCTGCTCCGAGGCGGTGACGTGCTGGGTCATCAGCCCCTGCATGCCGGGCTGCATCAGGCCGCTGAGCGCGAACACCGGCATGCCGACAAAGTACATCCACGAACTCGAGGCGAAGGCGTAGATCGCGAACCCGGTCGCGCCGGCCGCCGCGCCGATGATCACCGCCCCGCGCTCGCCCACCCGCCGCACCACCGGGCCGACCAGGGCGAACTGCACGAAGATGCCGAGCGCCCCGGTGAAGAAGAAGGTGTAGCTCAGGAAGCTCAGCGGCCAGTGGTAGCGCAGCTGGGTGTAGAGCACGAAGATGCCCGGCAGCACCTGCTGGGACAGCTGGTTGAGGAAGTTGATCGAAGCCAGCGGCAGCAGGTCCTGGTGGGCGCGCAGCAGCTCCAGGCTGGCCACCGGGTTGGCGCGGCGCCAGTCGAAGGCCGCGATCCGACGCTCCGGCGGCAGAGATTCGGGCAGCACCAGGAGGCCGTAGAACCAGTTGATGGCGCAGATCAGGGCCGCGACCACGAACGGCATCCTGAGGCCATCAATGGTGAAGCCGCCGATGTGCACGGCGTGCAGGGTCAAAAGGCCGCCGAAGATCGGGCCCATCAGGAAGCCGAAGCTGAAGGCCGAGCCCATCCAGCCGAAGTTGCGGGCCCGGGTCTGCGGCGTCGAGATGTCGGCCACGTAGGCGTTGGCCGTGGAGAAGCTGGCGGCGGTGGCGCCGTTCAGCACCCGGCCCAGCAGCAGCCAGACCAGGGTCGGCGCGAAGGCCATGACCAGGAAGTCGAGCGACAGGCCCAGGATCGAGATCAGCATCACCGGCCGGCGCCCGAAGCGGTCGCTGAGCATGCCGAGGATCGGCCCGGAGATGAACTGCATCGCGCCCCAGGTGAGGCCGAAGATGAACTGCCAGTCGGCCGCCGCGGCGGTGCTGGCCGTGCTGGTGGCGCCATAGAACGAGCGGATCAGCGCCGGCAGCACCGGGATCATCAGGCCGAACGAGACGGCGTTCATCACCGACGAGGCGAAGATGAAGCCGAACGCCGCCTGGCGGCCCTTTGGCCGCTCGCCCGCCGCTGCTGTCTCCTGAGCCACTCTCATGGGTCTCCCGTCCCCAGAACGTCTTTGTACGAAGCCAGGAGACTGCGCCACCATTCTCCGTGGCGTGTCAGGAAGAGGCCGTTGGGGAAGCCGTGCCGCGCCACGTGGGCTGCGGGCACCGAGTCCCACCCGAAGTGCTCGACGGTGACGCGGGTCTCCTCGCCGACCGGCTCGAAGCGCACCTCGACCTCGGTGTCCTGGCCGAGCGCGAAGGCCGCCTGGCGCCAGCCGAACACCAGCCGCCGCGGCGGCTCCCAGGCGCGGATGCGACCGATCTCGAACACCTTGCCGGTGCTCAGCGTTTCGGTCAGCCGGCCATCCTCGCCGGGCTCGAAGGCGATGACGCCCGGGCTGCGCGGGGTGAAGGCGAAGAGCGGATTGGCCCGCCACCAGGCCCCGATCTCGCCCACGAAGGCCTCGAACGCCCGCTCCGGCGTGGCCTTCACCCGGAGCGCCACCATGACGCGAGAGCCGCTCAAGGTCCTTCTCCCCTCGCGGGAGAAGGTGTCGCGCAGCGACGGATGAGGGGCCGCGCGATGTCGGGGACTTGCCTGCCGGAGGATAAGCCCGCGAGGTCCGTCGGCCCCTCATCCGTCGCCTTCGGCGACACCTTCTCCCGCGAGGGGAGAAGGAACGCGCGGCCCATCATGCCAGCCCCTTTTCGAGGTGCGCCTTGAACGCAGTCAGCTGCTCGGACCACATCCGCTCGGTCTCGGCCAGCCAGTCCTTCAGCTCGCTCATCGCGCCGGCCTGCAGCGCATAGACCCGCACCCGCGCATCGAAGTCTGGGTGCGACTCCGCCACGATGCCGGAGCGGCGCAGGGTGCGCAGATGGCGGCTGAGCGCCGGCGGGGCCAGGCCCACGGCCTTGGCGATCTCGCCGGCCGGGCGCGGACCCTGGCGCAGCACTTCCACCACCGCGCGCCGGTGCGGGTCGGCCAGGGCGGCCAGGGTGGCGTCGAGGCGGCTCACCCTAGAGGGTCGCCTTGATATCTCGCCCCGTGGCGGCCGCCATATCGCCGGCGCTCAGCAGTTCGAGTGTCTGGCCGAACGACCAGCTGTGACCCTCCAGGTCGCGGCAGGTGTAGACGCGGTCGCCGTATGGCTGGTCCGCCGGCTCGCGGTCGATAGTCGCGCCGGCGGCGCGGGCGCGTTCGCAGTGGCCGTCGATCCCGGCGGACAGCTGAAGGTGCACCGAGCCTGTGCGCTGGCCGCCGATCTCCGAGGGCGTCGCCCAGAGCCCGCTCGGCGGGCCGGAGACCATCAGCACGCCGCCTGCGAAGGTGGTCTCGGAGTGGATCACGCCGCCCTGCCCGTCATCGACGACCAGCCGGGTCTCGAAGCCGAAGGCGTCCTCGAGGAACTTCAGCGCCGCGCGAGGGTCGCGATAGAACAGCAAGGGGGTGATGGCGGGCAGGTCCATGGCGTTGCTCCTTCAGGCGGCATCCAGCTGCTTGACCAGCTTCTTCGGTGCGACGGCGCGGTAGCTCTGCACGATCCAACTGCGGATCGTCTCGAGGTCGATGTCGTCGCCGTCGTGCTGGCGCAGCGCCGCCCAGCCGGCCCGCCCGAGGCCGTGCCCGGCCGGGCTCATGTAGGGCAGCGTCAGCGCCATCTCGAACGAGATCGGCAGCTTGACGGTCAGCGACACCTCGCCGGGCGGCGAGGCCGCGCCGCCGAAGAAGACGAACACCTTGGTCCCGACCTTCATCACCGTGTGGTCCCAGGGATGGTCTTCCCAGGCGCCCGGAAAGGTCGCGGCGTAGGCGATCAGCGCGGCCTCGGCGGCCTTGGCGCCCTGCTTCGCCATCAGGTGGGCAGCTTCTCGGTGATGGTGAGGCCGCTCGCCTTTTCCATGTCGGCCAACGACAGGTCGGCGATGGTCTGGTCGAAGTTCCAGACGTGGCCTTCCAGGTCGAGCGCCCGGTAGACCCGCGCGCCGTAAAACTGGTCCGCGGGCCGCTGGGTGATCCGCGCCCCGGCTGCCTCGGCCCGGGCGCAATGTTCGTCGATGCCACTCTCCAGCGTCACACGGATGAACTGGGTCGCGACATAGTCGGTAGACGCCGGGCTGCGCATCTTCGCCGGCCCGATCATCCCCTCGGCGCCCCATTCCTCGCCGACGCCGACGCGGCCGTCGCCGAAGCTGATCTCGGCATGCCCGACCCGGCCGGTATCATCGGTGACCAGCATGCTGGTCTCAAACCCGAACGCCGCCTCCAGCCACTTCAGCGCCGCCATCGGGTCGCGGTAAAATACAACGGGGGTAAAGGTCTGGCCCATGGCCGCGCTCCATCGTTTGGCGCAATATTTAACGCATATCGCAACTATCTCGTCAAGCCCCGCCCTATTGCCCGATCATTCACGGTGAACGTTGCGACCCTGGCAGGAAGCCGTTGCTGGGTGGGAACCTGTCAGACGAAGTGCGCGCCGCAGGCGTCGTCCGGTTTTGGCCACGGAAAACACGGATGACACGGAAAAAGCAGGAAGAGCACGTCCGTGTTTTCCGTGTTTTCCGTGGCAAAAAACTTGAGGGCGCCTGCGGCGCACGCCGGCCCACCGAGCATGCATCCCGTCAACTCGCGCCTGTCTGGATCTCGGCGTTCACCGAGATAAGCGGGTTGTTGGTAGAGCTGTTGAGGCGGACAGCGCTAGTCTTACCAGCATGTTTGTCTTCATGCTCATGCTGCTCGCAACGTTCGTCGGCGGCGTCATCGTCTGCCTGGTGAACGGGTTGACGACCTATTTGATCGCCAGGCGCACGCACCGCTCACCCTGGGCATGGACGGCGCTGGCCGTCATCCCCGGCGTGAACGTGGTGTCGAGCTGGTGGTTCTACCTATCGACTGTCCTGCGGCTGCTCGACGATGTCGAGCGGCTCAAGATGACGGGCGAATTCGGCGGCGCGCGGCCGCCGGGCTGACTATTCGTCGCCGCCCGACACTTGCACCGGGCCGGAGTCCTTGCCCTTTTCCTTCACGTCGCGGTCGACGAACTCGATCACGGCCATCGGGGCGTTGTCGCCGTGGCGGTAGCCGGCCTTGAGCACGCGGATGTAGCCGCCGTTGCGGGCGCGGTAGCGCGGGCCTAGCGTGGCGAAGAGCTTGCCGACTTGGTCGACGTCGCGGACGCGGGAGATGGCCAGGCGGCGCGCGTGCAGGTCGCCCTTCTTGGCCAGGGTCACCAGCTTTTCGACGAAGGGCCGCAGCTCCTTGGCCTTCGGCAGGGTGGTGACGATCTGCTCGTGCTTGATCAGCGACGCGGACATGTTGGCGAACATGGCCGTCCGGTGAGCCGACGTGCGGCCCAGCTTGCGGTGCGCGTACCCGTGACGCATGGCAGTCTACCCTCTTCCCTTACGCGGGCCGTCTCGCGACGGGCCTTATAGCCTAGATCTGGTCTTCGAACTTCTTGGCCAGCTCTTCGATGTTTTCCGGCGGCCAGTTGGGCACATCCATGCCCAGGTGCAGGTTCATGTTGGCCAGCACTTCCTTGATCTCGTTCAAGGACTTGCGCCCGAAATTCGGCGTCCGTAGCATCTCGGCCTCGGTCTTCTGGATGAGGTCGCCGATGTAGACGATGTTGTCGTTCTTCAGGCAGTTGGCCGAACGGACCGAGAGTTCCAGCTCGTCGACCTTCTTCAGCAGCGCCGGGTTGAACGGCAGTTCCGGCTTGGCCTCGCCTTCGAGCTTCTTCTTCGGCTCCTCGAAGGTGATGAACACCTGCAGCTGGTCCTGGAGGATGCGCGCGGCATAGGCCACGGCGTCCACCGGCGTGACCGCGCCGTTGGTTTCGACTTCCATCACCAGCTTGTCGTAGTCGAGGCTCTGGCCCTGACGGGTCGGCTCGACGCGGTAGGCGACGCGGCGCACCGGCGAATAGACGGCGTCGACCGAGATCAGGCCGATCGGCGCGTCTTCCGGACGGTTGCGTTCGGCCGGGACATAGCCCTTGCCGGTCTGCACGGTGAATTCGATGCGCACCGAGGCGCCATCATCCAGCGTCAGCAGCACGTGGTCGCCGTTGAGAATCTCGATGTCCGAGGGGGCCTCGATCTGGCGGGCGGTCACGGCGCCGGGGCCGGTGGCGCGCAGGGTCATGCGCTTGGGGCCATCGGCGTGCATGCGCAGCGCCAGCTGCTTGATGTTGAGCACGATGTCGACGACGTCTTCGCGCACGCCTTCCAGCGACGAGAATTCGTGCACGACGCCGTCGATCTGGATCGCGGTCACCGCGGCGCCTTGCAGCGACGACAGCAGCACGCGACGCAGGGAGTTGCCGAGCGTCACGCCAAAGCCACGCTCGAGCGGCTCGGCGACGATGCGCGCTTTGCGCACGCCATCGGCGCCGGACTCGATCTGCGGCTTCTCAGGGCGGATGAGCTCGTTCCAGTTACGTTCAATCACAGGCGGATATCCCTCGGACGGGGTTTCGCGGGCGGCGAGCGGCGGCGCGCCGGCGATAGGAGCAGTAAGGTTGGGTACTAGACGCGCCGACGCTTTGGCGGCCGGCAGCCATTGTGCGGAATGGGGGTGACATCGCGGATGGTGGTGATGGTCATGCCGGCGGCCTGCAGGGCCCGCAGCGCCGACTCACGGCCGGAGCCGGGACCGGAGACGTTGACCTCGAGCGTGCGCACGCCGTGTTCGGTGGCTTTGCGCCCGGCGTCCTCGGCAGCCATCTGGGCCGCGTACGGGGTCGACTTGCGCGAGCCCTTGAAGCCCATCATGCCGGCGCTCGACCATGAGATGGTGTTGCCTTGCGCGTCGGTGATCGTGACCGTCGTGTTGTTGAACGAGGCGTTCACGTGCGCCACGCCCGAAGTGATGTTCTTGCGCTCGCGCTTTTTGACGCGCTGCGGTTCCTTGGCCATTGGATTCGCCTCTTATTTCTTCTTGCCGGCGATGGGCTTGGCGGGCCCTTTGCGGGTGCGGGCGTTGGTGTGAGTGCGCTGGCCGCGGACTGGCAGGCCCTTGCGGTGACGAAGGCCGCGGTAGCAGGCCAGGTCCATCAGCCGCTTGATGTTGACGGCGGTCTCGCGGCGCAGGTCGCCTTCGACCTGATAGTCGCGGTCGATGGTTTCGCGGATCTGCAAAACCTCGGCGTCGGTGAGCTGGTTAACCCGGCGGGCATCTTCGATGCCTACCTTGTCCACGATCTGCCGCGCCTTGGCGGGGCCGATGCCGTGAATATACTGCAGCGCGATAACGACGCGCTTGTTGGTCGGGATGTTTACGCCTGCGATACGGGCCACGCGGGATTGTCTCCTGGTCACGCCGAACAAGCACGAAACGCGCGCCCGGCTTCCACGCCAACAAGGCGGGTCGCCGGCGCGGCGATCGCGCCCATTCGCGGAAGGGTGCTCATATAGGTTTCAGAGGCAGGACGTCAAGCGGAAGGGTGACTTATTCGGCCCCGCTCCCCCTTGAGGGGAGGGGTCGGGGGCGGGGGTCTGCCGGCGGGCTGAAGTGGGGCGGGAAATAGATCCGGATGCGCTGGATTCGCAGCTTCGAGAGCGGGGCCAATCGGAGAGAGACCCCCACCCCTGACCCCTCCCCTCAAGGGCGAGGGAGGCTAAACCCGGGGTCCGTCGATCACGTCGTCGATGGCGGCGGCGACCTGCTCGACGTTGCCCATGCCGTCCACTTCCACCAGCTTGCCGTGGGTCTGGTAGTAGGGCAGCAGCGGGGCGGTCTGGGCGTTGTAGGCGGCCAGGCGCACCTTGAACGATTCGGGGTTGTCGTCGGGGCGACCGCTCTCGGCAAAACGGCCGGCGACGCGCTTCATCAGCGCCTCGTCGTCGACCTTCAGGCGGATCACCAGGTCGATCGGGCGGCGTCGGCCGTCGAGCATCGCGTCGAGCGTCTGAGCCTGGGCCAGGGTGCGGGGAAAGCCGTCGAAGATCGCGCCGCCGTGGGCCTCGGCTTCGGGCAGGCGTGATTCGATCAGCTCGATGACGATCTCGTCGGAGACCAGATCGCCGCGCTCCATGATGCCGGAGACGCGCTTGCCCAGGTCCGAGCCCGAGGCGATCGCCGCGCGCAGCATGTCGCCGGTGGAGAGCTGGACCATGCCGCGCTGCTCCACGAGCCGCTTGGCCTGCGTGCCCTTGCCGGCCGCCGGCGGGCCAAACAGGATGAGATTCATCCCTCCCCCTTGTATTTTTTTGTTCTCGGGCCGCCGAGCTGGGCGCGGCCCCGCCACCTTAAGCGAGTCTGTCTCTGCCATCTTGCAATCCGACGAGAGCCGCCGCTAGGGCAGGCAAGCACGAAGTGGCTAGCGCTTGGCGCCGCGCAGCTTGGATTTCTTGATCAGGCCCTCGTACTGGTGAGCCAGCAGGTGCGACTGGATCTGCGCCACCGTGTCCATGGTCACCGAGACTACGATCAGGATCGAGGTGCCGCCAAAATAGTAGGTGCTGGCCGAGGTCGAAGCCATCAGAATCTCCGGCAGCAGGCAGACGGCGGTGATGTAGAGAGCGCCGATGACGGTGAGGCGGGTGAGCACATAGTCGATGTACTCAGCCGTGCGCTTGCCGGGCCGGATGCCGGGCAGGAAGCCGCCGTACTTGCGCAGGTTCTCCGCCGTGTCCTCCGGATTGAACACCACCGAGGTGTAGAAGAAGGTGAAGAACAGGATCATCAGCCCGTAGAAGGCCATGTAGGCGGGCTGGCCGTGGTTCAACGAGGCCGCCGCGACGGGCAGCCACTGCAGCCAGGGCGGCAGGTTGGCGCCGGCCAGCATCTGGCTGGCGGTATAGGGCAGCGCCAGCAGCGACGAGGCGAAGATCGGAGGGATGACGCCGGAGACGTTGATCTTCAGCGGCAGGAAGCTGGTCTCGCCGCCGAACATCCGGTTGCCGACCTGGCGCTTCGGATACTGCACCAGCAGGCGGCGCTGCGCGCGCTCCATGAACACGATGAACACGATCACGCCCACCGCGCCCACCAGCATGAGGAGCAGCACGAAGGTAGAGAGCTGGCCGGTGTGGCTCTGCGAAAACAGCTGGAAGAGCGCCGTCGGCATGCGCGCCACGATGCCCGCGAAGATGATCAGCGACACGCCGTTGCCGACGCCGCGGCTGGTGATCTGCTCGCCCAGCCACATCAGGAACATGGTGCCGCCGGTAAGGATCACCACGGTGGTGAAGATGAAGGTCGGCCCGGGTGACAGCACCGCGCCCTGGCTGTTCGATAGCCCGATGGCGATGCCGGCGGCCTGGAACATGGCCAGCACGACGGTCAGGTAGCGGGTGTACTGGTTGAGCGTCTTGCGCCCCGCCTCCCCGCCTTCCTTGCGCATCTTTTCCCAGGGCGGATAGACCGTGCCCAGGAGCTGCACGATGATCGATGCCGAGATGTAGGGCATCACGTTGAGGGCGAAGATCGCCATCCGCGACACCGCCCCGCCCGAGAACAGATTGGCCATCCCGAAGATGCCGTTCTGCTGCTGGTCGATGATGTGGGCGATCGCCACCGGGTCGACGCCCGGGATCGGGATAAAGGTCCCGATCCGGTAGACGATCATCGCGCCCAGGGTGAAGAGCAGGCGCTTATGAAGCTCGGTCGCCTTCTGGAAGGCGCCGACGTCGAGATTGGCGGCAAGCTGCTCGGCGGCCGAAGCCATCTAGAACCCCTTGAGAGACGCTGGACCGTACATAGGGCCTGGGTCGCGCTTCGTCATCCCGCGAGAGCGACGATGACGCAGGCTTAAGCTTCGGCTTCTGCTTCGGCGGCCGCGGGCTTGGTGGTGGTCAGGCTGCCGCCGGCCTTCTCCACCGCGGCCTTGGCCGAGGCGGTGGCGGCGTAGACGGTGATCTCGATCTTGGAAGTCAGCTCGCCCTTGCCCAGCAGGCGCACGCCGTCATGGACGCGGCGCACGATGCCGGCTTCGATCAGGGCGGCGGTGTCGATGGGCTTGCCCGCATCCAGCTTGCCGGCGGCGATCGCCTGCTCGATGCGCCAGAGGTTCACCTCGGCGAATTCCTGCCGGTTGGGCTTGTTGAAGCCGCGCTTGGGCATGCGCATGTGCAGCGGCATCTGGCCGCCCTCGAAGCCGGCGATGGCGACGCCGGAGCGCGCCTTCTGGCCCTTCACGCCGCGCCCGGCGGTCTTGCCCTTGCCCGAGCCCGGCCCACGGCCGACCCGCATGCGGTTCTTGGTCGAGCCCGGACGGGGGCTGAGTTCATTGAGCTTGGTCATGTCGCCTTCTCCTTGGAGTATGCGCCAGGGCGGAGCCCTGACTCGGCTGTTGTCGTCGTTAGTCCACTACCTCGACCATGTGCGCCACCTTGGCGATCATGCCGCGGACGGCGGGGGTGTCTTCGAGGGTCGAGGTGCGGCCCATCTTGTTGAGGCCAAGGCCGACCAGCGTGCCACGCTGGTCCTTGGTGCGGCGGATCGGGCTGCCGGTCTGTCGGACCGTCACCTTGCCAGCTTGCTTCGCCATGGTCTTAGGCCTCCGCCGCTTCGGCGCCGGCGCCGTCAGCGCGGCGACCGGTGATGTCGGCGACCTTCTTACCGCGCTTGGCCGCGACCTGGCGGGGCGAGGCCTGCAGCTTCAGCGCTTCGAAGGTGGCGCGCACCATGTTGTAGGGGTTGGACGAGCCCATGCGCTTGCCGACCACGTCCTGGACGCCGAGGGCTTCGAGCACGGCCCGCATCGGGCCGCCGGCGATGATGCCGGTGCCGGGAGGCGCCGCGCGCATCATGATCTTGCCCGCCCCCCAGCGGCCAGCGCCGTCATGGTGCAGGGTCCGACTTTCGCGCAGCGGCACGCGGATCATCGACTTCTTGGCTTCTTCCGTCGCCTTGCGGATGGCTTCCGGCACTTCACGGGCCTTGCCATGGCCGTAGCCGACGCGGCCCTTCTGGTCGCCCACCACCATCAGGGCGGCGAACGAGAACCGGCGCCCGCCCTTCACCGTGGCGGCGACGCGGTTGATGTGCACCAGCTTCTCGACGATGTCGCTGTCGGCGCGGTCGTCCGCGTTGCGATCGCGGCGATCGCGGCGGTCTCTGTTCTCAGGTCCACGGGCCATTTTATCTTACCTCAGAAGCTCAGGCCGGCTTCGCGGGCAGCGTCCGCGAGCGCCTTGACCCGGCCGTGATAGATGTAGCCGCCCCGGTCGAAGACGACCTGGGTGACGCCCTTGTCGAGGGCGCGCTTGGCGATCAGGGCGCCGACACGAGCGGCGGCTTCCTTGTCCGCGCCCTTCTCGCCCTTTTCTTCGAGGGTCGAGGCGTGGGCGAGGGTGACGCCGCGGACGTCGTCGATCACCTGGGCGTAGATGTTCTTCGCCGAGCGGAAGACCGACAGGCGCGGACGGCCCGAGCCCATCTTCTTCAGACGGAGCCGCACGCGGGCCGCGCGGCGCTGGGTGGGTTTCTGGGAAAGCGCCATGACTACTTCTTCTTGCCTTCCTTGCGCCGGACCTTTTCGCCGGCGTAGCGCACGCCCTTGCCCTTGTAGGGCTCCGGCGGACGGATCTTGCGGATGCGGGCGGCGATCTCGCCCACCAGCTGCTTGTCGATCCCGGAGACGATGATGGCCGTCTGCCGCGGCACCGTGAAGGTGATGCCTTCCGGCGGCGGGATGTCCACGTCGTGCGAGAAGCCGAGCTGCATCGAGAGCGCCGTGCCCTTCAGCGCGGCGCGATAGCCGACACCGACCAGCTCCAGGGTCTCGGTGTAGCCCTCGGTCACGCCATGCACCATGTTGGCCACCAGCGTGCGGGAAAGGCCCCACATGCCGCGGGCCCGCTGGGTGTCGTTGCGCGGGGTGAAGGACAGGCCGTCATCGCCCTTGGAGACCTCGATCTCGTCGACCACGGTCCATGAGAGCTGGCCCTTGGGCCCTTTGACGGTCACCGACTGGCCGTCCAGCGTCAGGGTGACGCCGGCCGGGATCGAAACCGTCTTCTTGCCGATACGCGACATCTTCTCTCTCCCTCCCCTGCCCTAATAGACTTGGCAGAGGACTTCGCCGCCGACGTTGGCGTCGCGGGCGGCGGTGTCGGACATGACACCCTTGGACGTCGACAGGATCGAGATGCCGAGGCCGTTCTTGACCGGCTTCAGATCGTCGATCGACGAGTAGACGCGGCGGCCGGGCTTGGAGACGCGGGAGATCTCGGCGATCACCGGCTCACCGTCGTAGTACTTCAGCTCGATCTCGAATTGAGCGAAGCCTTCGATGGTCTCCGAACGGCTGTAGCCGCGGATGTAGCCTTCGGTCTGCAGCACGTCGAGGACGCGCTGGCGCATCCGCGAGGCCGGGGTAAGCACCTTCGAACGCTTGCGCATGCCGGCGTTCTTGATGCGGGCGATCATGTCGCCGATGGGGTCGTTGGCAGGCATCAGCCCCTCCTCACCAACTCGACTTCACGAGGCCGGGGATATGTCCCCGCGACCCCAGTTCGCGCAGTGCGATCCGGCTCATCCGCATCTTGCGATAGAAGGCGCGCGGACGCCCCGTCAGCTCGCAGCGGTTGCGGATGCGCGTCGGCGACGAATTGCGCGGCATCTCGGCCAGCTTCAGCCGCGCCTCGAAGCGTTCGTCCAGCGACAGGTTCTCGTCGTTGGCGATCGCCTTCAGGGCGTTGCGCTTGCCGGCCTTCGCCTTCACCAGGCGACGGACCATTTCGTTGCGATTGATCGCGCTCTTCTTAGCCATCTTGGTCTCTCTCCCGTCTTATGCGTTGAACGGGAACTTGAATTCTTTGAGCAGCGCACGGGCCTCATCGTCGGTTTCCGCAGTCGTGCAGACGATGATGTCCATGCCCCAGATCTGGTCGATCTCGTCGTAGTTGATCTCCGGGAACACAATGTGTTCGCGCAGGCCCATCGCGTAGTTGCCACGGCCGTCGAAGCTGGTCGGCTTCAGGCCCCGGAAATCCTTCACCCGCGGCAGGGCGATGGTGATCAGCCGGTCGAGGAACTCGTACATCCGGTCCTTGCGCAGCGTCACCTTGGCGCCGACCACCATGCCTTCGCGCAGCTTGAAGCCGGCGATGGAGGTGCGGGCCTTGGTCGGCAGCGGCTTCTGGCCGGTGATCGCACCGAGGTCCTTCATGGCCGAGGCAGCCTTCTTGGAGTCAGCCACGGCCTCGCCGATGCCCATGTTCACCACGATCTTGTCGAGGCGAGGAATGCGCATCTCGTTGGAGTAGTTGAACTTCTCCTTGAGGATCGGACGGATGCGGGCCTTGTAGTCGCCCTTGAGCCGCGGCTCGTAATGTTCGGTATCAGCCATTGATCACCTCTCCGGTGGTCTTGGCCACGCGCACCTTCTTGCCGTCGCGCGTTTCGAAGCCGACCCGGGTCGCCTTGCCGGCGGAGTCGACGATCGCGACGTTGGAAAGGTGCACAGAGGCTTCCTTGTGTTTGATGCCCCCTTGCGGGTCACCTTGCGACGGGCGGGTGTGGCGCTGGACCATGTTGAGGCCCGAGATCACGACACGGTCGTCCTTCGGCATCACCTTGGTGACGGCGCCGGTGCGGCCCTTGTCCTTACCGGTGAGCAAAATCACCCGGTCGCCCTTCTTGATCTTGGCGGCCATGGTCAGAGCACCTCCGGCGCCAGCGAAATGATCTTCATGTGGTTCTTGGCCCGCAGCTCGCGCGGCACCGGGCCAAAGATGCGCGTGCCGATCGGCTCGGACTGCTTGTTGACGATGACCGCCGCATTCTTGTCGAAGCGGATCACCGAGCCGTCCTTGCGCTTGATGGCCTGGTTGGTGCGCACGACGATGGCTTGCAGCACATCGCCCTTCTTCACCCGGCCGCGCGGAATGGCTTCCTTGACCGACACGACGATGCGGTCGCCCACCGAGGCGTAGCGACGGCCCGCGCCGCCCAGCACCTTGATGCACATCACGCGCCGCGCACCGGAATTGTCGGCCACGTCGAGGTTGGTCTGCATCTGGATCATGGTTCTAGATCCTTCCGACTAGGCGCTGGCGCGAGAAGCATCGCCCTGGGCGTCCTTCGGCAGGACCTCCCAGGTCTTCAGCTTCGATTTCGGCGCACACTCGACGATCCGGGCGCGTTCGCCCTCGTGGTACGAGTTGGTCTCGTCGTGCGCGTGGTACTTCTTGGAGCGGCGCACGGTCTTGCGCAGCAGCGGGTGCAGGAAGGTGCGTTCCACCTTCACCACCACCGTCTTGTTCCCCTTGTCGGAGACCACCACGCCCTCGAGAATTCGCTTTGGCATCTCTTCAAATTCCTCAGGCGGCCGGGGTCTTGGCGCGCAGGACGGTCTTGATGCGGGCGATATCCTTGCGGACCTCATCCACGCGGTGGGTCTTTTCCAGCTGGCTGGTCGCGGCCTGGAAGCGCAGGTTGAACTGCTCCTTCTTCAGCTGCAGCAGACTGTCGCTGAGCTGGTCGGGGGTCAGGCGGCGGATGTCGTCGATCTTCATGCTGCGACGTGCTCCATCCCGGCGTCGAGGCGCGTGACGATGCGCGTGCGGACCGGCAGCTTGGCGGCGCCGAGGCGCAGCGCTTCACGGGCGATGTCGTCCGGCACGCCGTCGACTTCGAACATGATCCGGCCAGGCGCCACGCGGGCGGCCCAGTATTCCACCGCGCCCTTGCCCGAGCCCATGCGGACTTCGGCCGGCTTGGTGGTCACCGGCACGTCCGGGAACACCCGGATCCACACCCGGCCCTGACGCTTCATCTGGCGCGTAATGGCGCGCCGCGCCGCTTCGATCTGCCGGGCGGTGACCCGTTCCGGCTCGACCGACTTCAGCCCGTGCGAGCCGAAGTTCAGCGCGAAGCCGCCCTTGGCCAGGCCGTGGATGCGGCCCTTGAACTGCTTGCGGTACTTGGTCTTCTTCGGGGACATCATGGCGGCAGATCCTTACGCGTTCGCCTCGGCGCCGCGGCCGCGGTCACGCCGCGGACCACGGGGCTCGCGTTCGGACCGTTCACGTCCGCCGCCTTCGCCGGCCGGGCCGGATTCACCCGCCAGACGCTTGTCCTGCGCCATCGGGTCGTGCTCGAGCACTTCGCCTTTGAAGATCCACACCTTCACGCCGATGACGCCGTAGGTGGTGTGGGCTTCGGTGAAGCCGTAGTCGATGTCGGCGCGCAGGGTGTGCCGCGGCACACGGCCTTCGTGGTACGACTCGGTCCGCGCGATTTCGGCGCCACCGAGCCGGCCGGCCACTTCCACGCGGATGCCCTTGGCGCCGAGGCGGGTGGCGCTCTGCATCGAGCGCTTCATGGCGCGGCGGAAGGCCACG
Organism: Caulobacteraceae bacterium; assembly: GCA_036267835.1. Taxonomy (GTDB): domain Bacteria; phylum Pseudomonadota; class Alphaproteobacteria; order Caulobacterales; family Caulobacteraceae; genus Acaudatibacter. The sequence goes on along the minus strand of DATAVF010000177.1, from coordinate 8,761 downwards.
CGGCGCTCGAGCTGCTGGGCGATGTTTTCCGACACCAGCTGGGCGTCGGTCTCGGGCTTGCGCACTTCGACGATGTTCAGCGCCACATCGCCATCGGTCATGGCCGCGATGTCCTTGCGCAGCTTGTCGATGTCCGCGCCCTTCTTGCCGATGATCACGCCGGGGCGCGCGGCATAGATGGTGACCCGGCACTGCTTGTGCGGGCGTTCGATGATGATGCGCGAGACGCCGGCCTGGTTCAGGCGCTGCTTCAGCACCTTACGCATGCGGATGTCTTCATGGAGCAGCTTGGAATAGTCGTCCTTGCGGGCGAACCAGCGGCTGTCCCAGGTGCGGTTGATGCCGAGGCGCAAGCCGATCGGATTTACCTTCTGACCCATTACGCTGCCTCGCCCAGTTCACGCACCACGATGGTGATTTCGGAGAACGGCTTTTCGATGCGCGACGCCCGGCCGCGAGCGCGGGCCGAGAAACGCTTCATCACCAGGTTCTTGCCCACGAAGGCTTCGGCGACGACGAGGGAGTCGATGTCGAGCCCGTGGTTGTTCTCGGCGTTGGAGATCGCCGAATAGAGCGCCTTGCGCACATCGATGGCGATGCGGCGCGGGCTGAATTCCAGTTCGTTCAGCGCCCGCTGCACCTTCAGCCCGCGGATCGACGCGGCGACGAGGTTCAGCTTGCGGGCGCCGGTGCGCAGGGTGCGGACCTTGGCCATGGCCTCGGCCGGCTTCAGGCGCCGTTCTTTGGCTTGCTTGCTCATCGCTACTTCCTCTTGGCCTTCTTGTCGGCGGCGTGGCCGGGGAAATAGCGGGTCGGCGCGAACTCGCCGAACTTCATGCCCACCATGTCTTCGCTGACCAGCACCGGCACGTGCTTCTGGCCGTTGTGGACACCGAAGGTCAGGCCCACGAACTGGGGCATGATGGTCGAGCGGCGCGACCAGGTCTTGATCACGTCTCTGCGCCCCGAGTTCTGCACGGTCTCCGCCTTCTTCAGGAGGTAACCGTCGACAAAGGGGCCTTTCCAGACTGAGCGGGTCATCGCCTAGCGGGCCTTCTTCACGTGGCGGCTGCGGATGATGTACTTATCCGTGGCCTTGTTGGTGCGGGTCTTGTGGCCCTTGGTGGGTTGGCCCCACGGGGTCACGGGGTGACGGCCGCCCGAGGTCTTGCCCTCGCCGCCGCCGTGCGGGTGATCGACCGGGTTCATGGCGACGCCGCGCACGTGGGGCCGGCGGCCCTTGTGGCGAACGCGGCCAGCCTTGCCGAGCACTTCGTTCATGTGGTCCTGGTTGGACACAGCGCCAACCGTGGCCATGCAGCTGTCCATCACCATGCGTAGTTCGCCCGAACCCAGGCGGATCTGGGCGTAGCCGGCGTCGCGGCCGACCAGCTGGGCGTAGGCGCCGGCCGAGCGGGCGATCTGGCCGCCCTTGCCGGGCTTCAGTTCGATGTTGTGGATCATCGAGCCGATCGGCAGGCTGCGCAGCGGCGAGGCGTTGCCGGGCTTCAGGTCGACCTTCTCCGAGGCGATCACTTCGTCGCCGGTGCGCAGACGCTGCGGCGCCAGGATGTAGGCGAGCTCGCCATCGGCGTACTTGATCAGCGCAATGAAGGCCGTGCGGTTGGGATCGTACTCGAGCCGTTGCACGGTGCCGACGACGCCGAACTTGCGGCGCTTGAAGTCGACCATCCGGTAGAGGCGCTTGGCGCCGCCGCCGCGGAACCGCACCGCGATCCGGCCGCCGCCGCCACGCCCGCCGGACTTGGTGAGCCCTTCGACCAGGCTCTTCTCCGGCTTGCCCTTGTGGAGCTCGCTTCTGTCGACCAGCACCAGGCCGCGTCGGGCTGGCGATGTCGGATTGAACTGCTTGAGCGCCATGACTCAGAGCCCCGTCGTGATGTCGATGGACTGGCCCTCGGCCAGGGTGATGATGGCCTTCTTCACGTCGGCCCGCTTGCCGTCACGGCCGCGGAAACGCTTGGTCTTGCCCTTCACGTTGATCGTGTTGACCTTGACCACATTGACCTTGAACAGGTTTTCGACCGCCTCGGCGATCTGCGGCTTGGTCGCATCGCCGGCGACGCGGAAGACGACCTTGTTGTGCTCGGAGAGCATGGTCGCCTTTTCGGTGATCACCGGCGAAAGGATGGTGTCGTAGTGGCGCGCGGCAGGCATCAGGCGGCCTCCTCAACAGACGCTTTGTCTTCCGCGAAGCGGGCGGCGATGCCTTCGAGCGCGGCCCGGGTCAGCACCAGCGTCTCGCGGCGCAGGATGTCGTAGACGTTGAGGCCGGCGTTCGGCAGCACGTCGACGTTCGGGATGTTGCGGGCGGCAAGGCCGAACGCGCCATCCACTTCCGGACCGGCGATGATCAGCGCGTTGGTGACGCCCAGTTTCAGGAAGTCGGCGCGCAGGGCGGCGGTCTTCGGGGTTTCCAGCGTGGCCGCTTCCAGCACCACCAGCGTGCCGGCCTTGACCTTGGAGGAGAGCGCGTGGCGCAGGGCCAGGGCGCGGACCTTCTTGGGCAGGCCGAACTCGTGGCTGCGCACCACCGGGCCGTGGGCCCGGGCGCCGCCGACGAACTGCGCCGCCCGGCGCGAGCCGTGACGGGCGCCGCCGGTGCCCTTCTGGCGGTACATCTTCTTGCCGGTGCGCGAGACTTCGTTGCGCACCTGCACCTTGTGGGTGCCGGCGCGGCGCTTGGCGAGTTGCCAGGTCACGCAGCGCTGCAGGATGTCGCCGCGGATCTCTTCGATGCCGAAAATGTCGTCCGGCAGGTCGACGGAGCCGCTGGCCTCGCCGCCCAGGCTGATCACGTCAACTTTCATTGCTCTTCGCCCCCGGCATCGGCTTCCGGCGCGGCCTCGGCCGGCGTCTCGGCGGCGCCCGTCTTCTTGACGGCGCCCGGCATCGGCAGGCCCGCGGGAGGCGCGCGCTTGATGGCGTCGCGGATCTTCACGTAACCGCCTTCGGTCCCGGGAACCGCGCCCTTAATAAGAACAAGACCGCGTTCCACATCCACGCGGAACACGGTCAGATTGAGGGTGGTCACGTTGTCCTGGCCCATGTGGCCAGCCATCTTCTTGTTCTTGAACACCTTGCCCGGGTCCTGGCGCTGGCCGGTCGAGCCGTGCGCCCGGTGCGATACCGAGACCCCGTGGGTGGCGCGCATGCCGCCGAAGTTCCATCGCTTCATGGCGCCGGCGAAGCCCTTGCCGACGGTGAGGCCGGAGACGTCGACCTTCTGGCCCGCCATGAAGTGGTCGGCGGTAAACTCCGCGCCGACGTCGATCAGGTTGTCCTCGGAGACTCGGAACTCGACCACGTGATGCTTCGGCTCGACCAGCGCCTTGGCGAAGTGGCCGCGCTCGGCCTTGGAGGTGTTCTTCGGCTTCTTGGCGCCCGCGCCCAGTTGCAAGGCGACATAGCCGTCCTTGTTTTTGGTGCGCTGGCCGGTGACGGCGCAGCCTTCGAGGCTGAGCACGGTCACGGGGGTGTGGATGCCGGCCTCGTCGAAGAGGCGGGTCATGCCGAGTTTCTTGGCGATCAAACCGGTTCGCATGTGCGGCGGTCCTAGAGCTTGATCTCGACGTCCACGCCGGCCGACAGGGCGAGCTTCATCAGCGCGTCCACGGTCTGCGGAGTGGGGTCGACGATATCGAGCACGCGCTTGTGCGTGCGGATTTCAAACTGCTCGCGCGACTTCTTGTCGATGTGCGGCGAGCGGTTGACGGTGAAGCGCTCGATCTGGGTCGGCAGCGGAATGGGCCCACGAATGGTGGCGCCGGTGCGCTTGGCCGTGTTCACGATCTCGCGGGTGGAATGATCCAGCACGCGGTGATCGAAGGCCCTGAGCCTGATGCGGATATTCTGACGATCCATATCGCTCGCAAATCCTCCGGTTCCCAAGACGGGCGCCCGCGTGTCCTAGACCATTTCAAAGACCGACCCGGCAGACCCAGAAGGTCCGTCGGACACTCGACGCCCGCAAAAACGAATGGCCCGCGCGAGATATCCGCGAGGGCCGCGATCTTACGAACCGCGTCTGCCGCAAACACGACACAGCCGGCTCTCAAAGAGGGGCGGCTTCTATCCCCCTCCCCGCTTGCGGTCAAGGGCTTGTAGACGTCGCACTGGCGGCCGAAATTCCGCCGTAGCGCACCGCCATGGAATCCTGGCGGTATATAGTCTCGCGCGCCGGTTCGGAGGGGGCGAATGGCCGACCAGAGACGACGCCATTTACGCCGCAACGCCCTGGTGCTGCTGGGCTCCTTCATCGCGCACATCATCGTCTTTTTCGCGGCCCTGAGCAGCAACGAACTGGGCCTGCCGCCGCCGCCGGTCGAGACGGAGACTGCGGTGGAGGTGAATGTGGTGCCGCCGCCGCCGGAGCTGCCGCCGCCCCCGCCGCCGATCATCATCAAGCAGAACATCCAGCCGACGCCGAAGCCGCCTTCGCCGCCGCCGCAACCCACTCCGACGCCGCCGAAGCCGACGCCCGCGCAGACCCCTGCCCCGCCGCAGCCGGCCCCCGCGCCGGCGCCGAAGCCCACCTCGCCGGCGCCGGTGACCGTGAAGCCGACGATCGCGCCGACGCCGAAGCCCGCGCCCGCGCCGACCCCGACGCCGCTGGCGCCGCCGGTGGCCGCGCCGCAGCCCGGTCCGCCGAAGGCCGTGCCGGCCGCCAGCGTGGCGCAGCCGCAGCAGCACACGGTGAGCGCGCCGCACATGGTGCTGCACCGCGACCGCAATCAGAACTCCCAACTCGCGCCGTCCGTTGCGATACCCGGAGCAAGCTTCGCGCCCTCGACGCCGCCCGGCGCGACCACGGCGACGGCGGGCGCCCCCGCTGGCGGACCGCCCGCCGGCGGCTTTCCGGGCGGCGGACCCGGCTTCCCGGGCGGCGCCATGCCGGGCTTCGGCTCGGGCCTGCGCGGCGGCCTCTTGGGCTGCGCCAACGCCGACGCGCTGCACCTGAGCCAGGAGGAACGCGCCCGCTGCGCCGAATCGTTCGGCGAAGGCACCCGCACGGCGCCGCAGATGAACCCGATCGACGCCAGCCACCGGGCCGAGATCGACCGCCAGGCCGCCTCCGAGGCCGCCGCCGCCAAGTACCGCAACTCAACCCCGAGCGGCACCGAATCGACCCCGATCGCCGGCCAGCCGCGGATGCTGACGCCGCCCAACCCGTAGCCATCGGGCAACGCTGCGGCGGCGGATCGCCGCCCCGGGGCCAGCAGGTGTTGAAACCGCGCCACGCCGCCGCTAACCCGGCGCGCCCGCGACGACGGCCACGCGGGAAAGTCAAAGTTCAGCCGCTTTGCGACGTTCTAGGTCGGCCGGCGTTCAAAGGTTTCGTATGCGACGACTGCCCGCTTTCCTCATTGCCGTGCTGACTCCGCTCGTGGCCAGCGCCCAGCCCTATCCGATCAATCCCGGATTCTGGGAGGTGACGACCAACTGGCTGGGCCTGGTCAGCAAGACCGAACGCTACTGCGTGGCGCCCAAGGACATCCCGCGCTTCATGTCGGGGCCCTGCAACCACATCTACCACTGCACCTACCCGGTGGAGCGCTTCGAAAATGGCAAGAGCTATTTCGACGGCGAAATCAGCGGCCATGACGAGTCGTACCACGTGCACGGCGGCGGCGATTATTCGCCGACCACCCTCAACATGCGCACCTCGATCAGCGGCCACTGGCACATCGTGCCGGTCTCGGGCCCGATCTCGGTGACCGGCCACTTCGTCAGCGCCGACTGCCCCGCCGACGCCAAACACATCCGCGACAGGCCGAAGTCTCAATAAAAAGCCCCTCCCCCTGGAGGGGAGGGGTTGGGGGTGGGGGGCTGCCGGCAGCGTCCGGGTGGCGGAGAGAGACCCCCACCCGGCCGCTGCGCGGCCACCCTCCCCTCAAGGGGGAGGGTTGACCTAGGCCCGTTCGACTTCCGCCTCGGCCGCGATTTCCACCGGGAGGGCTTCCATCGGGACTTCGCGGCTGGCGGCGAGCGCTTCGTCGCGCTTGGCGGCGACGCGTTGCAGGGTGCGCAGGTAGGCGCCGGTGCCCGCCGGGATGAGCCGGCCGACGATGACGTTTTCCTTCAGGCCCTCGAGCGTGTCGCGCTTGCCGTGCACCGCCGCGTCGGTGAGGACGCGGGTGGTTTCCTGGAACGACGCCGCCGAGATGAAGCTGCGGGTCTGCAGCGACGCCTTGGTGATACCGAGCAGCACCGGCTGGGTGATGGCTGGGCGGCCGCCGCGGGCTTCGGCCTTGGCGTTCTCCTCGTCGACCTCGAGCTTGTCGAGATGGTCGCCTTTTAAGAGACCGGTCTCGCCCGGTTCCAGGATCTCCACCTTCTGCAGCATCTGACGAACGATCGTCTCGATGTGCTTGTCGTTGATCGGCACGCCCTGCAGCCGGTAGACCTCCTGGATCTCATTGACCAGGAAGTCGGCCAGCGCCTCGATACCCAGGATACGCAGGATATCGTGCGGGTCGGGATTGCCGTCGATCAGGTACTCGCCCTTGCGCACGGTGTCGCCGTCGTGGATGGCGATGTGCTTGCCCTTCGGGATCAGGAACTCGACCGTCTCACCCGGTTCGCCGCCATCGACGGCTTCCGGGGTGATCTTGATCCGGCGCTTGTTCTTGTAGTCGCGACCGAACTCGACCCGTCCGTCCATCTCCGCGATGACCGCGCAATCCTTCGGCCGGCGCGCTTCGAACAGCTCCGCCACCCGCGGCAGACCGCCGGTGATGTCGCGCGTCTTGGCGCTTTCGGTGGGCAGGCGGGCCAGCACTTCGCCGGGCTTGGCTTCGTCGCCGTCGCCGAGCGAGAGGATGGCTCCCACCGGCAACGGATAACGGGCGTCGACGCCGGTCGACAGGCGCTTGTAGGCGCCGGTGTCGTCCAGCACCGCCATGCCTGGGCGCAGGTCGCTCGACTTCGTCGTGGCGCGCCAGTCAATGACGACGCGGTTGACGATGCCGGTGGCTTCGTCCGCCTCTTCACGCACCGACAGGCCCTCGACCAGGTCCTCATAGCGGACCTTGCCGGCCACCTCGGTGATGATCGGGGTGGTGTAGGGGTCCCATTCGGCGAGGCGCTGGCCGCGCTTCACCGCCTGGCCGTCCTTGATGCGCAGACGCGCACCGTAGGGCGGGCGGTAGGATTCGCGGTCCTTGCCATCGACCTGGACGATGAGCTGCAGGTTGCGGCTCATCACGATCAGGTCGCCGTCGGCGTTCTTCACGGTGTTGCCGCCGACGAACTTCACTTCGCCGTCGTTGGCGCTCTCGTAGAACGACTGCTCGGCCACCTGGGCGGTGCCGCCGATGTGGAAGGTCCGCATCGTCAGCTGGGTGCCGGGTTCGCCGATCGACTGGGCGGCGATGACGCCCACCGCTTCACCGATGTTGACGGGCGTGCCACGCGCCAGGTCGCGGCCATAGCAGGCGCCGCAGACGCCGACCTTGGCCTCGCAGGTGAGCACCGAGCGCACCTTGATCGACTGGACGCCGGCCGGCTCGATGAGCTCGATCTGGTTCTCGTCGAGATAGGTATCGGCGGGGATCACCAGCTCGTTGGTGCCCGGCTCCTTCACGTCCTCGGCGGTGAACCGGCCCAGCACGCGCTGGCCCAGCGAGACCAGCACGTCGCCGCCTTCGACCACGGCGCGCAGGGTGATGCCCCGCGTGGTGCCGCAGTCTTCCTCGACGATGATGCAGTCCTGCGCCACGTCGACCAGGCGGCGGGTCAGATAGCCGGAGTTGGCCGTCTTCAGCGCCGTGTCGGCCAGGCCCTTACGGGCCCCGTGGGTGGAGTTGAAGTACTCCTGGACGGTCAGGCCTTCCTTGAAGTTCGAGATGATCGGCGTCTCGATAATCTCGCCGGAGGGCTTGGCCATCAGGCCGCGCATGCCGCCGAGCTGCTTCATCTGGTTCTGCGAACCCCGGGCCCCGGAGTTGGCCATCATCCAGACCGAGTTGATCTCTTCTTCGCGGCCGTCCGCGTCCACCTTCTTGGCCGCGATCTCGGCCATCATCTCGTCGGCAATACGGTCGGTGGCCTTGGACCAGGCGTCGACCACCTTGTTGTACTTCTCGCCCTTGGTGATCAGGCCGTCCGCGTACTGCTGCTCGTACTCCTCGACCAGCGAGCGGGTGGTCGCGACGATCTCCTTCTTGCGCTCGGGGATGACGATGTCATCCTTGCCGAAGGAAATGCCGGCCTTGGCCGCTTCCTTGAAGCCCAGGCCCATGATCTGGTCGGCGAAGATCACCGTCGCCTTCTGGCCGCAGTGCCGGTAGACGGCGTCGATCAGGTTGGCGATTTCCTTCTTGGTCAGGTTCTTCTCGACCAGCCGGTGACCGATCGCCGGGTGATGCGGCAAGAGGGCCGCGATCTTCATCCGCCCGGGGGTGGTGTCGATCACCCTGCGCACGACGACACCCTCGGGATTCATTTCCGAGAAGCGCGCCTTGATCTTGGCGTTCAGGGTCACGACGCCGGCTTCCAGCGCCGCCTCGATCTCGCCGATGTCACCGAACAGCTTGCCCTCGCCGGGCTCGTTGTCCTTCGACTGCGACAGGTAGTAGAGCCCCAGCACGATGTCCTGGCTGGGCACGATGATCGGGCGGCCGTTGGCGGGCGAGAGGATGTTGTTGGTCGACATCATCAGCACGCGCGCTTCCAGCTGGGCTTCCAGCGAGAGCGGCACGTGCACGGCCATCTGGTCGCCGTCGAAGTCGGCGTTGAA
>DATAVF010000176.1:0-14724 GCA_036267835.1 Caulobacteraceae bacterium | reverse complement strand
AGCAGGTTGACCACCGGCACGCTCGCCAGCTGCTCGGCGAACATGGTCGAGCCCAGGTGTCCCGGCAGGAACGAGCCGCCGCCGCCCGCCACCCGCGGCCGGCCGGCGGTGATGGCGCCGGAGCTCTCCTGCGCCTTGCTCTCGCCCGACGCCTGCTGGCGCGGCACCATCGCCGCGACGCTGCCGCCGCCGGAGGAGCCGTCGAGCAGGCGGATCGACGGGCATTTCAGCTCCATCGAGAGCCGGTCGAGGTAGTTGCTCTTGCCGCCGATGGAGCCATCGGCGTGGCCGCCGCGCGAGGTGAAGTCATCAGCGCAGACCACGGCGGTGCGCTGATCGACCTTGCCCCAGCCGCCGATGTGGTTGGAGGGGGTGAAGTCGGCGATGCGGCCCTCGTCGTCATAGCTGGCGAAGCCGGCGATGCTGCCGACCTCGCGGAACGAGCCGTCGTCGAGCAGCAGGTCGATGCGCTCCCGGCAGGTCAGCTTGCCGCGGCTGCGCTGGCGCACGACGCCCGGATCGGTCGAGCCGGGGGCGAAGCGGGCGTGGGCGATGTCCTGCAGCGCCTTCACCTCGTCCAGCATGGGCGCCCAGCTATCCGCGCCGTAGGTGCGGGGTCCGCCGGGCGCGCCGCCCCCGGCGGCGGGCGCGATGGTCGCCACCACCTGGCCGGCCGACACGGCGCCGCCGACCTCGATCGCGGCCAGTTCGGACACGATGCCGGCGCAGGGCGCGGTGACGGCGGTCTCCATCTTCATGGCGCTGACCACCATCAGGGTGTCGCCGGCCGCCACGGACGCGCCCGGCTGCACGGTCAGCTCGACCACGGCGCCGGCCATCGGGCACTCGACCCCGGCTTCGCCGTCACGCACCTCCAGTGACGGGCCGCCGAGCAGCGAGGCGGGCAAAGCGGACCGCGCCGCGCCCCCGCCCAGCGCCGCCTGCTGCTGCCCCAGCAAGGCGAGGGCCGGGGCGGGCGCGCCGGCCGCGGCCGTGGTCAGCTCCAGGTGCTCGGCGAGCAGGGTGGTGCGCGCATCGCCGGCGGCCAGTTCGGGGCGGTCCAGGATGGCGCCGAGCGAGGCGAGGTTGGTGGGCAGGCCGGCGATCTGGAACTCATCCAGCGCCCGCGCCGTCCGCGCCAGCGCCGAGGCCAGCGTGCCGGACGAGTTGGAGGTCCCGATCACCTTGGCGAACATCGGATCGAATTGCGGCGGGGGGCTAATGCCCAGGTAGCCGCAGGCGTCCACCCGCACGCCCGGCCCGGCCGGCTCTTTGTAAGAGGTGATGGTCCCGGCGCCCGTCGCGGTCACCCGCGCCTGCACTGCATAGCCGCGCGCCGCCGGCACATCGCCCTGCGTCCCGAGGCCGAGGTCGGCCAGCCGTTCGCCCGCCGCGATGCGGAACTGCGCCTCGACCAGGTCGATGCCGGTCACCGCCTCGGTGACCGTGTGCTCGACCTGGATGCGTGGATTGCACTCGATGAAGTAGCGCTCGCCCAGCTCCGGATCGACGAGGAACTCCACCGTGCCGGCGTTCACGTAAGCGGCCGCCTTGGCGAGCTGCAGCGCGTCGCTCCATATCTGCTGGCGCAGCGCCGCGTCGAGGCCGGCGGCGGGCGCGATCTCGACCACCTTCTGGTTTCGCAGCTGCACTGAGCAGTCGCGCTCGTAGAGGTGCACCAGGCCGCCGGCCGTATCGCCCAGCACCTGCACCTCGATGTGCCGAGGCCGCGCCACCAGCTTCTCGACAAAGAGCGCGCCGTCGCCGAACGCCGCCTCGGCCTCGCCGCGGCAGCGCGCGAAGGCCTCGGCCATCTCGCCGGGCGCCTCGACGCGCCGCATGCCTCGCCCGCCGCCGCCGGCCGACGCCTTCAGCATCACGGGGTAGCCCAGCCCGTCCGCGACCTCGCGCGCCGCCTCGGCGCTCGCCGCCGGCGCCTGGCTGCCGGGCACGACCGGCACACCCACCGACCGCGCCAGCTTCCGCGCCCGCACCTTGTCACCGAAGAGGGCCAGGGTCTCCGGCCGCGGGCCGATGAACACCAGCCCGGCGTCGGCGCAGGCCTGCGCAAACGCGGCGTTCTCGGAGAGGAAGCCGTAGCCGGGATGGACGCAGTCGCAGCCAGTCGCCCGCGCGGCGTCGATCAGGGCGGCGATGTCGAGGTAGGCCTTCACCGCGTCGCCGGGCAGGGCGCGGGTTTCCGTGCTGACCCGCGTGTGCAGCCCCAGCGCATCGGCGCCTGCGTGCACGCTGACGCTCTCCACCCCCAGCGCGTCGGCGGCGCGGGCGATGCGGATGGCGATCTCGCCGCGATTGGCGATCAGGACCCTTTTGAACACTTCCCCATCCTCCCACATGTTTTTCCCAAGTGGAGCACGGCGCCCGGCGATGTCCAACGTAATGACTCAGCCAGACCCTCCAGTTCGGGGCGCCGACCCCGGCCACAAGCGCCGAAGCCCTCCCGGCGTCGGCTGGCGCCGCGAGCGGCCGCAGTGCGGCGTCGTCGTGCCGGACAGCCTCCCGTATCGCTCAGAATGAATCGGCCTTGACCCTGTAGTCGCTACAGATCGTAGACCGGGCTCGGAGGTGCTGACCATGACCCGGCGAGCCATCGATTCGAAGACCCGCGACCTGTCCCGCAGCCCGGCGAGCGCGCTCCTCTGGTGGGGCCTGCCGCTCATCGCGGGGATGCTCACCAACGTGCTGCCGGTCGCCACGACCGGCGTGGCGGCCGTATGGACGGTCGCTCTGGTATGGATGGGTGTGGGCTGCGGGCTGAACGCCCTGCGCTGCGGACGCCTGCATTGCTACATCGCCGCGCCAGCCCTGCTGGTTGGCGCGGCGGCGGTGGCCCTGGCCGCCTCGGGCCTCGCGCCCTTCCCGATGCCGCCTCTGAGCCTGCTGATCAACGGCGCCCTGGGCGTCGCGCTGCTGTCCTTCCTCGTCGAGCCGATCTGGGGGATGTATGCCGCGCGCGCCTCCCGCCGCAGCCCTCAGGAACAGGCGCCGGGTCCGCATTCGCACTGAACCGGCGGGCAGGGCACCTCGCCGTAGGAGCAGAAGACGCAGCAATCCCCGGCTTTCGGCTTCAGCACCGCGCCGCAACCCTGGCAGTCGTAGAAGTACTGGCAGGCGTCCGTCGGCATCGTCTCCGTGGCCCGGTGGCCGCAATGCGGGCAGGTGAGGGTCGAGCGGATCTCCGGGCTGGCTTGGCTCATCGGCGGGCGTTGCATCCTGGTTCCACGCCCGCCATCCTGTCGCCTGTAGCGACTACAGACTCAAGCCCGAGGTTCGCCATCGTGGATCAGGCCATCCAGATCGGGGAGCTTTCCCGCCGCACCGGCTGCAACATCGAGACGATCCGCTACTACGAGCGGATTGGCGTCATCGCCGCGCCGCCGAGACGGGGCAGTTACCGCAGCTATGGCCCCGAGGACGTGGCCAGGCTGGGATTCGTGCGGCGAGCGCGGGAACTCGGCTTCACCCTGGACGAGGTGCGGACTCTGCTCGGCCTGGCCGCCGCCGGCTCTTGCGCCGACGTGCGCGACCTCGCGGCATCGCACCTGAAGGACGTCCGGGCCCGGATCGCCGATCTGCGCCGCATGGAGCGGGTCCTGGCCGATTCGGTGCGTGCCTGCGACGCCGGCGGCGATCCCGGCTGCCCGCTCATCGCCGCGCTTTCCGCCGCGCCATGAGCGGCGAGCGTCCGGCCCTCATGCCCCCTCCGGCGCATTCCCGCCGTTGAAGCGGCCGAAGTGGCGGGCCGAGAAAAGGCTGATCACCAGTGCGCCCGCGCCGAGCGCCCCTGCATCCAGCCAATCGCGCAGGTCGAAGGCGCCGACATGACAGACCAGCAGGTAGCCCAGCACCAGGTTCGCAAACCCCCAGAGCACGTTGACGGTCGAGGACGACAGCCCCTGGCCGGGTGGCTTGGCGAAGGGGCTCTGGAACGGCCGGCCCATCATGCCGCTGACCGCGTGTGGTACGGCGTTGGCCAGGAAGGCGCCGCCGAAGAAGTAGGCCACGAGATGAAGCCACGGCATGTCAGGCGCTCCTCTTGGCCAGCAGGGCGATGATCTGCTGGCTGGTCCCGGTCTCGCCCAGGCGCGGGAAGACCTTGGCAATGCTGTAGTCGTGCGCCTCGGGCCGGGCGTCGGCCATGGCGTCGATGGCGAGGGTGACGTTGAAGCCCGCCTCGTAAGCCTGGCGCGCGGTCGCCTCGACGCCGGTTCCGGTGGCGACGCCCGTGACGACCACCTGGGTCACGCCGAGCGCCTTCAGCCGCGCCTCGAGGTCGGTGGTGGCGAAGGCGCCCCAGGTGCGCTTGGTCACCACGATGTCGCCCGGCTGCGGCGCGCCCAGCTCCGGCGCGAAGTCGGTGAAGCCCTGGGTCGGCGCGCCGGTCATGGGCCTGGGCTGCTCGGTGCGGCCGGGCGCGACGCCGGCGACGTTGACCAGCACCACGGGCAGATGGTGAGCGCGGAAGGCGTCGATCAGCGCCCTCGCCCGGCTCACCACCCCCGCCATCGCCTCGCGGACGGGCGAGCCGACGATGCCCTTCTGCAGGTCGACTACGATCAGCGCGGTCTTCGGATCGAGAACGGTCAGGGCCATCGATGCCTCCTTCGGCGCGCCGCCAGTTAAAGCCACCTAGGCCGCTTCGCCCACCCGGTCCGGCCCGGGCGCGGCCGCCAGCGGTCGGTGCGGCGCGATGCGGGCGGCGATGAGCGCGACCAGCCCGCCAATCAACGTGGCGATCAGCCGGTGCTCGGCGGTCACCAGCGCCGCGCCGGCCCCCGCCAGCGCCAGCAGCAGCACCACGGTCGCGGTGATGCAGCTGGTCAGCACCGCGTAGTGCGCCTTCTGCAGGGCGAAGGCGGCGGTCGACGCCAGCGCCACGCCGGCGATCAGCCACGGCCACCCATAGCCGACAGCCAGCGCGAACAAGGTCGCCACGATGCAGCCGATCAGGGTGCCGCCCAGCCGCGCTAGCCCGCGGACGTGGGTGTCGCTGAGGCCCGGCTTCAGCACCAGCATGGCGGTCATCGGGGCCCAGTAGCCGTTGGCGAGGCCGAGGCGACCAGCCAGCCACAGGGTGAAGCAGACGCACCCCGCCGCCCGCGCCGCGTGGCCGATGTAGAGCGAGCGCGGGGACGGGGGTTTCGGGGGCCCGGGCGGCAGGCGCTGGGCCGCCGACGGGATCAGGCGCGCCATAACCATCACCACCAGCAGCTGGAGGACGCCCCCGGCCAGCACCGCGGCCGAGCGCAGCACGGCGGCGTGCAGCGGCCCGGCGAAGTGGCCGGCCACCAGCAGCGCCACCACCATCTGCAGCGCCACCCACCAGAGGTCCTCGTCCTCCAACGCCAGCATCGCGCAGGCGACGGCGGCAAGGCCGGCCAGCCCGATCAGCGCCCACGGCCACTGGCCTGCCAGACAGCCGACGAAGGCGGCCAGCGTCGTGCCGGCGCTTGCGGCGATCATCGCTCCCCAGCGCCGGCCGCGCAGGTCGCGCGCCGCGCCGAAGCCGACGCTGAACGCCGCCCCGGTGGCCACCGCCGCGTAGCCGATCTGGTGCAGGGCCACTCCGGCCAGCAGGATCAAGGGGATCGCCGGCGCGCAGAGGCTGGCCTCGCGCCAGTAGAGCGGCTGGCCGGTCAGGAAGTCGCGGGCGCGGCGCCAGGGTGCGGCAGGTGCGGTCATGTCGCCCTTAAGCGCGAGGCTGCGGCCGAGGTTGCCGGCCCGCCCACAAGCATAGAGCCGCTTTGGCACGAGACCGCATGCCCGCCCCCTCCGCGGGCTTCAATGAATCGCCCAGGTTGCGGACCACCTGGGCGACCTCGGCCTGCCGCGCCCGCGTCGGGAACGCCTTCAGCTGGTGTAGTCCAGCCACTTGAAGCCCGGGACCGGCCGGCCGATCGCGGCGCCGCATTCGGGCGGCGCCATCGGGATCTGGCAGGAGGTCTCCCAACCGCGCAGCGTCACGTCGGTCGTCGGCGCCGCGGCCAGCCAAGCCTTGGGAACCTCGATCCGCGCCATCGTTCGGAATCCCTTGTTCCCTCAACTGCCCGGCGAGTCCGCCAGCAGGTGGCGCGGCCGCGCCGAAGATCGCCCGGTTTGCTGCGGCTGTCCCGGGCCGTGCGCGGCAAGCTGACGCACGACGGGTGCGAGCCGGCGAAACAACCCGGGAAGCGTCGCCGCTGGTAACCAATTCGCAACCGCTGCCGCGAATATATGCCCGCGGGCAAAACGCTCAGAGCGACTCGTGGCGCATGTATTCCGCCGCGGGTCAAAGACCAGGATGGTTCCTATGTTGATCTCTCGGCTCTCGCCGCAGCAGATAGCGCTATTGTCGACGACGACCATCAGCAGTCTGTCGACCACCGATCTCCAATCGCTCAGCTCCACCCAGGTCGGCGCCATAACGGCGGCGGGCATCGGCGCGCTGACGGCGACTGAAGCCACGGCGTTTCAGTCGACGCAGATCAAGGGGCTGTCGGCGGCGCAGCTGCCCAGCTTCTCCAACGTGCTGTCGTTCAACGGAACCCAGCTGCAGGCGTTCAGCGTCTCGCAGATCAGCGACCTGACCACCACCCAGGTGACCGGGCTCAACACGACGCAGTTCGGGGCTCTGGCCGCAACCGCGGTCGGCGGCCTGTCGGTGTCCGACCTCAACGCCCTGACCACCACCCAGCTCAAGGCGATCACGACGACGCAAGTCGCCGGCCTCACCGCGACGGACGTCGCGGGCCTGAACACCACCCAGGTGGGCGTGCTGACCTCGACCCAGCTGAGCAGCTTCACTGCGGCCCAGACCGCGGCGCTCTCCACCACCGACATCAACAACTTCACCACCACCCAGCAGACCGCGCTTGGCGCGACCCAGGTGAAGGGGCTGACTGCGACCCAACTCGGCGGCCTGACCACGACCGTGGTCGACGGCTTCAACACCACCCAGCTGGGCGCCCTCAGCGCCAGCCAGATCGGCGCGCTGACCACCACCGATCTCAACGACTTCAACACCACCCAGGTCCAGGGGCTGACCGCCGCGCAGCTGGGCGGCATCACCTCCACCCAGGTGGCGGCGCTGACCACCACCACGATCGACAACCTGACCACCACCCAGGTGGGCCAGCTGAGCACCGCTCAGGTCGCCGCGATCAACACGACCAACCTGAACAGCCTCGCCACCACCCAGGTGCAGGCCCTGAGCGCCGCGCAGGTGAAGGGGATCAGCACCACGCAAGCGGCCGGCCTCAACACCACCGCCGTCGGCGACCTGACCACCACGCAAGTCGCCGCCCTCAGCTCCGCTCAGGTCGGGGCTCTGACCTCGACCAACGTGTCGGGTCTTGCCGCCACCCAGCTGAACGCCCTGACCGCCACCGCCGTGCAGGGCCTGACCTCGACCGACCTCGTTGCGCTCACCACCACCCAGGTGAAGGGCCTGTCCACGACGCAGGTCGGCGGGCTGACCACCAGCCAGGTCGCGGGCCTCAACGCGACGGCGGCCGGCGTGCTGACCTCCACCCAGGTCGGCGTCTTCACCGCGGGCCAGGTCGGCGCGCTCTCGACCACCAATCTGAACGGCTTCAACACCACCCAGTTGAACGCCCTCGGCGCGACCCAGCTGAAGGGGCTGACCACGACCCAGTCCGCGGCGCTGACCACCACGACGGTGGACGGCCTGACCTCGACCCAGTTCAGCGAGCTGTTCTCGACCCAGGTCGGCGCGCTCTCGACGACGGTGATCGCCGCGCTCACGACGACGGACCTGACCGCGCTGGCCGCGACCCAGGTGCCGGGTCTGACCTCGACGCAGGTGTCCAACATCACCTCGACCAACTTCGGCAACCTGACCTCGACCCAGCTCGACGCCTTCACCACCACCCAGGTGCAGGGCTTCTCCTCGGCCCAGGTCACGACCTACCTGGCCAACGGCTGATCCAGCTGACGGGCGGTGGCCACCCAAGCCGCCGCCCGCATCGCCGCCTCCGAAACCCGGTCCATAGGTCGCAGGCCGCGAGGCTGCGCGGGTGTTTGCCCGCAAGGGGCTCGCGTGGCACGCTCTTCAGCGTCCATCCGGTTCGGTCGGGCGCGCGCCGAGTATAGAGGCGTGGCCGGCTAGAAGAGGCTGGGCGAAGATCCGCCACCCTGCCCAGGCTCCGCTCGATGTCCGACGCTATATTCCTCGCTTCCGTGGCCCGAATCACCGCGGGCGACTTCGCCTTGACTGACCTGATCGAGGCAGCCGGGCAATTGCGCGACGCCAGTCAGATTTCGTCGGCCGAACAGCTGTACAAGGTCTGGATCAAGTTCAATGCCGCGCATCCGCATCTCTATGCGGCCTGGTTCAATCTCTCGACCGTGCCGGGCCTGGCGCCGGCGACCGCGATCGAAGCCCTGAGCCATTGCCTGGCGCTGAAGCCCGACTTCTGGCCCGGTCATATCAACCTGGGCGGGTGCTACGAGCGCGCCGGCGAACTCGACCGCGCTGTCGGCCAGTGGCAGACGGTGCTGCAGGGCCTGGAACTCGTCACCGGCGCCGCCGCCGCCCACAAACTGACCGCGATGAAGCAGATCAGCCGCGTGCTGATCGATCACCAGCGCTCCGAGACCGCCGAAGCCTACCTGCAGCAATGCCTGGAGATCGATCCGCGCCAGCGCGACGCGCTGGAGCAGTACTTCGGCCTGCGCCTCGCGCAATGCCGCTGGCCGGTGATCGCCCCCTGGGACGGCGCGGATCGCAAGACGCTGCTGGAAGGCATCAGCCCGCTGTCGCTCTCGGCCTACACTGACGATCCGATGCTGCAGCTGGCGAGCGCGGCGCGCTACGTCGACGCCACCTCGGGCGCCAACCCCGGAACCGGCGCCTCCGACCGGCGCGATGCGGTGATCGACCTGGCCAGCCGCCGCATCCGGGTCGGCTACCTGTCGTCCGACCTGCGCGATCACGCGGTCGGCTACCTGATGGCCGGCGTTTTCGAGGCGCACGATCCGGCGCTGGTCGAGACCTTCGCCTACTATTGCGGCCCGCCCCTCGGCGGCGACCTCAACGAGCGCTTCAAGCGCGGCGCGAACCACTGGCGCGAGATCACCGACCTCGGCGACGACGACGCGGCGGCGCTGATCGCCGCCGACGAGCTCGACATCCTGGTGGACGTCAACGGCCATACCCGGTTCGCTCGCACCGCCGTCTTCGCCCGCCGCCCGGCTCCGATCCAGGTCAACTGGCTGGGCTATCCGGGCACCATGGGCACCGCCTTCCACCAGTATCTGATCTCCGATGAGTGGATCATCCCGCCGGATCACGAACTCTACTATAGCGAGAAGGTGGTGCGCGTCCCTTGCTACCAGCCCAACGACCCGAACCGGGCGGTGGCCGAGGATCGGCCCACCCGCGCGTCGGTTGGCCTGCCCGAGGACGCCTTCGTCTACTGCTGCTTCAACGGAACCCAGAAGATCGCCCGCTTCGCCTTCGAGCGCTGGCTGCAGATCCTGGCCCGCGTCCCCGGCAGCGTGCTCTGGCTGCTCGAGAGCGACGAGGTGACCAACCAGCGGCTGTTGGATCGGGCGGCGGGCGCCGGCATCGACCCGCAGCGGCTGGTGTTCGCGCGCAAGCTGCCCAATGCCCACCACCTGGCCCGCTACCCGCTGGCCGACCTCTTCCTTGACACCGCCCCCTACGGCGCCCACACCACCGGCTCGGATGCGCTGTGGATGGGCGTGCCGGTGCTGACCTGGTCGGGGCGCGGCTTCGCCTCGCGGGTCTGCGGCAGCCTGGTGCGCTCGGCCGGCCTGCCCGACATGATCTGCGAGACGGCGGCCGAATACGTCGAGCGCGCGGTGGCCTACGCCAGCGACCCGGAGGCGGTCGCGGCGCTGAAGGCGCGTCTCGAAGCAGCGCGCGGCGACTGCGCCCTCTTCGACCTGCCGCGACTGGTCGGGGCGATGGAGGGGCTCTATCGCGACATGTGCGAGGCCCACCAGCAAGGCCGCACGCCGCGGCCGGACTTGCGCAACCTCGAGACGTACCTGAGGGCCGGCGTCGACCACGATCCGGACGCCTCTGAGATGCAGAGCTTCGACGACTACCGCGGCCTCTGGCGCCAGCGCCTGGCCCGCGTGCACCGCAATCGCCCGATCCCGCCCGACGCGCGGCTCTGGACGCTCGACGATATCGCCTGGTTCGACCCGGTCGCAGCGGCCGACCAGGGCCGCAGCCAAACGCCCGTCGATCAGGGCGCCGCGGTGGGCAATGTGGTGCGGGTGCGGGCCCAGTCGTCGGCCAGGAAGCGGGCCACGGGCGCGGCCACCGCGTAGAGATTGGCCAGCGCCGGGCCCGTGCCCGGATAGCTGCCCTTCACCTCCTGGGCCATGAAGTCGGCCGTCGCCACGCCGGGCGGCCCCACGGTGTAGTCGCTGGCGGCGCGCAGGATCAGCACCCGCTGCAGGTCGGCCTTGCCGGCGCCCGCTAGCTGGGTCAGGCCCTGCAGGATGCCGGTGTCCTCCTCGGCCGACATCACGAAGACGCCTTTGCCGCCAGTCCAGTAGCTGGTCCAGCGCTCGGCCCAAGCGTTCAGGCGCGGGCCGTACCAGAACCGCGCCGACATCAGCCCGTCGCCCTCCAGCACGAACGGCGGGCGCGCCGCCGGGCCGCTGTAGGGCGCCCGCAGGGTCGCCAGCTTCGGATCGTCCGCGAGAGGGATCGTCTTGGTGCGCGCGTAGGCCCAGTCGGCCAGCGCCGCATTGAGCGCATAGACCACGCCGCCCTGGTTGCCATGCGGAACCGGCGCCGGCGCGGCGTAGGGGGTCAGGCGGCCGTTCGGCACCATGCCGGTCGGCCAGTCGGCCGGCGCGTCGCGCGGGTCGATCTCCTGCCCCAGGTCGCCGTGGACCACCCAGCGCGCCCAGGCGGCCGAGCCCACCGACGCCTGCGCCGGATCCACGCCGGCGATCCCGGCGACGATCCAGTAGGCGTGGGTCAGGTCGAAGCGCGGGTCGTAGCCCAGGGCGGTGATCGCGGCGGCGGCCCGCGCCGTGGCCTCGCCAGTGACGATGGCCAAGACGTGGGTCTTCGGGTCGTAGAGCAGCGGGTGCACGCCGCCGGCGAACGGGTAGCTCATGCTCAGCGGCCACCCGGTCTCCCAGGCGCTGAGTTCGCCGAAGCGGTCCTTGCCGCCGAACTGCGCCTCCCAGGTGGTGACGATCACCACACACACCTCGATCGGCGGCGCGGCGCTCGCGGCGCCGGCCAGGCAAAGGGCGCCCAGCAGGGCCGCGATGAGGGTGATCAGACGCGCCATCGCTAGCCTTTCGCCAGGTAGATCAACCGCAGGATGAAGAGCCCCGCCAGCACGAACAGCAGCCAGTCCTTCAGCTTCGCCCGCCCGGTCAGCAGGGTCAGGGCGGCGTAGGCGGTGATGCCGAAGGCGAGGCCATTGGCGATCGAATAGGTCAACGGGATGGTGATCAGGGTCAGGAAGGCCGGGATGGCGATCACCGGGTCGGCCCACTCCACTTCGCCGAGCGCCCCCACCATCAGCGCGCCCACGAGGATCAGCGCTGGCGCGGTCGCCGCCGTCGGGATGGCCTCGACCCACGGCGCGATGAAGAGCGTGAGCAGGAAGAGCAGCCCCACCACCACGGCCGTCAGTCCGGTGCGCCCGCCGGCCGACACGCCCGCCGCGCTCTCGATGTAGCTGGTTACCGTGCTGGTGCCGACGAGGGCGCCGGCCATGGCGGCGAGGGAGTCGGCGAAGAGGATGCGGTTGAGGCGCGGGATGGTCCCGTCCTTGTCCACCAGGCCCGCCCGCTTGGTCACCGCCACCAGGGTGCCGACGTTGTCGAAGAGGTCGACGAACAGGAAGACGAAGATGATCTCCACCACCGTGAAGGCGAGATTGCCCTTCAGGTTGAAGGCGCCCATCAGATCGAGCTTGAAGGCGGTCGCGGTGACGGCGGTGACGCAGTAGTTGGCCGCGCCGGTGTGCACGAGGCCGAGCAGCCAGCCGGCCACGGCCGCGAAGAGGATGCCGATCAGCATCGCCGCCTTGACCTTGCGCGCCAGCAGCACCCCGATCACCACCAGCCCGACGAGGGCGACAATGGCCGTCGGCGAGGTGAGGTCGCCCAGGCCCACGGTGGTGGCGGGGCTCGCGACGATGATGCCCGCGTCCTTGAAGCCGATGAAGGCGATGAAGAGCCCGATGCCGCCAGCCACCGCCGCGAAGAGCGAGCGCGGGATGGCGTTCACGATCAGCTGCCGCGCCCCGACGAGGGTGAGCACCAGGAAGGCAGCGCCGGAGATGAAGACGCACCCCAGCGCCGTCTCCCACGGCACGCCCATGCCCTTGACCACGGTGTAGGTGAAGTAGGCGTTCAGCCCCATGCCGGGCGCCAGCGCCAGCGGCGTGTTGGCGATGAAGCCCATCAGCAGGCTGCCAAATCCGGCCGCCAGGCAGGTGGCCACCGCCACAGCGCCCACCGGCATCCCGGCGTCGCCGAGGATCGCGGGGTTGACCACCACGATGTAGATCATGGTCAGGAAGGTGGTGAAGCCGGCCACCACCTCGATGCGGATCGAGGTCCCGTGCGCCTTCAGGCCGAAGAGCTTTTCCAGCATGCCAACCCCCGGCCCATCTTGTCCCGGACCTTGGCCGGCTGATCAAGCGCGCTTAGCGTCGTGGGGGCGCAGGGAACCTTAAGTCTGATGGACACGGACGCCTTCATCGCCGGCCTGCCCAAGGCCGAGCTGCACATGCACATCGAGGGCAGCCTCGAGCCGGAGATGGTGTTTGCCCTGGCGCGCCGGAACCGGGTCGAACTGCCCTTCGCCAGCGTCGAGGCGCTACGCGCGGCTTACAACTTCGCGGGCCTGCAGGACTTCCTCGATATCTACTACCAGGGCGCCGCCGTGCTGCGGACCGAGGAAGATTTCCGCGACCTCGCCCGCGCCTATTTCGACCGCGCCGCCGCCGACAACGTGCGCCATGCCGAGATCTTCTTCGATCCTCAGACCCACACCGCCCGCGGCGTCCCGTTCGGCGTCGTGGCCGAGGGCCTGTTGGCCGGGATGGCGGACGCGGAGGCCGCGCACGGCGTCACCTCGCGGCTGATCCTCTGCTTCCTGCGCCACCTGCCGCAGGAGGACGCCTTCGCCACCCTCAGCGCCGCCGAGCCCTGGCTGGACGGCATCGCCGCCGTGGGCCTGGACTCCTCCGAGCTCGGCCACCCTCCATCCAAGTTCGCCCGCGTCTTCGCTGCTGCCGCCGAGCGGGGCCTGAAACGCGTCGCCCACGCCGGCGAAGAGGGGCCGCCCGATTATGTCCGCGAAGCGCTCGACGTGCTGCACATCGACCGGCTCGACCACGGCAACCGCGCCCTCGAGGACCCCGGGCTCACCGCCCGCCTGGCCCGCGAGGGCATGACCCTGACCGTCTGCCCGCTGTCCAACCTGCGGCTCTGCGGCGTCCCCGATCTCGCCAGCCACCCGATCGCCCGCATGTTGCACGCCGGCCTCAGGGCCACCATCAACTCCGACGATCCCGCCTATTTCGGCGGCTACGTGGCCGACAACTACCGCGCCGTCGCCGGCCTGCTGACCCGCGCAGAGCTCGTCACCCTGGCCCGCAACAGCTTCCTGGGCTCGTTCCTGCCGCCCGGTGACGTGGCGCGGCGCGTCGCGGCCGTGGAGGCGTATGCGGCGGCCGAAAAAACGTTGCCCTAGGCGTCGGGCCCGAAACAAACCGGCGATATCCGGGGCGTAGGGCGGTCGCTGGTTTCCGGACCAAGGCGCGTGGCCGGCGGCTGCGCGCTGCGCCGTTCCCTCAGCAAAACCAGTGTCCCGCATGACAGCACAGCCAACTCACTCGCTGCGAGGCCCTACGCGGACTGACGCCTCGTTGCTCACGCTCAACCGATACTACTATGCGGTTCAGGCGGCCCTGCTGGGTCAGCTGCCGCTGGCGCCGCTCTGCAACGCGCCGGCGAGCGCGGCCTACGCCCATTCGCGGATTCCGCCCTTCGTCTACCAGACCTGGAAGACCAACAGCTTCGGGCGCAGCCATTTCCGGCAGCTGCAGCGTTTCCGGCAGCTGAACCCGGAACTGTCCTTCGTCCTCTTCGACGATGCCGAAATGTCCGACTACATGCAGCAGCACTGGGCGCAGCACCCGATCTACGGGATTTTCCAGAACGCCCACTATGGGCAGCTGAAGACCGACATCTTCCGCTACTGCATCCTGCATGAGCGCGGCGGCTTCTACTTCGATATCAGCAAGGGTGTCAGCGCTCCGATCTGCTCGTTCCTGCGCCCCGACGGCGAGGCGCTGATCACCTACGAGAAGACCGACTGCGTGATCGCGCCCGAGCCCGTGCTTTACGAGCGGCAGCTTCACCCGGACAAGCTGATCGCCCAGTACGGCCTCGGTTTCACGCCGCGGCACCCGGTCCTGGGCGCGATGATCGAAAACATGTGCAAGTATTACCGCGTGTTCCAGGGCAGGGTGTTCCACAAGCCCAAGTTCGGCATCCTGAGCTTCACCGGGCCGGGGATGTTCACCAAGACGGTCCGCGAACATCTGCTGGTGGCGCCCGATCCGCACCTGATCCAGGCCGGCGTCGACTTCAACGGCAAGTCGATCTGGAGCATGCGCGGCGCCTACGTCCGCTTCTCCGCCACCCCGCCCTACAAGCACGCCCGCAACGGCGCGATTGTAAGCT
>DATAVF010000175.1:0-1859 GCA_036267835.1 Caulobacteraceae bacterium | reverse complement strand
CTCGGCGGCGGGGCCACCACGCTGCAGTGGCTGGGCGCCGCCTACACGCTGAGCTTCGCGGTCCTGCTGGTCACCGGCGCCCGCCTGGGTGACATCTTCGGCCGCCGCCGGCTCTTCCTGGTCGGCTCGCTCGGCTTCACGCTGATGTCGGCGCTGTGCGCGGTGGCCCCGTCCGCCGAGGCGCTCATCGTGATCCGCGCGCTGCAGGGCGCGTTCGGCGCGCTGCTCATCCCGCAGGGCTTCGGACTGCTCAAGGAGGTCTTCCCGCCGGAGGAGGAGGGCAAGGTGTTCGGAAGCTTCGGACCCGTCATGGGCCTGTCGGCGATCGCCGCGCCGATCCTGGCCGGCGTCCTCATCGACGCCAACATCCTCTCCACCGGTTGGCGGATGGTGTTCCTCATCAATGTCCCGGTCGGCATCGTCGCCTTCGCCGGCGCGGTGCGCTACCTGCCCCACGGGGCCGCGAAGCCCGGCACGCGGCTGGACCTCGGCGGCATGACGCTCGTCGGCCTGGCCTCGGTGACCATCATCTACCCGCTCATCGAGGGCCGCGCCGAGGGCTGGCCCGTGTGGATCTTCGCCATGCTCGCCGCCGGCATCGTGCTCCTGGTCGCGTTCGTGCTCTACGAGCGCCGGCGCACCGAGGCGCCGCTGATCGAGCCCAGCCTGATGCGCAACCACACCTACACCGACGGCATCGTGGTCGCGCTCGGGTTCTTCGCGGTGTTCGCCGGCCTGATCCTGATCGTGTCGCTGTTCTGCCAGGTCGGCGAGGGCTTCTCACCGGTGCACGCGGGACTGACGCTGGTCCCGATGACCGCCGGCATGGTCGTCTCGATGGTGATCTCCTTCGCGCTCGTGGCCAAGTTGGGGCGCCACCTGCTGCACCTCGGTATCGCCCTCTCGGGCGCCGGAGCGGTCGTCCTGGCGCTGACGGTGTCGGGCGCGACCGGCGCCAGCACCTTGGCCCTGGTGCCGGCCCTGCTGCTCATGGGCCTGGGCGCAGGCTTCGTGTTCGGTCAGTTGTTCGACATCATCCTGGCCGGCGTGGCCATGGACGAGGTGGGCTCGGCCTCCGGCCTGCTCAACGCCGTCCAGCAACTGGCCAACGCCCTGGGCGTGGCGGTCCTGGGCACGGTGTTCTTCTCGCGGCTGACCGCCGGGCACCTGCCCACCGACGCGCTGGCAACCACCGCGTGGGTGACGCTGATCCCGCTGGCGCTGACCTTCGCGCTCGCCTTCAAGCTCCCGATGCGGGCGCGCGAGGAGGCGCGCGACTAGGCGCCGAGATGCGTCGCCATGAAGAAGATCGTCAGCACCACGATGGCCACCATCGCGTTGCCGGCGAGCGTGAAGCGCCGTAGCGTCGCCGTGTACTCAAGGCTCCACTCGGCGCTGGTGCGCTGCCCGCCGGCGGGCACGGCGGTGGCGGCGAGGTCACGCTCGGCCAGGTCAGCAAGCCGCCCCGCCGACCGGATGACCAGCGATCCCTCCAGCGCACCGAGGGCGATGGCGGCGATGATGCCCCAGGCGACGTAGAAGCTGCTCCACTGGTGCTCCTTGGAGGCCAGGTAGATGCCGGCGAGCACGACGAAGAGCAGGCCGGGATTGATGAGATAGCGACCCACCTGTTGGCGCGCGCGCAGGAGCCACGGGATCACCTGGGGGTCCGTGCGCACCGCCGCGCCGAACATCAGGGGAAAGGCGAACACGCCGCCGAACGCGATCACCACCGCGAGGATGTGGATGGCGAGTACGACCTGGGGGAAGGTGACGGTGGCCAGCGCCATCAGTAGTTCGGCTTGTAGTCGCCGAACACGTCGCGCATCGCGCCGCAGACCTCGCCGATCGAGCAGCGG
>DATAVF010000174.1:0-35821 GCA_036267835.1 Caulobacteraceae bacterium | reverse complement strand
GGGGGGGGGGGGGGGGGGGGGGGGGTCTTTCCCCGCAGAAGGCTGGACCCGTGGGGAAGGTGCGCAAGGCCGCGGCGCCGGGTGGCGGAAAGAGACCCCCACCCCCGACCCCTCCCCTCAAGGCGGAGGGGAGGGGAAGCAAGTACAAGCCCGGCTGGGCCAAGGCCAAGATTACTCGACGTCCTGGATCTGCACCGGGGCCCGCGCGGCCCGCAGGGCCTCGCGGGCGGAAGTCGTCCGCATCACCTCCCCGAAGCTCCGGCGCTCGTCCACCAGGCCCTCGGCCAGAGGGCGGTCCAAAGCGGCGCGGGTGAGGCGCTTGGCGTAGGCGACGCCTTCGGGCGGGCGGCTCTCGAACTCGGCGGCGATCTCCAGCGCCCGGGCCAGCGGCGCGTCGGACGCCTCATGCACCATGCCGATCTCGTGCGCCTCGCGGCCGGTGACGGTGCGCCCGCGCAGGATCATCTCCACCGCCCGCGCCTCGCCGATGACGCGCGGCAGCCGCTGGGTGCCGCCGCCGCCAGGGAAGATGCCGACCCGGGTCTCCGGCAGGCCGATCGCCTCGACGTCGCGCCCGGCAATGCGGATGTCGCAAGCCAGCGAGAGCTCGAAGCCGCCGCCCATGCACAGGCCGTTGATCGCCGCGATCACCGGCTTGTCCGCCGCCGCGATCAGGTCGGTAAGCGCGAGGAAGCCACGTGGACGGTCACCCGCGGCCGGCGTCGGCGCGGCGGGCGGCGGCGTCGCGGCGCCCTCCATCCGGTCGCTGGCGGCGGACAGTTCGCCGACGTCATAGTGGCGGATGAAGATGCCATGCAGGCCGCCGGTAATGACGATGGCGCGCACCGCCGGGTCGTTCACCGCCGCCTCGACCGCGTCCAGCATCTCGTTGGAGCCGGCCGCGGTCATCGTGCCGAAAGGCGGGTTGGCGTAGATGATCAGCTCGGTGGCGCCGCGGCGCTCGGTGGTGACCAGGGTCATTCGTTTCCTCCGTTTTCTCTGAAACGTTGCGACAGGCGGCGCGCCAGCGTGGCCGTGCGGCGCGCGGCGGTGGCCAGAGTGCCGAACGCGATGATCACCAGAGCGATCAGCATGGTCAGCCCGTGCCAGCCCCAGAGCGGCTCGGCCGCGCTGACCAGAGCCGCGGCGGTGAGCGCCATCATCCGCTGCTGCTTGGCGAAGGGACCGGAGAAGTCGGCCGGGAAGCCCAGGCCGCGGCCGAGCTCGCGGATGTAGGCGGTGGAGAGCGCCAGCACCGCGCAGGTCCAGCCGATGGCGGCTGTAAAGAGCAGGCTGCCGCCCAGCCGGGCGCAATAGCCGGCCGCCACCAGCAGCACGACGTCGGAGAGCCGGTCCGGCAACTCGTTCCAGATCGGGCCGGACGAGGAGCCGCGCCCGTGCTCGACCGCCACCATGCCATCGAGCAGGTTGCAGACGAGCCGCAGCTGAATGCAGGCGCCCGCGCCGATGAAGAGCGCCGCGCGCACCAGCGGCAGCGGCGTGCCGCCGGCGGCGAGCAGCAGGGCGGCGCCCAGCAGCGCGAAGGCGCCGCTGGAAGCCGAGACGAGATTGGGGTTGACGTCGCCGTCCGCCATCCAGGCGGCCAGCCGCTGGGCCCAGGCCGAGCCGCGCTGCTTGATCGGGCGTCGATTACCGGTGTCAGCCACGGATGTCCCCTAGCATGGAACGGCGCTTGCGCGGGCCAGCGTGGCAAGGGACAACCTCGTTCCTGCCATGCCCGTCCGGCTCCAAGTCCTCGGCTATTCGACCCCGCCGATCGCCTTGCCCCTGGTGTGGGGCCTGGCCGGCGTGCTGGCGATCCTGACGCTGGGCGCGCTCGCCGCCGCCCTCTTGCCGCGCCTTCGCCCCGGCCATGACTACACCAACCTGCGCCAGCGGGTGAATTCGTGGTGGGTGATGGTGGCGCTGCTGGCCATCGCCCTGGCGCTGGGCTGGCAGGCGACGCTGGTTCTCTTCATGCTGGTCTCATTCCTGGCGCTGCGCGAGTTCCTGTCGCTGGCCCCGGCGCGGCCGGAAGACCGGCTGATCATCCTCGGCTCCTACCTCGTCGTGCCGATGAGCTACGCCTGGATCGCCATCAACGAGTACGGCATCTACCTGGTGTTCGTGCCGGTCTGGGTGTTCCTGGTGACCCCGTTCCTGATGTCGGCGATGGGCGAGACGCGCAATTACCTGCAGCGCGCCGCCAGCTTCCACTGGGGGCAGGTGACCTGCGTCTACGCCATCGGCTTCATCGTCTGGCTGATGCGCACCCCGGCCGACCTGCCGATGCCGGCTGGCCCTGCGGGGCTGGTGTTCCTGCTGCTGCTGGCCACAGAGGCCAACGACGTGGCCCAGTACTGCTGGGGCAAGCTCTTCGGGCGGCGCAAGATCATGCCGCGCGTCAGCCCCAACAAAACTTGGGAGGGCTTCCTCGGCGGCTGGGTGACCACCGCGGCGCTGATCTGGTTCGCCGGCCCGGTGTTCGCGCCGCTGGCGGGCTCGGACCTGGCGATCATGGCCGTGCTGCTGCCGCTGGCCGGGTTCGCCGGCGACGTCACCATGTCGGCGGTGAAGCGCGACCTCGGGGTCAAGGACACCTCGCAGCTGATCCCCGGCCACGGCGGCATCCTCGACCGCATCGATAGCCTGACGTTCACCACGCCGCTCTACTTTCACCTGCTGACCTTCTTCACGCTGCACCGATGAACGTCGCCAAATGAACGTTGCAAGGCTCGCCTTCCTGACGCTGATCGCCCGCCCGCTGGCCGCCTTCTTCACGGGCGCCGACGTGATGGGTCGCCCGCACCTGCCGACGCAGGGGCCCGCGATCATCGCCGCCAATCACACCAGCCACGTCGACACCCTGCTCTTGCTCACCATCTTCCCGGCCCGGCAGATGACGCGGCTGCGCCCCGTCGCGGCGGCCGACTACTTCCTGCGCGGCCCGGTGATCGGCTGGTTCTCGCGCACCCTGATCGGCATAGTGCCAGTCACACGCGGCGGCCACGGCCGCGAGGACGTGCTGGCGCCGGCCCGTGCGGCGCTGGAGGCCGGCGACATCGTCATCATCTTCCCGGAAGGCACGCGCGGCCGCGGCCACGACGAACTCGGCCCGCTCAAGGCCGGCGTCGCGCGGCTGGCCGCCGAGTTTCCTCAGGCGCCGGTGATCCCGGTCTGGCTGGAGGGCGCCGGCCGGGTGCTGCCCAAAGGCGCCTTCCTGCCGGCGCCGATGAACTGCACGGTGATGGTCGGCGAGCCGCTGGGCTGGCGCGGCGACAAGCTCGATTTCATGGAGGACCTGCGCGCCAGCCTGGAGGCGCTCAGGAAAAGTGCTCCGCCTCAGCGCTGGATGACGGAACCGCCGGCTCCGCCCCCGCCCACTGCCGAAGCGGCGTCCAGCGAGCCATGAACTCGGCCATCCCCACGTAAGCGACGAAGAGGCCGATGTAGGCCACGAGGGTGGTCACATCGAGCCCGGTGTTGGGCGTCAGCTTCAGGGTCAGCGGTTCCAGGAAGAGCACGATCATCAGGTTGTTGGCCGCGTGCACCCCGGCTGACATCTCCACCCCGCCAAGGCGCAGGGTCATGTAGGCGAGGCCGGCGCCCATGATCGCCCGCTCCAGGAAGGCGTCGGGGGCGAAGTCGAAGTGGGCGGCGGCGAAGAGCACGCCGTTGAAGGCCATCAGCGCCGCGGCATTCCTGGTGACGTTGCTGGTCTGGCGCAGCAGCCAACCCCGGAACAGCAGCTCCTCGCCCAGCGCCGCGGGGATGAAGCCGACCATGCAGACCAGCACATAGATCAGCCGCTGCACATTGTCGGTCGACACCGTCAGCATGGGCGGCGGCAGCGACTTGGGGTCCATCAGCTGGGCGACCGCCAGGAACGGTCCGATCACCAGCATCGACAGCACCAGCCCGACCAGCATCATCCGCCAGCGGAACTTCGGCGCGGTGGTGGCAAAGCCCCGGTAGGTCTGCCGGTGCGCCAGCGCCGCGACGCCGATGAAGGCGTAGATCGGCAGCACGTTGCTGGGGATGGCGACGCCGATGATCTGCATGGCGTCGGAGAAGGTGTGCCCGTCGGAGCCGGCGAGTTCGGTGAAGCGCTGGGCCAGTCGCTGCGCCCCGTCGAGCGACGTGGGCGCGGGCCAGCCGAACAGCAGCACATAGGCCAGGAAGGTCAGCAGGATGGCCAGGATGCTGACCAGGATGAAGGCGAAAGCGCCGCCGATCAGCGCCACCAGGAAGCGCCAGAAGCTGCGCTCGCCCGCGCCGAGGTTGGCGAGGAACGGCGCGTTCGGCAGCCTCCAGGTCTCCAGACTCATCCCAGCCCCGTTTGCCAGCGCCCAACCATCTCAAATAGAGGTGGCGCCCTGAGGAAAGGACTTTTCCATGAGGATCGTTGCCGGGACCTTTCGCGGCCGCCGGCTTGTGGCGCCAAAGGGACAGTCGACACGCCCCACGGCCGACCGCGCCCGCCAGGCGATCTTCAACGTGCTGGAGCACGCGGCCTGGTCGCCGGGCCTGGGAGACCTGCGGGTGATCGACGTGTTCGCAGGCTCGGGGGCGCTCGGGCTCGAAGCGCTGTCGCGCGGCGCGGCCTTCTGCCGCTTCGTCGACCAGGGCGCGCCGGCCCGCGAGGTGATCGCCCAGAACATCGCCGGGCTGGGCGTCGAGGGCCGCACCCGCATCGACCGGCGCGAGGCGACCTCGCTCGGCCCCCGCACCGGCGCCGACGGGGCGCCGTACGACCTCGCCTTCCTCGACCCGCCGTTCCGCAAGGGGCTCGGCGAGCCCGCCGTGGGGCGGCTGCTGGCCGGCGACTGGCTGGCGGCTGACGCCCTGGTGGTGCTGGAGCGCGCGCTGGAGGATCCCGCGCCGACGCCGCCCGGCCTGGAGCTGCTCGACGAGCGCACCTGGGTGGCGGGCCGGGTGAGCTTCCTGCGCCGCTCACCAGCGCTTGCCTGAGGTGCGGTTGTCGAGCTGGGGCCTGAGGCGCTCCAGCCCCTCGCGGGTGATGCGATAGGGTCCGCCGCCCTGGCTCATGATCAGCCGGCGCCGCTTCAGCGCGCGGAAGATCTCGAGCGGGCAGGCGAGGCGCCAGCCATCGCGGGTCCAGCATTCCGCGGCGACGATGTCGCCCCGGTCGTTGCGGAGGGGCGTGATGCTGCCGCCCTGGGCGAGCACGTGCAGCGTGCGCTGCTGCGGTTTGGAGATGTTCAAAAGATGGTCCGGGAGAAGGCGTGCGAGGACGCGTCCGCGAGGCCGCGGACGGGCGAAACGAGCCTTCAGGATCGGACGGCGCCGGACGAGCCGGCGTGAGGCGAGCCTTAGGCCCGGGCCTCGAACACACTCTCTGGCATCAAGTCTCCAACGGGTGACAGCGCTGCCTTAGCAGACGCTACTCGGCCGAGCCAAGCGCCTGAGGCTCGGTAGCCTCGGCGCGGGCCACGGCGGCGGCGATATAGTCGGGCAGTTTGCGACGCGCCCGCCAGCCGAGGCTCTGGGTCCTGGCGACGTTGAGCCAGGCGCCCATGCGGTTGCCCGACCGCTCCGGCAGCATCTCGATCGGGGCGCCGAACATCTCGGCCACCTGGAGGATCGAGTAGGCATCATCGGCGCCGAGCCCGAACTCGTCGCCCTCGCCCACTTCGCCGATCAGCTCCAGGCCATCCACGATGTCGTCGACGTGGGTGAAGATGCGCTGCTGCCCGCCCGGGGCCACCACCTTCAGCGGCTGGCCGGCCAGCATCCGCTGGCGGAAGATCTCGATCACCGTGCCGTAGGCGTCGGCGCGCTCGCCGGGGCCATAGACGTTGTAGAAGTAGGTGATCGCGTACTTAAGCCCGTACCAGTCGCCGTAGTTGCGCACGAGCTCGGTGTTGGTGGCCTTGGTCCAGGCGTAGGGGCTCTGATCGCGCCCGAGGCCGCCGTCGGCGAACTTGGTCGACGAGCCCGCATAGACCAGCTTGACGCCGCGAGCGCGGCAGAATTCAAGCACCCCGAAGCTGCCCACCTTGTTGAGGTCCCACACGGTGGCGGGTTCCTCAAAGCTCTTCTCGACCCGCGAATATTCGCCCAAGTGATAGATGAGGTCCGGCGTCTCGGGGATCAGATCGGCGATGTCGCGGGTATGTCCGCGGCGATAGTCGACGCCCGGCACGTGGGTCTCCTCGCGGCCGGTGAAGTAGTTGTCGAGCGAGATCACCCGCTCGCCCGCCGCCGCCAGCCGCTGGCACAGCCGCGACCCGATGAACCCCGCTCCGCCGGTGACGACAATCGTGCGCAAACCTTGGACCTCCGGCCGGCGAACTCCCGGCACGGATGACTAGCAGGGCCGAACCGGGGCCGTCGAGCGGTCCGCTCCGCGGCTTCCGGGACTAGACGGCTCATGGAGTTGGAAAGCCTGGAGAACTGGCCCGCATGAAGTGGCCACCCGGGCCATCCGGCCGCCCGACGCCGTAGAAACGCCCGGCGATGGCGGCCGGGCCGAGGTCTTCCAGCTCGGTGAAGCCGAGCCCGCCCAGCATCGCGGCCAGGTCGCCTGGCGTGAAGCGCGAGCGCCACGGCTCGCCCATCGCCGCCACGTACGCCGCTCGCCGCGCCTGATAAGCTTGGCGATCGCTCGGGTAGGACGAAATCGGCACGCCGTAGTCGAAGACCACCTCGCCGCCGCCGGCCAGCGAGGCGACGAAGCCCAGGGTCTCCATCACCGCCGGCCGCGTCAGGTAGACGATGACGCCGAGCCAGGAGAAAAACGCCGGCGCCGCTGCGTCGAATCCCGCCGCGGCAAGGCCGGCCGCCAGGGTCTCGCGCTCGAAGTCCACTGGCGCGAAGGTCAGCGAAGCGGGCGCCGCCAGCCCCGCGTCCGCCAGTCGCCGCTGCTTCCAGCCCTGCGTCGCCGGGTGATCGACCTCGAACACACGCAGGCCCTGATCGGCGAAGGGATTTCGGTGCGCGAAGGTGTCGAGGCCGGCGCCCAGCACCACGTACTGGCGCACGCTGCGCGCCACCGCCGCCGCCAGGCTCTCCTCGGCGAAGCGGCTGCGGGCGGCGATGAAGCCACGCATGCTGCGATTGGCAGGCTTGTTCAGCTGGTCGCCGAAAATCTCCGCCGCCGTCGCCCCCAGCACCGCCGTCGCCAGCGGATCGGCGAAGATCACGCCCCCATCGAGCGTCTGGTGCGCCGCGCGGTGGGCGGCGGCCCTAAGGGCGGTCTGGCTGGGCTGTCCGGGTTCCATCCCGCAATGATAAGCCGGCCAGAACAAATCCGCAACGAGAACGCCGCCTTGCACCGGCCGGACATGGCTCCTAGCGTGGCCGTGGCTGGACAGGAGAGCGGGATGCGCTGGGGACCCTTGGTGACCGCGGCGGCTCTGACCCTGGCGGCTTGCGGCCCGCCGCCCGGCCCCGTAGCCAATGCGCCGGCAGCCGCCCCGACTAATGCCCCGCCCGCGAACATGACCGCCACGCCGGCGTCACCGAGCCTCGCGGCAACGAACGCGGCGACGGCCGTTCCGGCCGGCCCGAACTTCAAGATCACCGTCACCTTGACCGGCGCCGCCGCCGCGCAGATCGCCAGTCTGAACCAGGACGTGATCGTCTCGGCCGACTTCTACGGACAGGCCAACCCCAGCGGCAAGCGCATGGCCGACGACATGGACCAGATCAGCCTCGCCAACGAAGTCCGCATCACCCTGCCGGGCGCCGGCGGCGCCGCCACCGTCGTGGTCCCGGCGCTCGACCAGTCGAAGTTCGCCTACATCATCGGCGGCGACCCGCAGATGCTGATCAACGTCTTCTCCGGCGAGGGCCTCAACCCGGACAACAAGATCGACTGCAGCCTCTTCGAGGACCGCCTGGCCCTGGCCGAACAGCAGGGCGTCCAGATCAAGTGCAAGCTGATCGGGGAGAGCTGAGGGTCCAGCCAACAAGCTCGACCATTCGTCGCACACCCGCAACTGCGCAATTACCGTCGTGCCGCCTCGGCGGGCTCCGAGACAACACTGCCCAGGCGCGCGTTCGGGTTCAATTGCGCCGGGTCGAGGCCGGGAATTTGGGAGACTGCAAGGCGGTCGGCGAAGGTGTGCAGGAACTGCGCATCCACTTCGGTCCCGGGTACCGAGTGTACTTCGGTCGGCACGGGAACGCGGTCGTAATCCTGCTGTGCGGCGGCGACAAGAGCTCTCAGCCGGCCGATATCAGACAGGCGAAGTCGCTTTGGGCGGAGTGGAAACGGAGGCAAGCGTGACAAAGCTCAAAGGCGTAGTCGACCATCACGAGCGCGAAGTGAGCGAGCTTCGGGCGGATCGCGGGCTTGCGGTCGAGTATCTGAAAGCAGCGATGACTTCGCTTGATGATCCCGAGGATCGTGGGGCGGGCTTGCTGGCGCTGCGTACCGTCGCCGAGGCTTATGGCGGCCTTGGTCTCGTCGCCGCTGAGGCCGGGATCAGTCGTGAGTCGCTCTACCGAGCGCTGTCGCCGAAAGGGAACCCGACGCTGAAGACGCTGCTTGCCGTGTTGAAGACCGTCGGCATGCGTCTGTCCGTCGAGCCGGAGCACCCTGCAGCCGCCTAAACCGTCGCCAAGCCTGCCTGCGCGACCCCGCCGCGCGCCATCACCCAGCGCACGCGCTGCAGTTCGGTAATGTCGGCCAGGGGGTCGCCGGCCACTGCGATCAGGTCGGCGGATTTGCCGGGGGCAAGCGTGCCGACTTCGTCCGGGATGTCGAGCAGCTGGGAGGCGGTGACGGTGGCGGCCTTGATGGCGTCGGCTGGGGTCATGCCGGCCTCGACCATGTAGGCGAACTCGCGGGCGTTCTGGCCGTGCGGGCCGACGCCCATGTCGGTGCCGAAGCTGATCTTGACGCCGGCCTTGTAGGACCGCGCCAGCGCTTCCTTGATCTTCTGGCCCACCACCAGCGCCTTTTCGCGCTGGGCCGGGGTCAGCACCATGCCGCTCTCGGCCATCTCCAGCACGGTCATGCCGGCGATGATGGTGGGCGTGTGGAAGGCGCCGTGCTTGAGGAAGAGGTCGATCGAGCTTTCGTCGAGGAAGCTGCCGTGCTCGATCGAGTCGACGCCGGCCCCTAGCGCCGCGTTGATGCCGCCCAGGCCATGGGCGTGGGCCGAGACCCGCCGGCCCAGCATGTGGGCAGTCTCGATGATGGTGGTCAGTTCATCGAGGGTGAACTGCTGGTCGACGCCGGCGCGGATGTTGGAAAGCACTCCGCCGGTCGCGGCGAACTTGATCGCATCGGCGCCCTGGGCCACCTGAGCCCGCACGGCGCGGCGGCAGCCGTCGACGCC
This sequence comes from Caulobacteraceae bacterium, assembly GCA_036267835.1. Classification (GTDB taxonomy): domain Bacteria; phylum Pseudomonadota; class Alphaproteobacteria; order Caulobacterales; family Caulobacteraceae; genus Acaudatibacter. The sequence continues at coordinate 26,510 of DATAVF010000174.1, read as the reverse complement.
GTCGCAGACGCCGATGTTGGACTGCACGCAGGTGCAGACATCCTGGCGGTAGCCGTAGGTCTGGCCGTGCCCGCCGGTGGGGGAGAGGATGGCGCCCACGGCCAGGATGCGCGGGCCGGGCACCTTGCCCTCGGCCACGGCTTCACGCAGCGCGTAGATGATCTCCGGCTTGCGGGCGCCCAGGTCGCGCACTGTGGTGAAGCCGGCGGCCAGGGTGAGGCCCGCGCGATGGGCGCCGTCCAGCCCTACCTTGGGGTCGCTGTCCTCGACGAAGCGCAGCCGCTGGCCGGGGCCGAGCTGCGAGGTCAGGTGTACATGGCAGTCGATGAGACCGGGGAGGACGACCTTGTCCTTCAGGTCGATCAGGCGGGCGCCAGGCGGCGGGTCGATGAAGCCGGCGGCCACGGCGACGATCTTGTCGCCGGCGATGCGGACGGACTGCTGCCGCGCCGGCGGCTGGCCGGGCTCGGCAAGCAGCGTCCCGGCGTGGATGACGATCTCGTCGCTGGTGTTCATCGCGCCCTCACAAAGCCAGCCAGTCGGCCAGCGTTGGAACAATGCTGGTGTGTCCTGAAGCTCTTGGAGGCATTCGGGCTCTGTCAAGAACTTAAGGGCGACTCCGCTCGCACGCCCGTTGGTGGAGAGGCCTTCACCGTCGCCCGAACAGCCGCTCGATGTCCGCCAGCTTCAGCTCCACGTAGGTCGGGCGGCCGTGGTTGCACTGGCCGGAGTGGGGCGTGGCTTCCATCTGGCGCAGCAGGGCGTTCATCTCCGGCGCGGTCAGGCGGCGGCCGGCGCGGACGGAGCCGTGGCAGGCCATGGTGGCGGCGACGTGCTCGAGGCGCTCTTTCAACGCCAGCGCGGCGCCGTTCTCGGCGAGGTCGTCGGCGATGTCGCGCACCAGGCCGGCGGCGTCGGTGTCGCCAAGCGCGGCGGGAGTCTCGCGCACCAGCACGGCGCCTGGGCCGAAGGGCTCCAGCACCAGGCCGAGGTCGGCCAGTTCGTCGGCGCGCGCCGCGACCCGCTCGGCCTCGGCCGGATCGAGCTCGACCACCTGCGGCATCAAGAGGGCCTGGCGCGGCACGCCGCCAGCGGCCATGCCCTCCTTCATGCGCTCGTAGACCAGTCGCTCGTGCGCCGCATGCTGATCGACGATGACGACGCCGTCGCGGGTCTGGGCGACGATGTAGGTCTCATGCAGCTGGGCGCGGGCGGCGCCGAGCGGGAAGTCGATCGGGTCGAAGGCGGCCGGCGCGCCGTAGGCTGAGCCCGGGTCGGCCATGCCGGGCGCGGGCTCGAAGCGGGCGGAGATTTCGGCGACGCCGGCGAGGACGCCGGTCTGGAAGCCGCCGCCGGCCTGCGGCGAGGGCTCCCAGCCCCCGGCCCGCCAGGCCGAGAAACCCGCGGCCGACGGGCCCGGCCGGAACCCCGCCAGGGCGTCGGCGGCGACCGTTGTCGAGGCGCGGTGGCCGGCGCCGGAGAGGGTGTGGCGCAAGCCGCCGACGATCAGGCCGCGCACCAGCGCCGGGTCGCGGAAGCGCACCTCGGCCTTGGCCGGGTGCACGTTGACGTCCACCAGGGTGGGATCGAGCTCGATGTAGAGGGCGGCGACCGGGTGGCGGTCGCGGGCCAGGAAGTCGGCGTAGGCGGCGCGCAGGGCGCCTTGCAGCAGCCGGTCGCGCACCGGGCGTCCGTTGACGAACAGGTACTGGTGCTGAGCGTTGCCGCGGTTGAAGGTCGGCACCCCGGCGTGGCCGACGAGGCGCACGCCATCGCGAATCTGGTCGAGGGCCAGCGCATTGTCGGCAAAGTCGGCGCCCAGGACCGCGGCGAGGCGGGCAAGGCGGCCGGCTTCGCCGGGCGCCTCGGCCGGCAGGCGCAGGACGCGGCGGCCGTCGATGTCGAGGCTGAAGGCGACCTCGCCGTGGGCCATGGCCTGACGCTTGACCTCCTCGACGATGGCCAGGGCCTCGGCACGCTCGGACTTCATGAACTTCAGCCGCGCCGGCGTGGCGTAGAAGAGGTCGCGCACCTCGACCCGCGCGCCGTGGGGGCCGGCGAAGGCCGCGGGCGCCACCGCGCCGACCGCGCCGCCTTCGACGAGGATCGCGTGGGCGGCGTCACCGGCGCGGCGCGCGGCAATCGCAAGCCGCGCCACCGAGCCGATCGACGGCAGGGCCTCGCCGCGGAAGCCCATCGTGGCGATGCGCAGCAGGTCGAACGCGCCGTCCGCGTCGGCGGAGAGCTTGGAGGTGGCGTGGCGCTCGACCGCCAGCGGCAGTTCGGCGGGGCCGAGGCCCGCGCCATCGTCGGCGACCAGGATGCGGGTCAGGCCGCCGCCTTCCACCTGAATCTCGATGTGACCGGCCCCGGCGTCGACCGCGTTCTCGACCAGTTCCTTGACCGCGCTCGCCGGGCGCTCGACCACCTCGCCGGCGGCGATGCGGCTGACGAGCTCGGGCGGGAGGCGGCGGATGGGCATGGCGGACGGCCGACTATAGCCGATTCCGTCCGGCACACGTGGAGTTGGTGAGCCCTACAGCCCCGGCAGCTTCACGGCGCTGGGGCCGCGGCGGACGATGATCACGGTGTGGCCGCCGGTGAGCTGGGTCAGGCGCTTTTCTTCGGCCGCCGGATCGATCGGCGTCGAGACGTTGGGATCGCCGAGCCCGGTGGTGTTGGCGGCCGGCGTCGCGGGCTGGCCCTTGTGCCAGAACATCACCCAGTCGGCGAAGCTCTTGTCCTTGTGGGCGAGGTTGCCGAACTCGTCGTCGACGACATAGCGGATCAGCGGGTCGGCGCGATCGGCGCCGGCCTGGGCGACGAACAGCCGCTCGCCGTCGGAGCGCACATCGCCCTGGCGCTGGCCCTCGAGGGCCTGGCGGGCGGCGCTTTCCGGCAGCAGCTCCTGCGGACGCGGCTCGCCCGGTTGCGGCGGGCGCAGAGAATAGTCGGGCGGCAGGGTCAGCGGGGCCTTGGTCACCACCCGGAACTCATCCGGCGTCACCTTGGCGAGGCCGAACGCGCGCGAGGCCGATTGGCAACCGGCCAGGCCGGCCGCGCCAACGAGTAGGGCGGCGACGGCGACGCGGGTCAACTTCATAGAACTAACTTCCCTCACAAGGCGCCCCGGCCCGTTGACGCTCCAGATAGCCTATCGCTGGCGGCGGGCCAACTGCGGTCAGTCGCCACTGCCGGGTCAGTCATTTTGGGCCGCCGGCGCGGGCTTCTTCGGCGCCAGCACCAGGTCGCAGATCAGCAGCACGCTGCCCACCGTGATGGCGCTGTCGGCGACGTTGAAGATCCACGGGAAGTCGAGGCGGCTGAAGTCCAGGAAGTCGGCCACGGCGCCGAAGCGCAGCCGGTCGATGACGTTGCCGACCGCCCCGCCCATGATCAGGCCGACCGCCAGCGCCAGCAGCGGCTTTTCCGCCCGCCGCGCCCACACCGCCAAGGCGCCGGCCACCGCCAGGGCGAAGGCCGAGAGCGCCCACCGTGTCCAGGGCGCGTCGCTGTTGAACACGCCGAAGCTGACGCCCTTGTTCCACACCATGCTGAGCCAGAACGGGCCGACCACCTGGGTCGACGACCGGTCGGGCAGGCCGAAGACGTTGAGGATCCAGTACTTCAGCGCCTGGTCGAGGATCACGACGGCGATGGCCAGGGCGTAGGCCAGGATCGCGAGGCGCGGGACGCGGTTCATAGGCTTCTGGTATCCCAGATCTCGACCGCCTCCTCGCAGCGCTCGCAAACCATGGCCGGGGCCGTGACCTCGGGCAGGACGCGCCAGCAGCGGGCGCATTTGGTCCCGTCCGCCGCGGCGGCGACGACCGCGACGCTGGCCACATCGTCAGACCGGAAGGCTTCGGCGGGCCCCTCGCCGGGTTCGACGCGGGCGGTGCTGGTGCGGAACACCTCGGCCGGGTCGAGGCCGTCGAAGGCCTCGCTGAGGGCAAGGTCGGCGATGTAGACTACCGGCGCGGCCTCGAGCGCGGCGCCCAGGCGTTTGTCGCGGCGCTCGACTTCCAACGCGCCGGTGACCACGCGGGTGACCCGCTCGACCTTGCGCCAGCGCTCGGCCTCGGCGTCGTTGCGCCACGCGGCGGGCGTTTCGGGGAACACCCGCAGGGCGTTCGGTCCGGCGTCCGGGAACCGGGTCGCCCAGGCTTCCTCGCAGGTGAAGGCGAGGATGGGGGCGAGCCAGATGGTCAGCCGCTCGAACACCGCGTCCATCACCGTGCGGGCGGCCCGGCGGCGCAGGCGCCGCGGCGGGTCGCAGTAGAGCATGTCCTTGCGCACGTCGAAGAACAGCGACGACAGGTCGTTGGAAGCGAAATCCGCCAGCGCCCGGATCACCGGCTCGAATTCGTAGGCCGCGTAGGCCGCGCGCACCTGGCCGTCGAGTTCGAAGAGCCGGTGCAGGATGAAGCGCTCCAGCGGCGGCATGTCTTCCAGCGGCACGCGCTCGCCGTCGTCGAAGCCGACGAGGGCGCCCAGCATGTAGCGGAGGGTGTTGCGGAACTTGCGGTAGGCGTCGGCCGTGGTCTGCAGGATGGTCGGGCCGATGCGGGTGTCCTCGGTGTAGTCCACCAGGGCGGTCCACAGGCGCAGGATCTCGGCCCCGGACTGACGGATCACCTCCATCGGCTCGACCGCGTTGCCGAGCGACTTCGACATCTTCTCGCCGGTCTCGGTGACGGTGAAGCCGTGGGTCAGCACCGCGTCGTAGGGCGCACGGCCGCGGGTGCCGGAGCTTTCCAGCAGGCTCGACTGGAACCAGCCGCGGTGCTGGTCGGAGCCTTCCAGATAGAGGTCGGCGGGCCAGCGGGTGTGCGGCCGGTTCTCCAGCACGAAGGCGTGGGTCGAGCCGCTATCGAACCAGACGTCGGCGATGTCCTCGACCTTCTCGTAGCGATCGACCTCGTGGTTGCCAAGGAAGTCGCGCGAGGGGCGGGTGAACCAGGCGTCGGCGCCCTCGGCGGCGATCATCTCGACGATGCGGCCGTTGACCTCCGGGTCGCGCAGCGGCTGGCCGGTGGTCTTGTCGACGAACATGGCCAGCGGCGAGCCCCAGGCGCGTTGGCGGCTGATCAGCCAGTCCGGCCGCGTCTCGACCATGCCGCGCAGCCGGTTGCGGCCGGAGGCGGGGTAGAAGGCGGTGGCGTCGATGGCGGCGAGCGCCGTCTCGCGCAGGGTCTTGCCGCCGTGGATATCGCCGTGCAGCGGCTCGTCCATGCGGATGAACCACTGCGGCGTCGCGCGGTAGATCACCGGCGCCTTGGAGCGCCAAGAGTGCGGGTAGCTGTGCTCCAGCCGGCCGCGGGCCAGCAGCGTGCCGGCCTCGATCAGCTTGCCGATCACCGCGTCGTTGGCCGGGCCGAACTTGCCGAGCTTCTTGCCCTCGGTCTCCAGCACCTTGAGGCCGCCGAAGAGCGGGACGTCGGCGTAGTAGGCGCCGTCCTCGTCGACTGTCTCAGGGATCTCGCGATGGCCGTGCGCGATCCAATTCTGATAGTCCTCGGCGCCGTGGCCGGGCGCGGTATGGACGAAGCCGGTGCCGTCATCGTCGGTGACGTAGTCGCCGTCGAGCATCGGCACCGGAAAGCCGTAGCCAGCGTCCAGCGCCGCCAGCGGGTGGGCGCAGACGATGCTGGCCGGATCCACCGTCTCCAGCCGCTCCCACTTGGCCACCTTGGCGACGGCGAAGACGTCGCCCGCCAGCTTCTCGGCCAGCACCAGCACGTCGCCGGGCTTGGCCCACGGCGCGAAGGCCAGGCCCTCTTCAAGCGCATCGACCCGGTAGGCCGCGTATTCGACCTCCGGATTGTAGGCGATGGCGCGGTTGCCGGGGATGGTCCAGGGCGTGGTGGTCCAGATCACCACGGCGCCGCCGAGCGCCGTGGCGGGCCCTGCCTTCACCGGGAACTTCACCCAGATCGTCGGGCTGGTGTGGTCGTGGTACTCGACCTCGGCGTCGGCCAGGGCGGTGCGCTCGACCGGGCTCCACATCACCGGCTTGAAGCCGCGATAGAGCTGCTGCGAGGCCACGAACTTGTGGAACTCGGCCACGATCGCAGCCTCGCTCGTGTAGTCCATGGTGGCGTAACGATGGTCCCAGTCGCCGAGCACCCCCAGGCGCTTGAAGGCCTCCATCTGCACGCCGATCCAGCGCTCGGCCTCCTCGCGGCAGCGGGCGCGGAACTCGGCCTTGGAAACCTCGTCCTTGCGCCGGCCCTTGGCGCGCAGGTCCTCCTCGACCTTCCACTCGATCGGCAGGCCATGGCAGTCCCAGCCGGGCACGTAATCGACGTCGAAGCCCATGGCGAAGCGCGAGCGGACCACGAAATCCTTCAGCGTCTTCTGCAGCGCATGGCCGATGTGGATGGCCCCGTTGGCGTAGGGCGGCCCGTCGTGCAGCACGTAGAGCGGCGCGCCCGCGGCCTGCCGCGCGGCGCGCAGCCGCGGATAGAGATCGCCCAGGCGCTCAAGGATCTTCGGCTCGGCCGTGGGCAGGCCGGCGCGCATCGGAAAGGGCGTCTGCGGCAGGAAGACGGTCTCGCGATAATCGCGAAGCGGCGTTTCGGCGTCGTCGGACATGACGGCTCCCAAGGATGGTTCGGACGAGTTGGGCGGGAGGTCCCGGCGCGCGCTGGATCGGTCGTCCGGCGGCGTCACGCCGGGCGGTTAATTCGCAAAGCCATCCGAACCAGGGTCATGGCGCAAGCCTGTAGCAGAGGCGAACGCGCGGGGCCAGCGGGCGCCTGGACCCGACTCCTCACTCCGCCGGGGCGGGGCCGACCGCGATGTCCCGGGCCTTCAGCAGGGCCGTGAGGTCGCTGACCTGCTGGATCAGGGCCAGCACTTCCTTTTCGCGCAGCTCGTCCATCTTCTGGTGCAGCAGCTCGATCTCGAGCTCGGCCTTGATGTTGATCTTGTAGTCGCTCTCCGCCGACTTGCGGTCGATGTCCTGCTGGCGGTTCTGCGCCATCATGATGAAGGGCGCGGCGTAGGCGGCCTGGAACGAAAGCGCGAGGTTCAGCAGGATGAACGGATAGGGGTCCCACTTCGCTACGAAGGCGGTGATGTTCAGCACGATCCAGATGAACAGCAGGCACGACTGGATGATGATGAAGTTCCACGACCCCATGGTCGAGGCCACCTTGTCGGCGATCATCTGCCCGACGGTCAGCTTGCTCTCAGGTGCGATTGGCTCGCCGGCCGGCCGGTCCTGGCGACGCAGGTGGCGCAACTGTTGGAGCATGCTGTGTTCCGCGTCATGAAGCTCGTGCTTCAGAGTGTCGAAAGCGCCCATTCACATCCCCCGATGGCCTGGCGCGCCGGGAATCATCCGGCGCGGCTGCGTGTGTGCTCGCTCTAACATATGCCGCTCAGAGCTGGCGGCGAACAACAGCCTTCGACTCCGCGGGCGTCTTCACTAGATTGCGCCCGATCTCTCCAATGAAAGCCCGCGCATGACCCTGCCCCTTCCCGCCGCCACGCCCGAATCCGTCGGCCTAAGCACCGCCGGCCTGGCGAAGATCGACGCCTACCTGCAGGGCTTCGTCGACAAGCAGGAGCTGGCCGGGGCGGTCACCCTGGTGGCGCGGCATGGCAAGGTCGTCCACACCAGCGTCATGGGCAAGAAGGACCTGGCGAGCGGCGAGCCGCTGGCGCTGGACACCATCTTCCGCATCTTCTCGATGACCAAGCCGGTGACCGGCGTCGCCATGGCCATCCTCTACGACGAGGGCAAGTGGTCGCCGGACGAGCTGATCGCCAAGCACTTGCCCGAGTTCGAGGGCGTGAAGGTGTTCGATGGCCTGGACGCGGCCGGCGCGCCGAAGCTGGTGGACGCCGAAAGCCCGCCCACCATGCGCCAGCTGATGAGCCATACCGCCGGTCTCAGCTACGGCTTCAACCCGGCCGATCCGCTCGACAAGCTCTACCAGGGGGCCCAGGTGTGGCAGTCAGGCTCGCTGGCCGAGTTCTCGCGCAAGGTGGCGGGGCTGCCGCTGGCGTACCAGCCGGGCTCGAAGTGGGTCTACAGCCTCTCGATGGATATCCAGGGGGCCATCATCGAGAAGCTGTCGGGGCAGAGCCTGCCGGAGTTCATGCGCACCCGCATGTTCGAGCCGCTGGGCATGGTCGACACCGCCTTCCACACCCCGCCGCATAAGGCGCCGCGGCGCGCGACCCTTTACCGCTGGTCGCCGACCCGAAAGGAACTGGTGGTGTCGCCCGGCCTGCTCGGCGGCGATCACGAAGCCCCGCCGCCGCTGGCCATCGGCGGTGGCGGCCTGGTCTCGACTGTCGGCGACTACGCCCGCTTCGCTCAGATGCTGCTGAACGGCGGCGAGTTGGACGGGGCGCGGATCGTCAGCGCCGCGGCCCTGAAGCTGCAGATGTCGAGCGCGCTCACCGAAGACTTCGTCGCCAAGGGCTGGGGCGTCGGGGCCCAGCAGCTGCGGCCGGGCTTCAGCTACGCCTTCAATGGCGCGGTCTTCACCGACCCGAAGCTGGCCGGCGTGCCGGTGGGCAAGGGCACCTACCACTGGGACGGTGCGGCCGGCACCTGGTTCTGGGTCGATCCGGTGCACGACCTGCTCTACGTCGGCATGATCCAGCTGCTCTCCGAAAGCGCCCCGCCGCTGCAAAAGACCACCCAGACCCTGATGGCCGACGCGATCATCGGGGACTGACGCTACCCTAGAGACCCGCTCATCCCGGCGAACGCCGGGACCCAGGCTGGCATCGGTTTCCGGGCCGGGAGCCTGCGGGCGAAGCGCACGCCGCAGGCACCGTCAGGTTTTGCCACGGAAGAGGCGGAAAAGCAGGGAAGAGCGCGTCCGTGTCCTCCGTGTTTTCCGTGGTAAAACCTTACACTTGAGGCGCCTGCGCCGACTCGGACTCGCCAAGCGCGAACCCCTGCAACCTCTGCCTGCCTGGGTCCCGGCTTTCGCTGGGATGAGCGACCTTTTGGGTGAGACTATGGGTCCGCGCAGCCCGCTGGCGTGGCGGGGGAGCGGTCGCGCCATTCGGCTTCGAAGTCGCGGCGGAAGCGGACGTAGTCGGGGCCGTCGTTGGAATCGAACATGGCGCGGGGGGCGCCGCAGCGGGGTTCGCCGCGGACAGGGCTGCCAGGGCGACGCCGGCGCGCCTTCTCAAGCCCGCGAGATCGCCCGCGCCTTGGCGATGTCACCGCGGATCACCGTCATCATCTCCTCGATGCCGCCGGCGAACTTCTCCTCGGGGCGGATGAAGGCGATCAGCTCGGTCTCGATGGTCTCGCCGTAGATGTCCTCGTCGAAGTCGAAGATGAAGACTTCCAGCCGCGCCTCGACCACGCCCGTGGTGGGGTTCACCCCGATGTTGGCGACGCCGGGCAGGTGGCGGGCGTCCTTCAGCCGGGTGCGGGTGGCGTAGACGCCGAGCCGCGGCACGACGTATTCGCCCAGCGGCACGTTGGCGGTGGGAATGCCGAGCTGGCGGCCGAGCTGGCGGCCCTTCTGCACCACGCCCTCGATAGCGAAGGGGCGCCCCAGCATGCGCGCGGCTTCCTGCGGCTCACCGGCCCGCACCGCCTCGCGGATCGCGGTGGACGAGATCTTGGCCCCGTCCTCGGCCACCATCTCGGCGACCGAGACCGAGAAGCCGAACTCGGCGCCGTAGCGGCGCATGGCCTCCGGATTGCCGGTACGGCCATTGCCGAAGGTGACGTCGAAGCCGACCGCGACGTGGCGCACGCCGAGGCCGCCGACCAGGATGTCCTTGACGAAATCGCGGTCCGACAGGCTGGCCATCTGGTGGCCGAACGGCAGCAGGTAGAGGCGCGCCGCCCCCACGCCCTCGACATCGCGGGCCAGCTGGTGCGGATTGGCGAGGCGGAACGGCGGACCGCCGGGATTGAACAGGGTGTTCGGGTGCGGCTCCAGGCTGACCACCCCGAGCGGCGCGCCGATGCGGGCGGCGGCCTCAGCCGCTTCGGCGACCACCTCGCGGTGGCCCAGGTGCAGGCCATCGAAGCTGCCGAACGCCACCGCGGCGCCCCGCACCTCGGGCGCCAGGTTCTGCCAGTGGTGACAGACGACAAGCCCCATCAGGCGGGACGCCGCGGCACGACGGCCACAGCCTCGCCGTCGACCACGGTCTTGCCGTTCACCGTGCAGGCGGTGGCGAGGGTGACGCGGCCACGCGCGGCGTCGATGGCGGTGACCTCCACTTGCGCCGTCACCGCGTCGCCGATGCGCACCGGGCGGCGGAAGCGCAGGCTCTGCGAGACGTAAACCGCGCCCGGCCCCGGCAGCACCGTGCCCATCACCGCGGAGATGTAGCCGGCGCTCAGCATGCCGTGGGCGATGCGACCCTTGAACTGGGTGGCCGCGGCGTAGGCCTCGTCGAGGTGCACCGGGTTGGTGTCGCCAGTGACGTCCGCGAAGGCCGAGAGGTCGCCCTCGGCCACGGTGCGCGTCAGCTCGGCGCTCTGGCCGACCTCCAGGTCTTCGAGAAAGTGGCCGTTCATCCCATCCGCCGCGAAGGTTGCGGCCTGCTTGTAGCGTGTTCGCACCGCATGGCGAGAGGCCTCACCAGGCCAGGGCGTTCATGGCGTAGGCCGCATGCGCGTCGCTGGCGGCGAGCAGGGTGCGGGTGGCTGACGGATCGAGGGCGCCCGAGGGGTCGGTGGTCTCCGCGCCATGGATGCCGCCGGCGATGAACAGCAGGTCGATGTCCTGGGCGTTGGCGCCCTTGGCGTCGGTGGCGACGCCGTCGCCCACCGCCAGCACGCGGTCGAGGTCGATGCGGCCGCCGGTGAGCGAGGCGGCTTCGGCGAGGCAGGCGCGGTAGATCGGCGCGAACGGCTTGCCGGCCATGATCACCTCGCCGCCCAGGGTGGCGTAGAGGTCAGCCAGGGCGCCGCCGCAGTAGACCAGCCGCGGACCGCGCTGCACCACCTTGTCCGGATTGGCGCAGATCATCGGCAGGCGAAGCGCGGCGGCCCGCGTGAGCAGCGGGCGGTAGTCCTCGGGCGTCTCGACGTCATCGTCGACCGGGCCGGTGCAGGAGATGAAGGCGGCATCCTCCAGGCTGCTGAAGGCGAGGCCGAGGCCTTCGTAGAGCGGCCCGTCGCGCTCCGGGCCGATGCGGTAGACCGGGCCGGGCGCGCGGTCGGCCAGGAAGCCGCGGGTGACGTCGCCGGAGGTGATCAGCGTCGACCAGGCGTCGCGTGGCACGCCCAGCCCGTCCAGCTGCAACATCACCTCGGGCGAGGGCCGCGGGGAGTTGGAGATCAGCACCACCGGCCCCTGGTGCGCCCGCCACCTGGCCAGCGCCGCGCACGGCTCCGGGAAGGCTTCGCGCCCATTGTGGATGACGCCCCAGACATCGCAGAGCAGCGCATCATAGCGGCCGGCGAGCTCGGAGAGCCCCTTGAGCGGTCGGATCATCGATGGGCGGTAGCGTGGCCGGTGGGGCGGCGTCAATCGGCGGTAACTCGGCTCGGAGCCCGCCGCAGGCGGTTCGCTGACGAGTTGGCGCGCTTAGCCCACCCGCCTCCGTAGGGCGGCCTGGATGAAGGCGGCGGGAGCTTCGGTTTCAGCCAGCACCGCGTCGCGGATCGGGCGGGGTTCGCCGAAGAGGTGGCCCTGGCCGAAGCCGATGTCGAGGTCGAGGATATCGATGACCTGGCGCTCGCTCTCCACCTTCTCGACCACCAGTTCGACGCCGTGGCGGCGCGCCAGGGCGGCGTAGTCGGTGGCTTGCAGGTGCGGCAACGAGCGCAGCGTCAGGTGGCCGTCGTGGTCTTCCAGCTGCTCGATCAGCATCGGCGCGGACAACTTGACGAACCCCACGTCGGCGCGGGCCAGGTCGAGGAAGTCGACGTTGAGGTCGCTCACCTTGTCGATGGAGAAGCGGAAGCCGAGGTCGGCCAGCTTGGCCATGTTGCGCAGTTCCACCGAGCCGCGGGCGTTGAAGGCGCTCTGGCCCAGTTCGAAGATCAGCGAATCCGCCAGGTCGCGGTTGGCGCCCAGGAACTCCATGAACTGCGGGAAGAAGTCCTCGTCGCCGAGGCTGGCCAGCGAGATGTTGCAGAAGATGCCGACCTTGCGGTCCTGCCCGGCCAGCCGTCGCACGATCTGCACGCAGCGGAACAGCAGCAGGTTGTCGATGGCCGCGACCAGACCGCCGGGCTCGGCGACGCTGAGGAACTCGGCCGGCATCAGCACCCGGCCGGTCTCGTCGCGCAGCCGGGTGAAGCTCTCGTAGTACTGGGTGCGGCGCTGCGGCAGGCTGACGACGGCCTGCAGGTAGAGATCGACCCGGCCCGCATCGAGGGCGGCGCGCACCGTCTGCATCAGGGCCGAAGCGCGCGGCGAGACCACGGCGACGGCGGCTTCGGCGCGCTGCACCTGCTCGCTGAGCTGGGCTTCCAGCCGTTCGCCGATCTGCTGGACCACGTCCTCCAGCATCTGCACTTCGCTGTAGATTTCCTCGGAGCGGCGCATGGCGTCCTGCGCCGCGGTCTCGACCACGTCCGTGAGCTTGGCCTGGATCTTCTCGATCTCGGCCATCAGGATCAGGTGCGCCTCGCGCACCTGATCGATCTCGCCGGCGAGCTGGCCCTGCAAGCTGCTGCGGGCGATCAGGCCCTGGACGGAGAACAACAGGCCGGCCGCGCCCAGGAAGGCCGCCACGCCCGCACCCACGCCGCCGCCGTTCTGCCAAACCAGCAGTCCGGTGATCAGGGATAGACAGATGTAGGCGCCCGAGAGCAGCGCCAGAGTCAGCTTGCGCATGGAGCCTCAGCGTCGAATCGCGATAGCCGAAGTATCACTCCGGCCAGCGCACAGAGTCGAACGGTTAAAGCGCGCACCCCATTGCCGCACGCATCTCAGCGCGTCGGGATCGGTTTCTCACCGCGATAGTCATAGAAACCGCGGCCGGATTTGCGGCCCAGCCAGCCGGCTTCGACATACTTCACCAGCAGTGGACACGGCCGATACTTGGAGTCGGCCAAGCCCTCGTGCAGCACGTTCATGATCGAGAGCACGGTGTCGAGGCCGATGAAGTCGCCGAGTTCCAGCGGGCCCATCGGGTGGTTGGCGCCCAGGCGCATGGCGGTGTCGATCGCATCGACGGTGCCGACGCCTTCGTAGAGGGTGTAGATCGCCTCGTTGATCATCGGCACCAGGATGCGGTTGACGATGAAGGCGGGGAAGTCTTCGGCGTTGGTGGTGACCTTGCCCAGCGACTTAGCGAAGCCGACGGCCGACTCATAGGTGCCGGCGTCGGTGGCGATGCCGCGGATCACCTCGACCAGCTTCATCACCGGCACCGGGTTCATGAAGTGCAGCCCGATGAAGTGCTCGGGCCGATCGGTGGCCGAAGCGAGGCGCGTGATCGAGATCGAGGAGGTGTTGGAGGCCAGCAGGGCCGTCGGGCTCAGGTGCGGCTGCAGCGAGCGGAAGATCGCCTTCTTGGTGGCTTCGTCCTCGGTGGCGGCCTCGATGGCGAGGTCGACGTCGCCGAAATCGGTCAGCTTGTCCGAGTAATGGATGCGGGCGAAGGCTTCGCGCTTGTCGAGCTCGCCGACGATGCCGCGGCTGACTTGCCGGGCCATGTTGCGCTCGATGACCTTCAGCGTCTCTTCGATGCGCTCGGGCGCGATGTCGTTGAGCAGAACCTCGTAGCCGGCGAGTGCGCAGACATGCGCGATACCCCCGCCCATCTGGCCCGCGCCCACGACGCCGACCTTCTTGATTGTCGCCATTCCAAATGCCTCAGGCGCTTACTGTCAGCGCCGCGCCCCCTCGGCGCCGCTTCTCTTGTGACGGCTTTCTAACACGAGATAAGGCGCCGCAGACAAGTTTTTGCTGCGATGCAGCGCAAACCCGCCGCGGTTGGCCACTCTCGCTGGAATGTTAATTCCCTGTCATGTAGCGCAAGGTACCTTGCATGGAAAGGTAGCTGGTTATACGGAATAGAGGGGCAAGGAGGACAGATGCCTGAGAGCGTCGACATTCAGCTGAAGAAGGGGGCGCTCGATCTGTGCGTTCTGGCGCTGCTCTCGCGCGGCGACAGCTACGCCTACGAGATCGCCAGCCGCCTCGCCGACGCCATCGGCATGGGCGAGGGCACCATCTATCCGTTGATGCGGCGCATGCAGACCGACGGCTTGGTGGAGACCTACCTGGTCGAGTCGCCCCAGGGCCCGTCGCGCAAATACTATCGGCTGACGCCGGCGGGGCAGACCAGCTTCGCGGCCCAGAAGGACGCCTGGCGCAGCTTCGCCGGCGCGGTCACCAACATCCTAGGGGAGCCGTGACATGACGCGGCAAGAGTTCATCTCGCGGCTCAGCGCGGGTCTCGTCGGCATACCCGAGCGGGCCCACATGGACATCGTCGCGGACTACCAGGCGCACTTCACCGAAGGGGCCGCGGCAGGCCGCAGCGAGGCCGACGTGGCCGCCGCGCTCGGCGATCCGGACCGGCTGGCGCGGGAGCTGAAGGCGGAAACCGGGTTGAAGCGCTGGGAGTCGGAGCGCAATCCCGAGGCGGCCGCCGCGGCGATCTTCGCGATCCTGGGGCTCGGTGCGATCGACGTGCTGGTGCTGCTGCCGATCCTGGTGGGGGTGGTAAGTGCGCTCTGCGCCTTCGCCATCGCGGCGATCGCCATCTTCATCGGCGGGGCGGTGGTCTTCGCTGTTGGGCCCTTCGCCGGCGGCGTCAGTATCCCCGGGGCCATGCTCGCGGGCCTCGGCATGATGGCGTCGGCGGTCTGCTGCGCCAGCCTGCTGACCCTGATCTCCATCGGCCTGGTCAACGGCCTCGTCTGGTACGGACGCCTGCACTACCGGCTGCTGAAGCCGGCCATCGATCCTGCCCCCACTGCTCCGAGGGAGTTCGCCACGCCATGACCCGGACCCTGCTGCTCATTGCCGGCGCCAGTTTCGTGCTGGCTGTCGCCTGCCTCGCCGGCGCCGCAGCGCTCGGCTTCCACGAATTCGGCGGCCACCACTGGGGCCATCGCTGGAACGTCAACTTCGACGACGGCCATCACGTCTGGTTCCACGATGACGGGACCAGCAACACCACGGTCGCCGCGGACGGCCAGTCCGCCAGCCGCGACATCGCCTGGAGCGGCGGCGACTCGCTGGACATCGATGTGCCCGGCGACGTGCAATACACCCAGGCCGCCGGCCCGGCGAAGATCACGGTGACCGGCCCGGCCGACATGGTGAACCACGTGGTGGTCTCCGGCTCGCACCTGCAGCTCGACCAGGACGGCGACTTCTCCGGCACGGTGAAGGTGGTGATGACCGCGCCCAACGTGCGTCACTTCTCGATCAGCGGCTCCGACACCCTGGCGATCGCCAACTACGATCAGGACGAGCTGGATCTGGATGTCAGCGGCAGCGGCAACGTCACCGCCAAGGGCAAGGCGCACGCCGCCAAGGTCGACATCTCGGGCGACAGCGAGGTGGATTTCGGCGGCCTCGCGGTCGAGAGCGCCGAGGCGTCGATTTCCGGGTCCGGCCGCGCCGCGCTGGCGCCGACCGCCTCGGCCGACCTGCACATTTCAGGCAGCGGCGAGATCGACCTGATCACCCATCCGCCGCAGGTCAGCAGCGACGTCTCCGGCTCCGGCCGCATCGTCGAAGGCCAGCCGGTTCCACGCCCGAGCTGACCGTCGCCTGCGACCATCGTCGCCGGGCGGCAGGCCCGGCGCTACAGGCCGGAGACAGTTGTGGCGGCGCCTGAGCGCCGCCACTTACCGTTTCGTTCGTGGGGTGGGCGATTGCGCCACCCCGATCCGCTTAGTTACCCTGAGCCTGCGGGCGGCACTGCTGGACCGCGGCGCCGAGTTCCGGCGCCTGCGGGCTCAGTTGTTCCTTCTGCGTGAGCGACAGGTTGTCGAGCTGGGCCACGACGCAGGCGCAGTAGCGCGAGGCGCCGCCGGGCGAAGCGCCCTGCTGCATCGCCGAGGGGACGCACGACGAGTAGGTCGCGCGGTCCCACTGCTGGTTGCCGGCCGCATCACCGCCAGCGCCGCCGTTCTGAGCCATGGCGCCGCCATTGCCGCCCGTGCCGCCACCGCCCATCGCGCCGCCGTTGCCACCCATGGCGCCGCCGCTGTTGTCGCCACCGGGCGCAGCGGGTGCGAGCCCCCCCGCGCCGCCAGGAGCGAGGCCGCCAGGCGCCAGGCCGCCCGCCGGCGCGCCGGGCGCGAGAGCGCTCATGCCGTTCGCCGCCGGAAGGATCGTCGTCGTGCTGTTGCTGGTCACGGTGTTGGTCGTCGCCGGCTTCGGCGTGCAGGCGACCACGCCGGCGAGCGCCAGCGACGCCACCGCGATGGCGCCGAAGCGCGTGAGCTTCACAATGGAGGATTGGTTGGTCATGTTCGGTGCCCCAATGAATCTATCGTTCACGGCTACTCGCCGGAGTTCGTCGCCGGCGCGGGCGCCGGCGGGACAACGGTGGTGTCGTTGGTCGCTGCCGGCGGCGTTCCCGACCCGGAAACCTGCGCGTTGCAGACGTTCTCGGCCGAGGTGATCTTGTCGGAGGTCGGGCTCAGCGTCATCCGCTGCGAGATCGGCACCGCGTCCAGTTGGGTGACGACGCAGCTGCAGTAGGCTTCGGCCGCGGCAGCCGGGGCGCCCTTGCCGGTGGCCGTGCTGACGCACGAGTCGTGCATGCTCTTGTCGAACGTCGCGCTCAGCGCGTTGTCGTCCATCTTTCCGCAGCCAGCGAGCCAGCCAGCCGTGAGCATCGCGGCGACCGCGAGGCCGACGCGCCCTGCGCGGAGGGCGTAAGATTGCTTGTCCATGTTCGTTCCCCAAGAAGCGCACGGCTCGATCGAACGATCATGGCGCCGGATTGCCCAGGCAGAGAAACAAACTCGAGGGCAAGGCGCAACCCCCTCGCAAAAATGACAGGCGGGGCTGCTACTTCCCCGCTTGCGTGAGCGCGTCCATCAACTCCGGCACGGCGGTTTTGTAGTCGGCCACCAGGCCGTAGTCGGCGACCTGGAAGATCGGCGCGTCGGCATCCTTGTTGATCGCGACGATCACCTTGGAATCCTTCATGCCGGCCAGGTGCTGGATGGCGCCGGAGATGCCGATGGCGATGTAGAGTTCCGGCGCCACGATCTTGCCGGTCTGGCCCACCTGGTAGTCGTTGGGCGCGTAGCCGGCGTCGACCGCGGCGCGGCTGGCGCCCACCGCGGCGCCCAGCTTGTCGGCCAGGGGCTCGATCACCCGCTGGAACTCCTCCGCCGAGCCCATGGCGCGTCCACCCGAAACCACGATCTTGGCCGCGGCCAGCTCGGGCCTATCCGACTTGACCACTTCCTGGCCCAGGAAGCGGGTGTGCGCCGGCGCCGGCGGCGCGGCGATCTTCTCGATCGGGGCCGAACCACCCTCGCCCGCCGCCTTGAACAGGCTGGTGCGCACGGTGATGACCTTCTTGGCGTCCGACGACTTCACCGTCTCCAGCGCGTTGCCGGCGTAGATCGGCCGCACGAAGGTGTCGGCGCTCACCACCTCGGTGATCTCGGAGATCTGCGCCACATCGAGCGCGGCGGCGATGCGCGGGGCAAAGTTCTTCCCCTGCGAGGTCGCCGGCGTCAGCATGGCGTCGTAGTTCGCCATCAGCGGGGTGATCAGCGCCTGGAACGATTCGGCCATGCCTTCGCCGAGTTCGTCGCTCTCGGCTTCCAGCACCTTGCGCACGCCTTCGATCTTGGCCGCCGCCGCGGCCGCCGCGTCGCAGCCCTTGCCGGCGACCAGCACATCAACGTCGCCCGACAGCTGCAGCGCCGCCGTGATCGTCTTCATCGTGGTGTCGCGGACGACCGTGTTGTCGTGGTCCGCAATGACCAGAACCGCCATTAGAGAACCCCCGCTTCGTTCTTCAGCTTGCTCACCAGCTCGGCGGCGCTTTCAACCTTCACCCCGGCCACGCGCTTGGCGGGCTCGGTCACCTTCAGCACCGTCAGGTGCGGCGCGAAATCGACGCCGAGGCTGGTCGCCTCCTTGATGTCGATCGGCTTCTTCTTGGCCTTCATGATGTTGGGGAGCGAGGCGTAGCGCGGCTCGTTGAGGCGCAGATCCGCCGTGATCACCGCCGGCAGGTCGACTTCCAGCGTCTGCAGGCCGCCATCGACCTCGCGGGTCACCTTGGCCTTGGGGCCTTCGATCTCGATGCGGAAGGCGAAGGTCGCCTGCGGCCAGCCCAAGAGCGCCGAGAGCATCTGGCCGGTGGCGTTGTTGTCGCCGTCAATGGCCTGCTTGCCCATCAGCACGAGGTCGGGCTTCTCTTCGTCGATCACTGCCTTCAGCAGCTTGGCCACCGCCAGCGGGCCGGGGTCGGCGTCGGTCTGCAGCAGGATGCCGCGGTCGGCGCCCATGGCCAGCGCGTTGCGGATGGTCTCTCCGGCCTGCGCCGGGCCGATCGACACGGCGACCACTTCGGTGGCGACGCCCTTCTCCTTCATGCGCACCGCCTCCTCGACGGCGATTTCGCAGAACGGGTTGATGGACATCTTCTGATTGGCCAGATCGACGCCCGTCTGATCGGACTTCACCCGCGCCTTGATGTTGGAATCGAGCACCCGCTTGACCGGGACCAGGACTTTCATCGGTCTTCTATTCGCCTCGCCACTTCATGAGCTTGGGCGCGGGCTCCCGCGCCGGCCCGGCTAGCGGGCGCAAGGGGCAATAACGTCTTGGCCGGCGTTTGCAAGAGCGCGAACGCGGCTGCTATCGTTGGCGCCCCGCCAGTTTTTGCGCCAAAATCCGCCCCATGCTCCGCATCATCTCCCGCGTTCAGCTCGCCTACGTCGGTCTCGCCTTCGCCGCCTGCATCGGGCTTTTCGCCTACCAGGCCACCTATGTCTGGCCGGTTGAGCGCTGTGAGTCGCACGGCGGCTGGTGGTCGGACAAATACCGCGAATGCGCGACCCCGATGCCGATCTCCCGCTTCACCGGCCGCCCCCTCGGCGCCCCGCCGGTGACCCCGAAGCCGCACTAGACGGGCGCAAGCCGGTCGGTGGGCGGCTTGGCGTTGCGGCCCTCTTGAAATGTTTTTTGCGCGGGTTTCCGGGATGCCGATCCTGGCTTAGCGCGTCGCGCCGGGGCGCCAGAGGACGTCGGCGCGGCCCTGGTCGTTGGCGTGGCGGGCGGCGACGAAGAGCAGGTCCGAGAGGCGGTTGATGTATTTCAGCGCGGCCGGGCTGACCGGCTCGTGCTCGGAGAGCGCGACGCAGGCCCGCTCGGCGCGGCGGCAGACGGTGCGGGCGACGTGCAAGGCGGCGGCCGCCGCCGAGCCGCCCGGCAGGACGAACGAGGTCAGCTCGGCCAGGGGGGCGTTCAGCGCGTCGATCTCGGTCTCCAGGCGCGTCACCTGACCGTCGAGGATGCGCAGCCGCGGCCGTTCTGCTTCATTGGCGGCTGGCGGCGTCGCCAGGTCCGCGCCCAGGTCGAAAAGGTCGTTCTGGATCCGCGCCAGGATCGGGTCGAGCACGGCGTCTCCCGCGGTCGAGAGCCTCACCACGCCGAGGGTCGCGTTGGCCTCGTCGACCTGGCCATAAGCCTCGACCCGCAGGCTGGTCTTGGAGACCGGCGCGCCGGACGCAAGCCGGGTCGAGCCGCCATCGCCGGTGCGGGTGTAGATCTTGTTGAGCGTGACCATCGCCGCTCAGCTGGCGTGGTGGGTGAGCAACATGGTCGCGGCCAGCAGCGCGATGGCGGTGAACTGCAGGACGATGCGCAGCCGCATCAGCTTGTTCGACCATTTGAGCCCGAACTCGCCACCGCGGAACAGCGCGTAGAAGCCGAACCCCAGGGTCACCACGACGGAGAGCAGCGCCGCCAGCAAAAGGATGAACAGGAAGACATGCATAAATCCGACTGTAGGCGGATATCGTAAAACCATCCAGGGACGTTGCGGACGAGCTTCTTGAAGAGGCTGGTTGGGTCAACTAAATGAACGTGATCAGCGAACGTGTTCGCCACCGGCCCCTCCCCGTGTATGTCTCAGAGAGCCGCGCTCCTCGCCTCCGCGTCAGATTGGCGCGCGGCGCGCGACCGCAAAGCAAAGCTCGCGGGAAGCGTGTACCCAAGCCCCCTTTGCGTATCGGGCATGGCTACCGGGCCGAACATGTTCGCTCACTCTTTGTCCTCGCGGGGCGTGGCTCTCGCGATGACGCATCGACCCGAAGGTGACGACAGTCCCATGTCCTCGTCCGAGACGCCCCGCTCCACCGACCTCCAGCCGGATGTCGAAACGGAAGTCCGCCAGCTGATCACCGATCTCAGGGATGCGGCCCGTGACGGCCGCCTGCTGGCCGACCGTTTCGCCGACTGCTGAAGCGCACGGTGGAGGAATATTGCGTGGAATTCGAACTGAGAGCGGACGATCTTCTGGTCCGACTGGAACAATCACGATGAACCAAATCACCATGGACTCCCTGGGCGCCGCGACCCCCGTCGATCCCGCCCGCACCAACCAGCGGGCGCTGGCCAAGCAGCGCACCCGAGAGAAGATCCTCGCGGCCGCCAAGGCGCTGTTCGCCGAGCGCGGCTACGAAGGCGCCACGATCCGCGACATCGCCAAGGCCGCCGGCATGTCGACCGGCGCGGTCTTCGCCAGCTTCACCGACAAGTCCGACCTCTTCGCCGAAATCGCCGAGACCGTGCAGGCCGACCTGCACCGCGCCCTGCGCGAAGCCCAGGAGGGCCTCGAGGGCAAGCCCGCGGTCGTGGCCATGCTGCAGACCGCGGCCGAGCGTCAGCTGGGCGAGCTTGCCCTGTTCCAGGCCGTGATGAGCGCGCTCTGGACCCCGGGCCTGGGCACGCAGTTGCGCCGCCGCCTCAACCGCCGGCCGGTGGTCAGCCTGGTCGCCACCGCGCTGAAGCCGGTCTTCGCCTGCTCGGAGACGGTCACCAGCGCCGACATCTCCCTGCTCGCCGAGATGATCTGGGACGCCTACGTGTCGATCCTGCGCCGCGCCAGCCTCGACGGCTTGACGGTGGACGCCGTGAAGGGTCGTATCGCCGATCAGGTAAGCACCATCCTCGCCGGCGCCCGGCGCGGATAGGACGAACGAACGGGCGGGGGCCGGGGGGCCCCCACGTCCGACGCGAGTGGGGAGGGGGCGATTTCCACCTTACGTGAAGCGCGCAAGCAGGCGACGCGGCGACGCGTGCTCGACGCGGCGCGCGAGCTGTTCGAGGAGGTCGGCTACGACGAGGCCACCATCCGCGCCATCGCCCGGCGCGCCGGAGTCTCGATCGGCAGCGTCTTCACCACCTTCTATTCGAAGGCGCATGTGCTCAGCGAGGTGATGCAGGAGCGGCTGACCGACCTCTACGCCGACCTCGACCGGGTGATCCCGCACCTGCGCGGCTCCAGCGCCGACCGCTGCCGCTCGATGTTCGCGGTGCACTACGAATTCGAGTTCCGGCGGCTGCGCCTCTTCCTCTCCTACATCGCTTCGGGGTTCGATGCCGACGCCGACCCGTCGCTGCCGCCGATGGGAGCCAATCCGCGGCTGCGCGGCATGGTCCGCGCCTGCCTGGAGGGCGGCGTGGCGCGCGGCGACGTGCGCCCCGACGCCGACCTCGACCTCGCCGCCGACATGCTGATCGGCGCCTACGCCTGGAACTATCGCCGGGCGGTCCACGACCGCCAGGACGCGGTGACCCTGACCGCCGTGCTCGACCGCCAGATCGGCCTCGTCTTCGACGGCCTCGCCCCACCGCGCGCCTGACGGCCAAGGCCGATTCCGCTTGCCTTCCCGCCGGGGAGCGGCCGCAGTGCGCGCCGCCCCCCACGGAGACGCGGCATGATCACCGTCCACCACCTCAACCAGTCCCGCTCGCAGCGCATCCTCTGGCTGCTGGAGGAGCTGGGCGCGCCTTACGAGATCAAGTTCTACACCCGCGACGCCACCACCAACCTGGCGCCGCCGGAGCTGGAGGCCGTGCACCCGCTCGGCAAATCGCCGGTGATCAGCGACGGCGAGCAGGTGATCGCTGAATCCGGCGCCATCGTCGACTACATCGTGCGCAACCAGGGCGGCGGGCGACTGGCCCCCAAGCCCGGCACGGCGGACCATGAGCGCTACCTCGAATGGCTGCACTATTCCGAGGGCTCGGCCATGCTGCCGATGATGATGCACCTCTACGTGATGCGCCTGGGCGAGGCCGGCGCGCCGCTGCAGCCGCGCATCGAAAGCGAGATGGCCAACAACCTGCGTTTCATCGAGGGGAGCCTCGAGGGCCGCGACTACCTGCTGGGCGACTTCACCGCGGCCGACGCCCAGATGAGCTTCGTCGGCGAAATCGGCCGCGCCTTCGGCAAGCTCGGCGACTACCCGAACGTCGACGCCTGGGTGACCCGGATGCACGATCGCCCGGCCTACAAGCGCGCCCTGGAAAAGGGCGGGGCGTATAATATCGGGCAATGACTCCCCTCCCCTCTGAGGGGAGGGGAGTTTACTCCATCCACCCTTCGAGGAAGTCGAACACCGCGGCTTTGTAGAGGGCGTGGGGGATGGCGGAGAAGTGGTCGCAGGCCGGCAGGGTGACGGACTTGGCCCCGGGGATGGCGTCGGCCAACACCTGGGGGTCGCCCGCCATCTCGTCGCGCGAGCCGGCCACCACCAGGGTGGGCGCGGTGATCATCGCGAGGTCGGACTCGGTCAGGGCTTCGCCGCCGCGGCTCTCGGTGAAGGCGGCCAGCGCCAGCCGGTCCTCGCCCTGGCCATCGGCGAACAGGCGGAAGCCCTTCATGGTCTTTTCGGTGATGGTTTCCGGATCCTCGGCCCGCATGGCCTGCGCCATCGTCATGGTGGGCGCCGGTCCGGATGGCGGCTTCAGCATGCGCCCGCCGACGCCGCCGACGATCAGGTTGAGGATGCGCTCCGGCTGGCTGATGGCCATCTGCAGCGACAGCCGCGCGCCCATCGAATAGCCCATCAGGTCGACCCGGCCGAGGCCGAGGTGGTCCATCAGCGCGCCGATGTCGCCGACCAGGGCGCCCTGGCCATAGGCCGAGGCGTCGTGCGGCTTGTCGCTCTCGCCGTGGCCGCGCAGGTCGAGCGCCACGATGCGGTAGCCCTTGCGCTCGAAGGCCCCGTACCAGCCCAATCGTCGCCAGTTCTCGGCCCGGCTGGTGGCGAAGCCGTGCACCAGGAGCACGGTTCCGGCGTCCCCGCCTGGGGGCTGGATGTCGTCGTAGGCGAGGGAAAGCCCGCCGGAGGTGAAGCTAGCCATGCGCGCAAGCTATGCGGACTTGGCCCGTTCGCCAATCAGGTCAGCACCGCCTGGCGCTGGCGCACGGTCTCGTTGATGGCGGCGACGCCGGCTTCCAGCGACGGCAGGTTCTCCAGCACCCAGGCTCCGGCCTGCCCGTCGACCGACTGGCGCAGCAGCTCGCACTGCCCCACCAGCTGCTCGTCGACCGAGCCCAGCTTCACCAGCGTCTCGGCCTCGTTGCGATAGCGCTGGGTCATGCGGTCGTTCTCCGGCGCCGGCAGGGCGTGCAGCCGCGCGACGATAGCCCCCACCTCCGCGCTCATCCGCTCCAGCGCCTGGCAGCCGGCGACGGCCTCCGGGTCCGGGAACGGCTTGGTGCGGCTGGGCGGCGGCAGCTTCTCGCGGCGATAGGCATGCTCGGCCGTGTCGAGCGAGCCGTGCGCCTGGCCGAGCAGCCAGGCAGCCTTGGCCCGCACCAGCTGGTCGTCGGCGCGCAGCTGGTTCTCCTTGCGATAGAAGTTGTAGCCCCAACCGTAGAAGAGGTTGATGGCGACGTGCCGCAGGGCGCCCTCGGCGTAGAAACCCGTGCTGTCCACCTAGGCCGCTCCGCCGCCGCCACCGGTGGCCGCTTCGTCGATGCGGTAGAAGGGCTGGCCGCCGATGTTGTAGGGCAGGCCGGCCGCCGCGTTGGGGGCCGAGACCAGGCCCTTCTCGGCCATGCGCAGGGCCAGGTAGTAGCGCACCGCCTCGATCGGGGTCAGGCCCATGGCCTGCAGCGAGATCAGCTCCCGCATCCGCTCGTCGCGCGGCATGATCAGCACCTTCAGGTCGTTGAGGGTGATGCCGTAGGTCCTCAGGAAGTCGGCCAGGTGGCCCTTCACCAGCTCGCGCACCTCGGCGATGTGCTCGTTGATCTCCTCCATCTTGGTCACCTGCACGACCTGGTTGATCGCCTGCTCGATGGCGGGGCCGGCGTAATCGGCCACCTCGGCGGTGTCGATCAGGTAGCCGTTGAACGGCAGGTGGGTGATCAGGTCGAGCGCCGATTCCTTGCTGTCGACGTGGATGTAGTAGTCGACCACGTAGGCCATCTCAGCCATCTCGGCGCTGGTGGCGACGCCCGTATTCCGCACCAGCAGCTTCGAGCGGTTGATGTAGATCACCTCGAACACCCACGGCGAGGCGCCGCCGAAGAAGCCCTGGGCGATCGACCCGACCAGCGGCTTGTCGGGGGTCTGCAGCGCATATTGGCCGGTCTCGTAGACGTTGAGCACAGCTCCGCGGGACTTCAGCACGCAAAAGTGGTTGCTCTCGACGGTCAGCAGCGAGCCGGAGACGATGCTCTCGTCGACGATCTTCACGGCCAGGCTCTTGGTGCCCAGCATGTCCGTGCCGTCGCGCTGCAGCGACGTGATGACCTGACGCGTGATAGCCATGTGGTGGGTAGTCCCTTGGTTGAAAACGGCCGGGACTCTGCATTTGAGCGGGGCAGTGGCAAGGGTCTTGATGAACCCCGTTCGGTGACCGACGTGCAACAAACGGCGGCGCGAGCACACCCCCTCTGCGTCGAGGCGAGGTTGTCCTTAAGTCCTTGTAGGCAAGCGTGTTCTGTTGTCCGGCTGTGTCAGGGATGGCCCCAGCGGGGCCGCCGCAAAGCGGACGGCGGAGCCGGTCCTTGACACGGCCGGACGACAGAACTCCAATCTCGCCAGGGGCTTAAGCCTCATCGGCCTTGTGCGAATGCTTGGCGGCCGAGGAACTTGACGCGACCGCGCCGGATCGGCCCGATGAACCCGATGCGCCTGCCCTGGAACCACAACATCCACTACCACCCGCTGGTCCTCGCCGCCGCGCCGAGGCCCTGCCGCCGGGCGCTCGACATCGGCTGCGGTCGCGGACTGTTGACCGCCGAACTCGCCGGCGTTGCCGACCATGTGACCGGCATCGACCTTGACGGCCCCGCCCTCACCCACGCGCCAGCCGCCCCGAACATCGAGATCGTCCAGGGCGACGTGATGACCTACCCGTTCGAGCCCGCCAGCTTCGACCTGATCGCCGCCATCGCCGTCCTGCACCACCTGCCCCTGGCCCCCGCCCTGACCCGCTTCCAGGGCCTGCTGGCCCCCGGCGGCGTCCTCGCCGTCATCGGCCTCGCCCGGCAAGCCACCACTGCGGACTTCGTGTGGGCCGCTGCGGCCTACCCGGTGAACCAGGTGTTGAAGCGGATGAAAGGCGAGGTAGCGGTCGGCGCGCCGGTCAGCGATCCGCGGGAGACTTTTGATGAAGTGCGGTCCGTCTGCAAGACGGTGCTGCCCGGGGCGCGACTACGGCGCCTGCTACTGTTCCGCTATTCGCTGATCTGGCGCAAATCGGCGCGATGAACTCGCCCCTAGCTTGTCCTTGACGTAGTCCAAGCCACTGGCAAGCTCACCTCGTCATGACGCCCGAGCGACCCAACCCTGCCGGCGCACTCATCATTCGGCAGCGGCGCAGCATGCTGGCCCTCTACGGCCTGGGCTGCTTGGCTTTCGTCGCGCAAGGCGTCTGGTTCATTCTCTATCCCTCCCAAGCTGCGTCCGTCCACTATCCCCGCGACTATATCGAGGCGACTGGTTGGCTCGCCGTGGCGTTCTTCGGAAGCGGGCTCGCCATCTTCCTGATCGCGCTGGCAAAGCCCAGTTATGTCGCCCTTGGCCCCGATGGGCTGACCATTCGCTTGGTTTTCGGGTCACGCACTCACCGATGGGCGGCCGTGAGCAATTTCAGGGTTTGGCGACTTCAGCGCCGAAGGGTCGCGTTCGACGATGCTGATCAGGCTGGTGCGGGGCGGCGCGGCAATATCAGCGGGACGCGCCTATTGCCGGGCATGCTGAACGCAAGGCCCGAACAGCTACTGGAGGAACTCAAGTGGGCGAAGGAGAAGTGGGGCTGAAGCGATCGGTGATAGACTAACGCCCGCCGGTCGAGCCAAAGCCGCCGGCCCCACGCGCCGTGTCATCCAGCGCCTCGACCTCGTTCCAGCTGGCCTGGGCCACCGGGGAGATCAGCAGCTGGGCGATGCGGTCGCCGCGGCGGACAATGAAGTCTTCCGGGCCCAGGTTGATCAGGATCACCTTCACCTCGCCGCGATAGTCCGCGTCCACGGTGCCGGGCGAATTCAGGCACGTGACCCCGGCCCGCAGCGCCAGCCCCGAGCGCGGCCGCACCTGGCCCTCGAAGCCGGGCGGGATCGCCATCGCCAACCCCGTCGGCACG
>DATAVF010000173.1:0-23621 GCA_036267835.1 Caulobacteraceae bacterium | reverse complement strand
CCGGCGGACGTCCCGCAAAAGTGGCAACCACTCTTGCGCCCGGACGACCACCTACGAAAAGCACCGGCCTGGTGGCGGAGTGGTGACGCAACGGACTGCAAATCCGTGAACCCGAGTTCGATTCTCGGCCAGGCCTCCAATACCGGTTTGTTGCAAGTCCGGCACAAGTCCCGCCGCACCGGCCCTCTGCACCGTTAATTGACCGTTATTAACGGCGGCCAAATTGTGGCGAGGGGCAGTTGGGCCTCCCGCCAGGTCGTCATTCAACGATGTCAAAGACCGCTCGCGGGCAGACAGTCGGCACGAGTGATTCGCGGTCAAGAACGGGTCTCGGTTCGTTGCCTGCTGAAACCGGACCGTCCGCCCGCCGTGCGGCCTAAACGTGCCGCTGCTCTGGTTCCCCAGCCGCACCCACGGGCTGCAGCGCGCGGACGTGCTTACGATCAGGGCGTCGGCGCGGATGGGTTTGGCGAGGTGGTCGTCGGCGCAGGCGGCGTGGGAGGCGGCGACCTGTTCGGCCATGGCTGGCGCTCACCACCACGATGGGCAGGCGGGCGAGGCCGGCGGCGCCAATGCGCGGTTCACGGTGAGTACGTCGGCTATACCGAGTTCGACGGCGAGACGCGCGGCGCCTCGGGTCACAACGCCCTCTACCTCAGCACCCGGGTGGCGCTGGCCCCGTTCGGCGCCTTGCTTCAGCGCTGAGCGGCGCGACGGCGCAGCTCAGCCTCCAGCTCGGCGTAGCTGGCGAAGCCCGTCGCTGGCGTGACGGTCTCGCTCCACTTCACGTCGTAAGCCGCGGCGACGTCTTCCGGCAGCTCGGCCCGATGTCCGCCAACGCCGCCCTTTCGCACCTTGGCCGCGTCGCTGCCCGGCGGCAGGTTGCAGCGGGCCTCGGAGACCTGGCGCATCAGCAGGTCATCGAAGCGGTCCTTGTGCGCCAGCATGTAGGACAGCGAGGTGCGCTCCAGCGTCAGGTCCAGCAGCGCCTCATCCAGCGGCAGGCCGCAGAAAGCGGCGAGGCGGCGGATGTTCGCTTGCGGCGCGTCGGTCATGTGCTCGTAGGAGAGCAGCAGCACGTCCGGGTTGTCGCGCTCGGCCCACCAACTGAGCAGATGGAGCCAGTAGGAGCCGTACGCTTCCGGCTCGGAGAGGCGCGCCAGGGCGAACTCGCCGGCGGACACGGCGCCCGGCTCCAGAAACCACCCTTCCATGAAGCGAAACATCGAGACCACCGCATCCTTCGGGTCGCGCAGCGAGACGACGTAGCGGGCGCCCTTGGGGACTCGGTCGTAGCCGAGGTGGCTCTTGAAGCCGCGAGGCTCCGCGCGCTGCGGGGCGCCCAGGTCCAACCCAACCATGCCGGCGGATTCGATCCAGGGGACGACACGGGAGATGTCGTCGAAGTCCATGTCGCCGCCGGTGCGCAGGGTGTGGAAGGTCTGCTGCAGCCAGGTGGTGCCACACTTGCCGAAGGGCGAGATGATCACGTCGCTGGGCCGGGGCCGGTACGACTTCATGGCGGCCCCGATGTCGGCAGGCGTGAACATGCCCTGCTGGATCTGCGCCATCTCAGCCAGGCTACGGGCGCGGTGCGGCGCTACAGCGTCCATGAGATTATCTCTTCGCCAGAAAACTGATGGCGCGCAGCGGATCATGCGGCGACGGCCGGCGCAAGGCCGAGCTTGGCGCTAGTCGCCGTCGCAGATGTAGTCGAGCGTGTAGACCGTGGCCGGCGCCAGCGCCGCCGCCGCGTGGATGGTCAGGGTCGACGGCGTCTCCGAGTTGACCGCATGGACGCCCGCCGGATTGAGCGGGCTGAGGATGCAGTTGGGGTTGCTGTGGCGCACGTCGGCGAAGGCCAGCGTCGCCAAGAGGCCGGGGGCGGCCGCGCCGGGGCCGGTCACCACGGTGAGTTCGCCGCTGCGGCTGTCGCAGATGTGGCCGTTGGCGCACGCCACCCGGCCACCCGCGCCGATGACCTCCGCCGGCCCCGCCGTGATCGCGCCGACGGCGCGCTGATCGGACGGCGGCGGCGTGCAGTCGACGCCGGTGTGGGCCCTGACGGCGCCGAAGTTGTCGACGTAGAGGCAGGAATTTCCGTGGGCGCCCAGGTCGTAGAGGGTCAGGTCCTGGTGCGCGCCACTGACCTCGATGCCGCTCGCAAAGCCGAACAGCTTCAGGCCGATGGCCTTGTTGTCGGGCGCGATATTGGTCGACTCGAACCCCGCGCCGTTTCCGGTGAGATCGAGGGCCAGATAGCCGTTCTCGCCGGAGATCTGGGTCACGCCGGTCCGGGCGTTCTGCATCGAGAGACAGCTCAGCCAGGGCCACTTGTCCCAGCCCGGCCGGCCCACATAGCCGCCGGCGGCGTTGCAGTGGAAGCCGGAGTCGACGCTGACGCCGCCGGCGTTGGTGGCGTTGAACATCGACCTGGGCGTACCCGTCGGCGTCCAGAAGGCCTGCTGCAGGCTGAGGCCGCTGTTGTCGTAATAGGGCGTGATGGTCTGCTCGACCGCATCGCCGGCCTTCCAGGCGAACGACGCGCCGTTGATCAGCACCACCTGGCCTTTCGGCAGGCGCACGCCGTCGCCGACGTAGGCCATGGTCGCGCCGGGCCGCCAGGTATAGGCGCACCCGGTGACGCAGCGGCCCCTGTAGGCGGAACTGCCGGCCGCATCGTCGGCGAAGATGGTCATGGTCGAAGCCGTCGGCACGGCCCTGATCGGGAAGAAGGCGGTGAAGGTCGCCGAGAACGGGCCGCCGGAGCGCGTGTCCGGCGTGAACGCGATGAAGCCCGGATTGTCGACCGTGCCGCCGACCCGGCTCGCCGCCCAGGCGCCGCCGCTCAGGGTGACCAGATTGCCCTTGATCGCCACCGTGCCGGCCACGTAGGGCGCGGCGGTCTCGTCCACCAGCGCACGGCCGACGCCGAAGCTGCGCGTGTTGGAAAGCTTCAGCACCTGCGCCCCGGTGATCGCCGCGCCGCTTTTCAGGTTCAGCGGCAGGCTGTCGAAGCTCAGCGTCCCTGTCCCGACCGCCGTGAGCTTGGCGACCGTCCAGGTGACGAACTGGCTGAACGGCTGGTTGGCGTTGATCTGCACCCAGTCGCCGACGTGGAAGTCCGCCGTGCTGGCGACGCTGACCGTCTGCGGACCGTTCGAGGCGGTCACCGCCTGCGTGAGGGTGGTGGCGCCGCGCGTCAGCGGCAGCACGCCCTCCGGGGCGATGGTCGCCAGGGTCTGGTACGGCTGCTGCACATTGCTGTCGAACACCGAGCAGTTGCCTTCGCCGCCGGGCCCGACGCCGCCGCCGAAGATGCACTGGAAGCTGTGCGAGGCGCTGTCGCCTTCGCCGTTGGCGTGGACGGTCGATCCGAGGCCCAGGCACTGGCCGCCGCCGGTGCAATCGGTGAGCGCGTTGATCGCGAAGGCCGTGGTTTTGGCCTGGTTGTAGGGCGGCGTCACCGACCAGAAGTTCCAGGCGTAGCGCAGGTCCATCACGGCCTCGAAGCCGTTGACGTCGGTGTAGCCCACCTTGCTGCTCAGGGCGTTGCTGACGTTGGTCACGCTGGCGGCGAAGACGTTGTTCGGGTTGTCGCCGGCGTCCGGGTTCCTGGCCGTCACCCTGAGCGACGACGCGGTCAGCGGCGGCAGGATGGGCGCGGGCGGCGCGGCCGCCGGGCTGGCAGGATCGCCCGCGGCCGATGAGGCAGCCGAAGAGAGCGCGAGGATCGCCAGCCAGAGGGCGGTGAACCGGAGGGGATCAGGGCGACGCATGGGAACTCCGACGGGTTGGTAGCCGCCGGTTAGCCTACCAGTTCCACATCGTCCCATCTTCCAGCCGCGCCACCGGCAGATAGGCGCGCTCGTACGGGTATCTGGCGGCCAGCGCCTCGTCGATCTCGACGCCGTGGCCGGGCGCATCGCCCGGGTGCAGCGCCCCGTCCTCGAACCAGTAGGCGTGGGGGAAGACCGCGTCGGTCGCCTCGGAGTGGCGCATGTATTCCTGGATGCCGAAGTTGGGGACCCAGGCGTCGAAGTGCAGCGCCGCGCCCATGGTCACGGGCGAGAGGTCGGTGGCGCCATGGCTGCCGGTGCGCACGCCCCAGATCGCGGCGAAATCGGCGACGCGGCGCAGGTGGGTGATGCCGCCGGCGCGCACCACGGTCATGCGGATGTAGTCGATCAGTTGGTGCTGGATCAGGTCCTTGGCGTCCCAGAGGGTGTTGAAGATCTCGCCCACGGCCAAGGGGGTGGTGGTGTGCTGGCGGATCAGGCGAAAGGCTTCCTGGTTCTCGGCCGGCGTCGCGTCCTCCATCCAGAACAGGGTGTAGGGTTCCAGCGACTTGCCGAGCCGCGCGGCCTCCATCGGGGTGAGCCGGTGGTGCACGTCGTGCAGCAGGTGCGGCCCCTCGCCGTAGCGCACGCGCAGGGCTTCGAAGAGCTTGGGCACGAAGGTCAGGTACTTGCGGGTGTCCCACGCGGTCTCGTCCGGCAGGCCGACCCCGGCCGGCTCGTAGAAGAGCGCGCCCCGCCCGACGCCGTAGGATGCGGCAAGGCCCGGCACGCCGGACTGGGCGCGGATCGCCTTGTAACCGAGCTCGATATAGCGGCCGACCGCGTCCACGGTCTCGGCGAGGTCGGCGCCATTGGCGTGGCCGTAGACCATGACGCCGTCGCGCGAACGGCCGCCCAGCAAGTCGACCAGCGGCATGCCGGCCATCTTGGCCTTGATGTCCCAGAGCGCCGTATCGACCGCGGCGATCGCCGACATGGTCACCGGGCCGCGCCGCCAGTAGGCGCCGCGATAGAGGTACTGCCAGATGTCCTCGATGCGGCGCGGATCGCGGCCGATCAGGCACGGGATCACGTACTCCTCGAGGTAGGCGACGACGGCCTTCTCGCGCCCGTTCAGGGTGGCGTCGCCGATGCCGTGGACGCCCTGGTCGGTGACGATCTTCAGCGTCACGAAATTGCGCCCTGGCGAGCAGACGATGACCTTGGCGGCTTCGATCTTCATGCGGGGACGTTTCCCTGAACCGGAGAAGAGGCTCAACCCCGTTCGGGTTTTTTGGCAAGGTCGGCGGATGAGCAATGCAGCGACGATCGGACCCTTCAGCCAGCCAGTGCGGATCCTGGAGGACCGGCCACGGGTGGAATTCGACTGCCCGGTGGCCGGGCGGCGCATCGCCTGGGCGGCGGCCAACCTCTTCAACCCGGGCGCCGTGGTCCACGACGGTCGTGTGTGCCTACTGGTGCGGGCCGAGGACGAGGTCGGCCGCTATGCGGGCACGTCGCGGATCGGCCTGGCGACGAGCGCCGACGGGGAGACCTTCGAGCTGGAGCCGGAGCCGGTGATTGCGCCGGGCGACGACCGCTGGCAGGCTTGGGAGTGGCCGGGCGGCTGCGAGGACCCCCGCGTCGTCGAGGCGCCCGACGGCGGCTACGTCTGCACCTACACGGCGTTCGACGGCAAGGTGGGCTGCCTGTTCGTCGCCACCTCGCCGAACCTGCGCACCTGGGAAAAGCACGGGCCCGCCTTCGCCCGCACCCCCTACGTGCGCCGCCCGACCAAGTCCGGCGCCATCCTGACCGAGCTGAAGGACGGCCGGCTGGTCGCCGTGCGCCACGAGGACCAGTACTGGATGTACTGGGGTGAGGGCGTGACCTACCTCGCGACGTCCGACGACCTGATCCGCTGGACCCCGGTGGAGATCGAGGTCGCGCCGGACCGGTACCTCTCGTGGGAGCCCGGCTGGCGCTCGCGCCGCGTGCCCGGCCCCAGGGCCCTGCACCCGATCGCCGCCCCGCGCCGCGGCCGCTTCGATTCGGCCCTGACCGAGCCCGGTCCGCCGGCCGTGCTCACCGACGCCGGCATCGTGTTGTTCTACAACGGCGGCAACCACGGCGAGTTCGGCGACCCCCGCTTCCCCGCCCGCGCCTACCAGCCCGGCCAGCTGATCTTCGACGCCGCCGACCCGACCGCGATCATCTCCCGCCCACAGGACCCGTTCCTGCAGATCGACCCGGCCGAAGCGCAGGGCCAGGTCGGCAACGTCTGCTTCGCCGAGGGCCTGGTCGCCTTCAAGGGCGAGTGGCGGCTCTACGTCGGTCTGGCGGATTCGCGGCTCGGGGTGTCAACAGCCCCGATACTTTAGCCACTCCTCCCTTGCGAAGTTGCACGGGTGAGGAGTGGCCTATTGGTCTTCCCCCCAGATGCGCTGGAAGAGCGCGCAGCCCACCAGCAGGGCCGCCGCATCGCCGCGCGCCACCACCCTGCCCTCGTCGAGCACCAGGATTTCGTCGGCGCGGCGCAGGGCTTCGCGGCGATGGGAGATGGCGAGGCAGGTGGAGCGGTCCTGGGCGAAGAGGCGGCGCCAGAGCTGTTGTTCGGTGGCGACGTCGAGGGCGCTGGAAAGGTCGTCGAAGATGACCAGGTCGGTGCCGCGCACGAACATGCGGGTGGCGGCGGCGCGCTGCAGCTGACCGCCGGAGAGGGTGACGCCGCGCGTGCCGACGCGGGTCTCCAAGCCCTGCTCGAAGCCCGCGACATCGTCCTCGAAGACGGCCAGCTCGATGGCGTGGTCCAGGCCGGCGGCGTCCGCGCCCATCAGCACATTCTGGCGCAGGGTCTCGCTGAAGAGCCGGGGTTGCTGGGCGGTGTAGGCGCAGCGCGGCGGGACCAGGAACGAGGCCGGGTCGGCGACCGGCGCGCCGTTCCAGGCGATCTCGCCGGCGTCGCGCGGGATCAGGCCAATAAGGGCGCGCACCAGCGTGGTCTTGCCGGCGCCGACCGGGCCGGTGACCACGGTGAAGCCGCCGCGGCGCAAGGTGAGGTCGACGCCTTCGATGCCGCGCTCGGAGCCGGGATGGCGGCGGGTCAGGCCCCGCACGCTCAGCACCTCCAACCCGTCGGCCCGGGTTGCGGCCGGCGCCGGCGCAACCTTCGGCGGCCGCGCGACCAGGGCCAGCGGAGGGGCGCCGTCGGCAAGGGCGCGCATGCGGTCGATGGAGACGCGCGACTGGCGCTCGACGGCGAGAATCTGGCCGACCATCGCCGGGATGGCCGAGGCCAGGGCCAGGTAGCTGGCGAAGAGGGTGAAGTCGCCGACCGTGAAGGCGCCGGCGCGCATCGCCTGGGCGGCCAGCAGCAGCACGCACCCGCTCCCGAGGGCGGCCAGGTTGGCCCCGAAGGAGCCGAGACCGGTCGAGAACATCA
The DNA here is from genome assembly GCA_036267835.1 of Caulobacteraceae bacterium. Lineage (GTDB taxonomy): Bacteria > Pseudomonadota > Alphaproteobacteria > Caulobacterales > Caulobacteraceae > Acaudatibacter. Next base: position 16,400 of record DATAVF010000173.1, on the reverse strand, counting down.
GGTCGCGGATCGAAGCGGCGCGGCGCTGCTCGTTGAGTTCGGCGAGGCGGCCGACCACCCTGCCCTCGGCGCCCGCCAGCTTCAGCGCCTGCACCGCGCCGAAGACCTCGCCGATGTAGCCGGTGACCCGCGCCGTCGCCTCGCGCGCCGCCTTGCGGTAGCGCTGGATGTTGCGGGTCAGCAGGTAGGTCACCACCACGGTCGCCACCACCGGCGGCACCACCACCAGCGCGATAGTGGCGTTGATCGCGAGCATGATCGCGAAGCCGACGAGGCCGGTGACGATCTGCGGCGAGACGATGAGGATGGTGGTCAGGCCCACCGTCTCCAGCGGGTCGTCGCGGAAGCGGCTCACGGCCTCGCCGGTGGACCCGGGCAGGCGGCGCGGGCCGGGCGCGGTCACCAGCCAGCGCAGCATGTTGCCCTTCAAGAGCGCCTCGCCGGAGTAGGAGACGACGTTGAAGATCACGCCCGCAACGTAGAGCGTGCCGACCCGGCCGAGCTCCAGGGCCAGCATCAGGGCGATCAGGGTCCAGACGTTGAAGCCGGCAGGCGCCTGGCCGCTGAGGCCATCGAAGATGCGGCGGGTGATCAGCCCGGGCGCCAGCTGCAGGCAGAAGAACACCACGTAGCCGGAGAGGCTGGCGAAGAACGGCCACGGGCGAGCCGCGATGATGCCCCAGGCGTGCCGCCAGGTGATCGCCCTCATGCCAGCACCTCCTCGAGGCCGGTGCGCAACAACCGGGCGAAGCGGGACGTCGGATCGGCCGCCAGCGCCGCGCGCTCGCCCTCTTCGACGATGCGTCCGGCTTCCAGGATCATGATCCGGTCGACCCGGGCGACCGTGGCCAGGCGATGGGCGACGATCACGGCGGTGCGCGGGCGTTTGCTGGCGCCCACACGGCCCAGCAGCCGCTGCAGAGTGTCCTCGATCAGCGCTTCGGTGGCCGGGTCGAGGCGCGACGACGCTTCGTCGAGCACCACCAGGCCCGGATCCCTGAGGAATACCCGGGCGAAGGCCAGCAGCTGCGCCTCGCCGGCCGAGAGCTGGCCGGCGCCGGCTTCCAGCAGGGTGTCCAGCCCCTGCGGCTGGCGGGCGAACCAGGGGCCGAGACCAAGGTCCTGCAGCGCCTCGATCAGCCGGGCGTCGGGCAGGGTCGGGTCGAACAGGGTGAGGTTCTCGCGGATGTCGGCGCGGAACAGCTGCACGTCCTGGGTGACCACGCCGACGTGGGCGCGCAGCTCATCGAGGCGGGCATCGCGCAGGTCGCGGCCGTCCAGGCGCACGGCGCCAGCGGCGGGGTCGTAGAGCCGGGCGAGCAGCCGGGTGATGGTGGTCTTGCCGCTGCCGGTGCGGCCCAGCAGACCCAGCGTCTCGCCGGGCGCCAGCCGAAAGCTGATGTCGTGCAGCACCGCCGCGCCCTCGTCATAGGCGAAGCCGACGTGCTCGAAGCTGATCGCCGGCGCGCTGCTGCCCCAGCCGGCGCCCGGCCCGCCGGTGATCTTTTCCGGCGTCGCCTGCAGCTCGCGCACCCGGCCGAGGCTCGCCATCGCCTGCTGCAGCGCCTGGAACTGGGTGCCGATCTGCTCCAGGGGGCTGCGCAGCATCGCCGTGTACTGGACCAGCAGGTAGATCGAGCCGATCGAGGCGCGGCCCTGCTGGAAGAGCCAGACGCCCAGCCCCAGCGCCAGGGTGAAGCCGGTGATGAAGACCCCGTTGGTCACCAGCACGATGAACACCGCGGCCACCCGGATGGCGCGCACGCCGCGGGTGGTGAGGTCGCTGTTCAGCGCCCCCATCTGGCCCATCACGTGCTCGCCGCCGCCGTTGGCGCGGATGTCGTCGAGGCCGCCGAGCCGCTCTTCGACAAAGCCGGCGAGGTCGGCGCGGGCCTGGCGCACGGCGGCGAAGAGCGGCACGCCGAGGTTGCGCGTCCGCTGCAGCACCGCGAACGCGGCGGCGGCGAACAGCGAGAGCGCCGCGCCCACCCAGACGCTCTTCACGAACAGCACAGCCAATATGCCGAGGATCAGCAGGCCGGAGCCCAGGATCTGGAACACGAACTGCGAGAACACCTGGGTCAGCGAGGAGACGTCGCCGTCGATGCGCTCGATCAGCTCGCCGGCGGTGCGGCGGTTATGGAAGCCCATGTCGAGGGCCAGGCAGTGGCGCGCGAGGTCCAGCCGCAGCTGGTTGGTCGCCGCCCAGCCGACCGACGAGGAGAAGTAGGCGCCCGCCATTCGCACCAGCTGGGCGGCGACGGTCACGGCGATGAACAGCCCGGCCAGCCACTCCAGCTCGCCCAGCGGGGCGCGGGCCTTGTCCCGGGCCACGACGTCGATGAAGCGGCTGGTCAGCTGCGGCCCGGCGAGCTGCAGGGCCACGCCGGCGACGAGGGCGAGCGCCAGCAGCGCCACCCGTCCGCCTTGCGGCGACAGGTAGGTGAGCAGCAGCGGCGCCAGGCGCGTCCGCTCCGAGGCGGGCGACGGTTTGGGCGGTTTCATGCCGACTTTCAGCAGCTTCGCGTGAAGCGCGCAGCATCGGCCGGCTGCGGTGAAGGTCAATTCTTGTACTGAAGAGATGTTTGGCTATCTTAGATGCAGAGGCAGGCCCCTGATGCAGCGTCGGGGGCCGCGCCGCCAGCCCCTCAAGCCAGTCACATGACCCTTGCCGAACCCGCCCCGCGCCTGCACCCGCTGAGCCGGGACTTCGTCTGGCGCGAGCGGCAGCTGTCGGCGCGGCGCCGCCTCACGGCCGCGGAGAAAGCCCAGTTCGAGGAGCTCGGCTACGTTACGCTGAAGGGCGTCTTCAGCGCCGACGAGATCGCCGCGGTGACGGCCGCCATCGACCCGCTGGAAGCGGCCGAAGAGGTGCGGCTGCGCGAAGCCGGCGGCCGGATCAGCATCTCGGACGCCGACGCCATCACCTTCACCGCCCACATCGCCCGCAAGCACCCGGTGCTCAAGGCCTTCGCCGCCCACCCCGCCATCCAGGACATCTGCCACGACCTGATGGGTGACGACGTGCGGCTCTACTGGGACCAGTCGGTCTACAAGAAGACCCAGAAGGTGCAGGAATTCCCCTGGCACCAGGACAACGGCTACACCTTCATCGAGCCCCAGCAGTACCTGACGCTATGGCTGCCGCTGGTTGATGTCGATGAGATGAACGGCTGCCCGTGGGTCGCGCCCGGCCTGCACCGGCTGGGCACGCTGGACCACTGGGTGACGCCGATCGGGCTGAAGTGCCTGGACGAGGTCCCCGACGCCGTGGCGACGCCGGCCAGGGCCGGTGACGCGGTGGTGTTCTCCTCGCTGACCCCGCACCGCACCGGGCCGAACCTGCGGGCCGGCACCGTGCGCAAGGCCTACATCCTGCAGTACGCCCACGACCCATCCGTCGCGACCTACCGCGATGGCCGACAGTCGGCGCAGGACGATCCGCAGCGCCAGTTCAAGATCCTCGAAGGCGGACGCCCGGCGGCCTGACGGCTGCTGCCGCTACTGGTTGGAGCCGCTGGCGCGGCGCAGGAAGTGGCCGGCGGAGACGCCGCGCAGCAGCGCCAGGCGGTAGTTCGTGATCACCTCCTGCCGGTCCCATCCCTCGGTCGGCCAGTCGCGAACCAGTGTCTGCAACCGGTCGATGTCGAGCAGGCCGGCAGTTTCAGGAATCGCGGCCAGCCGGTCCAGCTCGGTGGCAATGTCACCGCGCGCCGCGGTCAGCCCCTCATACCAGTCGGCCGACTGGTAGCCCTTGAAACGCTGGTTGATCACCGCGTCCGGCAGCCGGTCGGCCAGCGCCGCCTTGCCAAGGGCGCGCGGAACCCCATCCTTGAGGTACTCGTCGGTCGGGACCTGGAGGCAGTATTCGACCAGCCGCCGGTCGGCGGTCGGATCGCGCTGATCGACGCCCCAGCCGGCCAGGGCGCCCTTGCCATAGTTGGCCCCATCGGAGCGCCGCATCACCCAGACGCGGGTGTCGAAAGCATTGGTGCGAGGGCGGTAGACAAGGTCGAGGTGACGCTCCCTGGCCAGCCGCGGCAGGTCGATACTGGCCATCCGCGCGGCGTTGATCGCCGTATATTCGCGGGCGTCGGTGCTGGCGCGGCCGTAGGCGCGGTTGACCCACTGCCAGAGCCAGGCCGGCGCGTAGGGACCCACCAGCTGCGCCAGCACGCCGGTCCAGCGCCGCTCGCTGTGGCGCAGCACCTTGGCGCAGGCGCCGAGCAGGGCCAGCAGCCGGCCCTGGCGCAGCAGCTCGGACAGGAGTTCGTCGCCATTGTAGCTGAGCGTCATGTTGCCCAGCTGGCCGGTCAGCATGACCGCGAGGCCGCGGTCCTGGGCGCTCTTCAGGATGGCGCGGCTCCAGACCGCGTTGCAGAGGTTCAGGATCGGGCGCTCGTAAAGGTAGAAGTCGCGGTCCAGGGCGGCCACCGGCGAATTGCGCCCGGCGCGGATCAGCACGTGCTCGATGTTGGGATGCATCGCCGCCGTGGCCGCCGCCAGCGGCCCCTCGTCGCCGAAGCGGCGGAAGGGCGACGGCCCATCCCAGCCTTGGCGCGGAACCGAGGTGAAGGCGACGACCTTGCCCCCCTCCGGCGCCATCAGCCGCGCCGCGGTGGCGGCCACCGAGGCGCTGTCGAAGCCGGCGCTGAGGTGCGAGGCGACGGTCCCGCCCGCGCCGCGCAGCCGCGCCTTGGTGGCCTGGTCCAGGTGATGGCGCAGGCCCTCGACATAGTCGGCGCCCTTCGCGGCGGTGCGCGGCGGGCGGGCCGGGGTCCAGTAGTCGCGCGAGGTGAGCCGCGCCGACGTGACGGTCACCACGGCGCCCGGTTCGACGCGCGCGATGTCCTTGAAATAACTGCCGGTCTTGGCATGCGGCAGCAGGGCGACGAACTCGGCCATCGCCGCCTCGTCCGGCGCGTAGGGCACGTCCGGCAGGGAATGCAGGCCCTTGGCCATGCTGGAGAAGGCGAAGAAGCCGTTGCCGCGATGGTAGTGTAGCGGGCGCTGGCCGAGGAAATCGCGGGCCAGGGTCAGGGTGTGGGCGTGCGCGTCCCAGAGGGCGAAGGCGAAGTCGCCGACCACCCGGTCCAGCGCGCCCTCGCCCCAGTGCTCCAGCGCCCCGAGCAGTATGCCGGCGTCCGAGGCGTCGGCCGCCCGCGCCAGGGACCAGCCGAGCGCCGGGGCCAGCTCCTCGCGATTGTCGAGACGCAGGTCGGCGACCAGGGTCAGCCGCCCGTCGGCGGTGGAGACCGGCTGGCGATCGAAGGCGTCCTCCGGCAGCAGGTGATAGAGCCGCCTTCCCATGGCGATAGGGCCGTCCGACCATTGGCGGCCGTCGTGCGGGCCGTAGATCTGTTGAGCCGCCAGCATGCGGCCACAGTCGGACGCAACGTCCGGCTTGCCGTCGAAACGCCATAGCCCGGCAATCGCAGTCATGCGCGGGCCGGCTGCTCCTGGCGCTTGATCAGACCCTGCTCATCGAGTTCGCCCAGCAGGCTGAGCAGCTCCTGCTCGCAGGTCGCCGCATCGACAGCGAAGCGGGCCAGCAACTGGTCGCGCAGGTCGCCGACGCGGACGGGGACGGCCATCAGCCGCCAGATGTGCGAGCCGACGCGGTTGAGGCCGTAGCAAACGGCCGTCTCGACATCGAGCGCGATGATCTCGCCGTCGACCTCTGTTTCGATGACGCCCGTCGAGCGCACGACGACGTCCCCCAGCCCGATCCCACGGCTCATGCCAGGGCCCCCGACGCGGCGTCGGCGAGGTGTGCTTCGATCGAGAAGCTGACTTCCCCCAGCGCCTCGAGCCCCCGAGGCCGGGTGAGGGTAAAGATGGTAGCCGAGCGAGCGAGCGCGGTGACCAAGCTGAAGACCTGCCGAGTGAGCCCCATCGCGCCAACGTATTGGGTTCGATAGAGGTTGGCCACAAGCGCCTGCGTCGCGGCGAACCCGGCAAGCCGTTCGATGCAAATTCGAGAGCCGGGGGGCCCGTCGCGCAGCAGGTAGACGCGCGTCAGCGGCAGCGCCCCGGAGAGCTGCGGCAGGCTGAGCGCGTATTTCGCGCCGTCGAATGCGAGGTCGGGCTCGCGGTACGCAAGCGCGGCGAGCGCGTCTTCGCAGAGTTTCACGCGCGGCAACCCCGGCGAGGCGATCGCACGGCCCGCCGCGTCGAAACTCACCGCGCAGGTGTCGTCGCAGAGAACGGCGTGGCCTTGCCGGGCCAGGTGGGCGACCAGGGTCGACTTGCCAATGCCCGAGGGTCCCGCGATCGCCGCCGCTTCGCCGCCGAAGGCGACTGCGCCCGCGTGCAGCGGCAGCAGACCGCGCTGGTAGAGCAGCGCGCCGAACGCCGAGCCGAGCAGGTAGAGGCGCACCTCAGGCTCGGTCGCCCCAGGCGCGGGATCGATGGCGATCTCCCGCCCCCCGCGCAGACGGAAGTAGGCGACGCCTCGGGTGCGCAGGAAGGTGTCCGCCCCCTGCTGCATCAGCCCTGCACCGTGCGGCGGTGGCAGCTTCGCCAGGCTTATGCGAACGTCGGCGTCGTTGCCCGGCGGCGCGGGTGCGAGCTCCGGCAGGTCGAACTCGCACGCGATGCTGAGGCCGTACGCGAGATAACGGCTGCTCATCGCTTGGTCCGCGCCCCGCTCTCCCATCGCCTCACGCCGCGTCGCGGATCGGGACCACGTCGAAGGCGAAGCTGATCCGCTCGCCGGCGTCGTCGAACGGGATGGTGCGATGCATGTAGTGCGACGGCGAAAGCAGTAAGAGGCCCTCTTCGACAGCGATCCTAAGTGGCTCGCAGGCGTTGCGGCCGGCCTCGGCGACCTGCGGCGGCGGGCCGAACTCGATGCAGCCGGCGCCCTCTCCCGCAGCCGAGAAGCTGGCCGGCACGCGCATGTAGCACACGCCGCTCATCCAGCCGCCCGGGTGGTAGTGCCAGGCCTCGTACTCGCCGGGGCGCTGGATCAAGCCCCAGCAGTTCAGCCGGGCTCGAGCGGGGATGGCGCGCGGCCAGGCATCGAACTCGGTCTTTGGCTTCAGCGAGCCCGCGAGCTCGTCGATCCGCGCCTGCAACGTCGCGATGAGCGCGCGGACGAGTTCCGGATGACCGCCCGCCAGCAGGTGATGCACGCGGCGACTGCCGCGATTGGCGTCGCGTTTGGGAAGTTCGCTGAGCTTGACCGGATGGTCGGCAAGCTCGTCGGCGAAGGCGGCGGTGAACGCCTGCGTGGAGGCGAATCCCTGCGGCGCCGGCAAGGCGAGACGGGCGACGCGCGACGGCTGCAGCATCAATTGGCTGGCGCGCGGATCATCCGCCAGCGCGAGCGCTCGCCCCCACTCGAGCAGCAAGGTGCTGTGGGCGACGCCCCTGGCCGCGAGGGCGGCGCAGACCGCGAGGAACTCGTCCAGGCGCTCTTCGCTGCGCAGTATGCGCGACAGGGCGGCCAGGGCGTGATGGTGGTGCGGGCGCGCGCTCAGCACGGCGGCGAGGTCTACCCGCGCCGCTTCCGACCGGCCGACCTCGGTGAGCGCGAGCGCCCGCTCGAATCGCACCTGCGGCTCCGACGCTTCGGTTTCCGACAGCGCCTCGGGAGAGAGCAGCGCCAGGCACTCGGGCGCACGACGAAGCTCGTTGTAGCAGTGCGCGAGACGCGTGCGCACCAAGGTGCTCCGCGGATCCAGTAGAAGGGCCGCCTCGAAGGCGTCCGCGGCGGAGGCGAACTCAAAACGATCCAGACGAACGTAGCCGAGCTGGGCCCACACCAGCGGGTTGGCTGGGGCAGCCCTCGACGCAGCCTCCAGCAGGGCCACGGCCTGACGCGCCACGGCCAGGCCCTCGAAGGTGGGCTCGCCCCAGTCGATCATCGTACGAAATCGCGGCCTTGACCCAGGGGTCCGACGCCCCTGGTGGTTGGAGCCGCGATGGTCTTAGGAGACGAAACCCTCGCTATCCTCGCTATGCGTCGTGGCGTTTTCTGACAGGCTGAGGGAGAGCCGAGAGACGTGCGGTGTTTCCCAGGTTTCGAGCGGGTTCTCCCGATCCGCTTTCTCTTCGGCCGCCGCCCCATCGATCATCATGTCCATATCCCACTGCGCCTGTACGAACCTAATGCCTGCGACATATGCGACACGCAAGAGGCGACCGGCGCCGGAGAACTTCGGTTGCGAAGGTGATTGCATGGCAGGCGCCGACGCCCGCGTTGCAAAGTCACCAGGTTTTCCGCTCCGCTTGCCTTAGGCGGCTAGAAGCTGGAAGGGCGCGCCAGCGCCGTGGCCGCGGCGACGCGCGCCGGGTTGTAGAGCGAGGCGGGTTCGGCGGCGGTGACCTGCGCGGACCAGTGCGGCTCGTCCGCCAGCCAGATCACCAGGTCGGTCCGGGGAGCGACGGCGTTGCGGCGCGCGTCGGCCGCCGCCCCCGCAAGATCACTGGCCGCGAGTTCCAGGCTGCGGCGCACCGGCGCCAGCGCCGGGCCGGCGTAGCGCTCGTCGATGTCGCCGAGCTGCGAGCGCGCCGCTTCGAGCATCACCACCGCCGCCGGGCCGTCGCCATGATCCAGCGCCGCGATCGCGGCCATCACGGCGCGGCGCACGTCCGCCAAGGCGCCGGCGGCGGTCACCGGCTCGGTGGCGGCCGCGGGGCACCCTGACGGCGACAGGGCGCGGACGTAGGCGGCGAGGCCCTTCAGCACGGCGGGCGGGGGCTGCGAGCCGTCGAACTCCTGCGTGTCGATCTCGGCGATGCGCGCCTCCAGCGCCCTGGAAGCCGGGTCCTGCGGCGTAGCCAGCGCCGCCTTCGGGCCGGAAAGGTTGGGGATCGGCCTGGGCGCCAGCGCGCCGTCGTTCAGGTGCGAGGAAAGCACGGATGTGGTCACGTCGGCGGTGCCCGGCGCGCCGGAGATGCCCGGGAAGTCGAAGTCCGGGTTATTGCGGCCGTTGCGGTGGCAGGTCTCGCAGTCGATGCCGGCGCGGGCCGCCTGGCCGCCCAGCACCAGGGGCGTGCGGAAGGCGGCGCGGCCCAGCTCGACCTCGTAGGCGACTTGCGGATCGGCCGGCATGGCCAGGCACTCGGTTGGACGACGGGTCAGAGCCACGGATGCGTCCACGCCGGGCGCAAGCCAGCGCAGAGACCGCAAGGGCGGGGCGCGCAAAGGGGGCGCCGGCGGCGCGGCCGCCGCCAGTCCGACGCCCAGGCCCAGCAATCCGAGGGCGGCGATCAGGCCGCCGGGTCGCCGCCGTGCGCGATCCAAGACCTGAGTTCCTCCGCTTCCGCGCAGCCGAACGTGCAGAGGCTGTCGAGCTTGGCCAGCATCGCTCGGGCCCCGGCCTGATCGCCCTCCAGCACCTTCAGTTCGCCGTAGTACTCGGTCGCCCCGCGATGGTTGGGCGCGAGCGCCAGCACCTGCTGGTAATAGCCCTCGGCCCGCGCCCAGTCGCCCTTGTGCCGCCACACATAGCCTTCGTAGGTGAGGATGTCCGGATGCGGCCCGAACACCACTTCGGCCTGGTGCAAAGAGGCCAGGGCGTCATCCCAGCGATGCTCGTTGATCAGGCTGACGGCCCGAACATAGGCGCCATTGCCGGCCTCCGGCGTCGCCACGGACAGGTGATCCACGGAATCGTTGGCGGCCGATGGCGTCGTCGTCGCAGGGGTCATGGCAGCCTGGACAGCGGCGATGGCGGTCTTCAGATCGCCTGCGTCGGGGCAGGTCTCGGCGCACTTCGTCGACATCGACTGCAGCGTCGCCAGCTCGGCCTGGGCCTTGTCGTTCTGCTTCAGCTTGAGCAGCGACAGCGCCAGTTCGCGGTGCGCCTGGATCATGGTGTCGTCGAGCTTCACCGCCCGCTCGTAGGCGTGCTCGGCGCCCTTGTTGTCGCCGACTCCGGTCTTCGACATGCCGAGCATCAGCCAGGCGCTGGCGGTGCGCGGGGCGACGTCGATGACGTGCTGGAAGTCGTCGATCGCGTCCCGGTACTTGCCGGCGTCGAGCGCGGCCGTGCCATGCTGGTATTCGATGGCGGGATCGTACTGCGGCGCCTGGGGCTCGGAGCCCATGTTGCCGCCCATGCCGCCGCCCATGCCGCCACCGCCGCCCATGCCACCGCCGCCGGCGGCCAGGGAAAGGGCGGGAATCGCGAGACAGCCCAGCCCAAAGGCCGCGGCCAAGGCCACGCCAGAATATTTCATCGCCAGCTCCTAGACGCGTCCCTCAGCCGTAGTGTGACAAAGATCACACGCTCTGTCACCAGACGCACACCTGCGACGACACGCCTTATTCGTGACCGAGTTGAAATTGATCTAGGCGTGTCCACCTATCGTTCTCGACGGTCGGAGCCATCCCCAACATGCTCGCCGAGAGACCCATCCGCGTCGCCGCTCTGGTCGACCTGCCGCGTTCGCCGCAAGCCGGCGGGCACGTGAAGTGCTGGGAGCGGCTGGCGAGCGCCGCGGCCGCCGGCGACATGCCCCTGGACCTCACGGTCTACTTCTCCGGCCGCCAGGAGACCGAGGTGCTGGGCCCTGGCGCGCGGCTGGCCCATTTGCCGCCGCTCTTCTCCACCGCGCAGCTGAAGTTCCTGCCCTACGTGCCGGACCACACCGACCTCGCGCCTTACCACCCGCGGCTGGCCCGCGAGCTGGCGAACTACGACGTGATCCACACCACCGACGCCTTCTTCGCCTTCGCCAAGACGGCCGAAAGCGTCAGCCGCCGGCGCGGCGCGCCGCTGACTACCTCGTTCCACACCGACACGCCCTCCTACACCCGCATCTTCACCCGCCAAACCATCGAGGCCCGCTTCGGGGCCAGCTGGACCGCGCGCAAGATGATCCATGACTGGCAGCTGCCCGAGCGCCAGGGCCGGCGCATGGACCAGCGCCTGGTGCAGCACGTGCGCCGCTGCTCGTTCGTCGCCGCCACCCGCGCCGAGGACCATGAGCTGGCCAGCTCGATCCTCGGCCGCTCCCGCGTCGGCCCGCTGCGCCTCGGCATCGACAAGCAGGTGTTCGGCCCGCACCGCGCCGACCGGGCCGGCATCGAGGCCGAGTTCGGTCTGCCCAAGGACCGGCTGCTGGTGCTGTTCGTCGGCCGGCTGGACGTGGGCAAGAACATCCACACCCTGGTGCAGGCGATCGCCGCGCTGCGCGCCCAGGGCCTGCCGCTGCATTTGATCACCGCCGGTGTCGGCCCGGCCGCCGACGAGATCCGCGCCACCCTGGGCGACGCGGCCACGGTGGCGGGCTTCGTCACGCCCGAGCGGCTGGCGCGGCTCTACGCCAGCGTCGACCTGACCGCCCTCGTCTCCGAGGTCGAGATCCGCAGCATGGTCGGCATGGAAGCCATGGCTAGCGGCTGCCCGGTGCTGGTCTCCAAGAAGAGCGGCGTCGCCGAGCTTTTCGACCACACCCCGGCCATGCGGGTGGTGGAGAGCGGCGCGGCGGCCTGGGCCCACGCCCTGCGCCAGGTGGCCCCGTTCGCATGCATCCGCTCCGGCATGCGCAAGGCGGCGCTCGACTACGCCCGCCGCCAGCTGGCCAGCTGGCGCGAGGTGCTGCGCGAAGACCTGTTCTCGCTGTGGCGCGAGGCGGCCGACGCCGGCGCCCAGGAGATGATCGCATAGCCGCGCCGGCCGGTTTCGGCGCCCGGATCCTCATCCTCGCCCCGCATCCCGACGACGAGGTGGTGGCCTCAGCCGCCGCGATCGGCCGCGCTCAGGCGGGGGGCGCCACGGTCAGTGTGCTCTTCCTGACCCACGGCTGCATCGAACGCGCCGCCATGTGGCCCTGGGCGCGCGGCCGCTACGCCGAGGCAGTGGCCCGCCGGCATGCCGAGGCCGAACAGGTCTGCGCCCAACTGGACGTGGCCATCGCCGGCCGGTCGGACCGCCCGGCCCGACATCTGTGGCGCGACCTCGCCGCCGCCGAGACCGAGGCGCGCGCCGCCCTCGCCGCCACGCGCGCCGACCAGCTCTGGGTCCCCGCCTTCGAAGGCGGCAATCCCGATCACGACGGCGCCAGCGCCATCGCCAGCCGATTCGCCGCCGAGGGCCTGAGCGTGCTGGAGTTCGCCGAGTACAATCTGGCCGGCGGCCGGGCCAATTCGCACAGCTTCCCGGCCCCGACCGACGCCGAGGAGACGCTGCAGCTCACCGAGGCCGAACGCGTCGCCAAACGCCGGGCGCTGGCGCTCTACGCCTCCGAACGAGGCAATCTCGGCTACGTGGCGAGCGAGCGCGAGGTCTGCCGCCCCCTCACCGCCTACGACTACGCCCGCCCGCCGCACCCCGGGAAGCTCTGGTACGCCCGCTTCCAGTGGGTCCCGTTTCGCCACCCGCAAGTGGACTTCACCCGGCCGGCCGACGTCTACGCCGCGATCAGCCGCTATCTCGCCGCCCGGCCCTGAGTCGTTAAGACACGATTAACCACGTTCGACGACCCTGTGAGTCGTCTTCCTCGAAGACACCCCACCATCACCGACTTCAACAGCCCGGCGGCAACGCCGGGCTGCTTTTTCAAGGGGATGGGTTCACATTGTCCCACCGCCTTGCCAGCCACGGACGGCCAGCGTATTAGGCCCGTCCTTCGACTGATCCTCGGTAGCTCAGTTGGTAGAGCAGCCGGCTGTTAACCGGCTTGTCGCAGGTTCGAGTCCTGCCCGGGGAGCCATTCGAGGGCGCAAGCCTTCCAGCATCGATGAAGCCAGGGAACGGGTCACGGATGCGTGACGTTCTGCGGGGAAGGCTGGTCGGAGCTGCTCGCTCCCTCCGCGACCGAATCTCAAGGAGGAGACGATGCGCGCTACCCTGTTCCTCGCCGGCGCCGCGATCGCGGCGCTCTCGCTGGCCGCCTGCAACAAGGGAACCGACGACGCCAATGCGCCGAGCGCGGTGACCAACGCCGAGGTCAACGCCACGCCGGGCGCCAACCCGGCCTCGACCGATCTCTCGACCACCGACGTCACCCAGGCGCCCAACTTCGTCACCCTGGCCGCCGCCAGCGACATGTTCGAGATCCAGTCGAGCAAGGTCGCCCTCACGCGCTCGACCAATCCGGACGTGAAGCGCTTCGCGCAGATGATGATCGACGCCCACACCAAGACCACGGCCGCGCTCAAGGGCCTGATCGCCGGGCAGAGCAACCTCAGCCCGCCGACCGCGCTTCCGGCCGACCTGCAGTCCAAGCTGGACGCGCTGGGCAGCGTCTCGCCGGCCGACTTCGACAAGACCTACCTGCAGGACCAGGTCGACGGCCACCAGTCGGCGCTCAACGTGATGCAGCGCTACGCCAAAGACGGCGACATGGAGCCGCTGAAGCAGTTCGCCGCCAACACCGCGCCGATGGTGCAGCAGCACCTCGACAAGGCCAAGGCCCTGCTCGCTGCGGCGAACAAGGGCGCGACCAACACGCCGAGCAACTCGACCGGCAACTAGAGCCGCGCGTCCGGCCGCCAGCCGCCGCCCAGCGCCCGGAAGGCCGCGACAGCGGCGCGGGCGGCGTCGGCGCGGGTCTGTTCGAGCTGGTCGGACGCCGCGAGCAGCTGGCGGTCGGCGTCGCGGACTTCGACCAGGCTGACGACGCCCTCGCCGTAAGCCTGCTGGGCTTGGTCGCGGGCCCTGGTCAGGTCGGCGACCTGGCGCTGCAAAGCCTTGGCGCGGGCCTCGGACTGGACCAGCTCCGAGAAGGCGTCCTCCACCTCCTCGGTGGCGCGGTAGACCGTGGCGCGGTAGGCGGCGAGCGCCTCGGCGTCGCGGCCCTTGGCGCCGGTGACCTCGGCGTCGATGCGGCCGAAGTCGAACAGGCGCCAGCTGAAGCCGCCGCTGATCTGGTGGGTGAGCGCGCCTCCGGTGAAGAGCTGGCCGGCGCTTAAGGCGTCGATGCCCAGGAGGCCGGAGATCGAGATCTTCGGGTAGTACTCGGCCAGCGCCGCGCCGATGCGGGCGTTGGCGGCGATCAGGCGCTGCTCGGCGGCGAGAACGTCGGGGCGGCGACGCAAAAGGTCGGCCGGGCCGTCACCAGCCGCGATCGGCGGCGGGTCCGGCGTTGGCGCGGCGGTCTCCAGCTCGGCGCGATACGTGCCCGCCTCGGCGCCCATCAGCACGTCGAGGCGGTTGAGTTCGGCGTCGAGGGCGGCGGTCAACGGCGGGATCGAAGCGCGCACCCCCTCCAGCTCGGCCTCGCCTTCGCGCAGCTCACGGTCGGCGGAGACGCCCTCGGCGGCTCTGCGGTGCAGCAGGTCCACCAGATCGACCTCGACCGCTTCCTGGCGGCGGGCGACGGCGAGGCGCGCCTGGAGCCCGCGGACCTGCAAGTAGGCGTCGGCGGCCTCGGCGGCGACGCTGGTGCGGATGGCGATGGCGTCGGCCGCCGCCGCGCCGGCGTCGGCGCGGGCGGCTTCTCGGGTTCGCCGCAGGCCGCCGAAGAGGTCGATCTCCCACGACGCCTCGGCGCCCAGGCTGTGATCGTCATAGCTGCGCTGGAAACCGGGCAGATGGCGTCCGATCTCGCCGATCGGGCTGTCGAGCGACTGCTGCACGTCGCTGACCTGGCCGGTGGCGCGGCCTTGCGGCAGCAGCGCCGCGCCAGCCTCGCGGGCCGCGGCGCGGGACTGGCCGAGGCGGGCTTCGGCCTGCTGGATGTCGAGGTTCTGGGCCTCGGCGCGGGCGACGATCCGGCTGAGTTCCGGATCGCCGAAGCCGTCCCACCACTGGTCGAGCGCCGGCGGCGGGGCCGACGCGGCCGGCGGCGGCGCGGCGTGGTAGCCAGCCGCCAGCGGCACGGCGGGGCGCTGGTAGTCGGGACCGAGGGCCTGGGCGGCGGTCGGCAGGGCGGCGGCGAGCGCCAGCGCGGCGAGAAGGGTGTGTCGCATCAGGATCGCTCCGGTCAGTGGGCGTCGGCCGGCGGCGGGCCGCCCGTGAGCGGCGCGGGCTTGCAGAAGGGCACGAAGATCAGCGCCGCCAGGAAGATCCAGGCCATCAGCCGGAACACTTCCTGGAAGGCCGAGGTCAGGGCGATGCGGCCGACCACGCTGGCCAGCTCTCCGCGCGCCTGCTCCATGGCCTGCAGCGGATCGCCGCCGAGGCGGCTGGCGATGGCGGCCAGGAAGTCCGGCGCCGCCCTGCCCTGCTCGCCCAGGCTCTCGCCCATGCGGGCGACGTGGATGCGGGTCTGGTCGGCGAGCCAGGTGTTGACGACGGCGATCCCGACCGCGCCGCCGAGGTTGCGCATCAGGTTGAAGAGCCCGGACGCGGCGCGCAGCTCCGGTCCCTCGAAGCCGGTCAGGGCCAGGTTCACGCTGGGCACGATGCAGAGCATGATCGCAAAGCCCCGGAGCGCCTGCGGGACGAACAGGGCGGCAAACCCCCAGTCCGGCGTGACGTAGGACGCGAGCCAGAGGCTGGCGGCGAAGAGGATCAGGCCGACGGTGATGGTCTTGCGCGGATCGACCACCTGCGAGAGCCGCGCGGCGACGACCACCGAGAGCACCTGGGCGATGCCCGTGACCACCACGGTCGTGCCGATCTGCAGGCTGTTGTAGCCACGCACCCGGCCCAGAAAGACCGGGACCAGATAGGTCGCCGAATAGAGGCCGAAGCCGATCACCAGGTTGAAGACGCAGGCGAAGGCGAAGGTCGGCTTGCGGAACGGCGACAGCCGCACGATCGGCCCGCCGGAGCGGAACGAGCGCTCGAGGAAGAGCAGCAGGGCGACGAACGAGAGCCAGGCGCCGGTGGCGATGGCCGGGTCGCCGAGCCAGTCGTGACGCGGGCCCTCCTCCAGCACGTATTCGAGGCCGCCGAGGAACACCGCCATCGCGGCGAGGTGGGCGTAGTCGATCTTGCGCAGCATCGAGAGGTTGGGCCGGTCGACGCGGATTAGCAGGATCGCCAGCACGGTCACCACCGCGCCTGGCAGGATGTTGATGTAGAAGATCGAGCGCCAGCCGACCGCGTCGGTGAGCCAGCCGCCCACCGTCGGCCCGAGCGTCGGCGCCAGCACCGAAACCAGCCCCAGGATCGCCGGGATCATCGCCCGCTGGGCGCCGGAGAAGAGGCTGAAGCCGGTGGCGAACACGGTCGGCACCATCGCCCCGCCGACGAACCCCTGGACGATGCGGAAGCCGATCATCGACTGGATGTCCCAGGCGACGCCGCAGAGCGCGCTCGACAGGGTGAAGAGCCCGGCCGAGAGGGCGAAGAGCCAACGGGTCGAAAGCGCCTGGGCCAGGAAGCCCGAGAACGGGATCATCACCAGCTCGGCCATCAGGTAGCCGGTCTGCACCCAGCTGATCTCGTCCGGCCCGGCGGAGAGGCCGGCCTGCACGTCGTTGAGCGATGCCGCCACGATCTGGATGTCGAGCAGGGCCATGAATTGCCCGAACGCCATCACCGCGAAGATCA
>DATAVF010000172.1:0-3500 GCA_036267835.1 Caulobacteraceae bacterium | reverse complement strand
CACCTGATGGCGCGCTGGCCGGACCGCTTCATCACCGCCAGCTTCGGCGGCTCGGGGGTGCGGGAGGAGGACGCGGCGCTGGCGGCCCAGGCGGCCGAGCGCGATCCCAAGGGCCACGATCCGCAGCAGGAAGCCGGCCAGGCCCACCTGCGCGAACGTGCCGATCGCGACGGCGACGCGCTGAAAGCCGTGCAGGACGGCCGCGTCGCCCGGCCCTCGACGGCGCCGCCGCTCGACCTGGCGTCGATCAACTTCCCGATCCAGGCGATCAATGGCGAGTTCGACGCGCCGATCGCCAAGACCCAGCGCCTGGCGAGGGAAGCGCGCGACTTCACCGCCGTGATCCTGCCCGGCCGCGGCCACAACACCGTGACCACCTGGCCGTTCACGCCGCCCCAGTACGTCGCCGAGATCGCGTCCTTCGTCCGGGCCCACGATCCGCGGTGACGCTGCCAAAGCTCGAGCCCGGCGCGCGGATCGAGGGCGCCGATCTTACCGGGGCGGACTTCGCCGATGTCGATCTCTCCGACATCGTGCTGGTCGGCTGCACGATCGAGGATGGGGCGTTCCCGGCCACCCAGTTGCGCGGGGCGCGGCTGGAGCGCTGCCGGCTGGTGCGGTGCCGGTTCTCGCATGCCGACCTGCGAGAGGCGGTGTTCGACGACTGCCAGTTCACCGACCGCGAGACGCGCAAGGGCGTCAGCTTCGCTTTCTCGCGGCTGGAGGAGACCCGGCTCACGCGGTGCGACCTCACCCACGCCCGCTTCGAGGGCTCGGACCTCTACGAGACGCGGATGGAGGACTGCAACCTGACCGGCGCGAGCTTCTCGCGGGTGAATTTCGGCCGCACCTTCGGGCGCAAGGTCGAGAAGATCGCGGCCGAGTTCGTGGGCTGCAACCTGGCCCTCGCCGATCTTTCCGGGGCGCGGCTGCCGGGCTGCCGGCTGGCGCGCTGCGATCTGCGCGAGGCCGATCTCTCGGGCGCCGACCTGGAGGGCGCGGACCTGGCGGGCGCCAATCTCTTCCAGGCGATCATCGACGATGCGCGCTTCGGCGAGGCCGACCTGCGCGGCGCGGAGGTCAGCGGCCTCGATCTGCGGCGCCTGGCCGGCTACCGCGACCTGAAGATCACGGCGGGCCAGCAGTTCCCCCTGCTCGACGCCATGGGCGTGGACGTCCAGCCCGAATAGGCTAGCCTCGCCGCCATGCCGCAGATGATCAGGTTCTCGCTTTCGTACGACGCCCCGGAGGACCGCATCGCCTGGGACGCCGAGGACGCGGCGGGGGTGACCATTCGGCTGTGGCTGACCCAGCGTTTCTGCCGCGACTTCGTCGGCGCCCTGGCGCCGCGCCTGCCCCGTCCCACGGCCGACCTGCCACCCGAACACGAAGCGACCGCCCAAGCGTGGGAGCAGGCCGCGGCCATGGCCAGCTTCGGCTCGGCGCCCGGCGTCACCGTGCAGCCGGACGCCACGGCGGGGCTGGTGCGCACCGTGCACATCGCGCCGACGCCGCAGAACGTCGCCCTGGTGTTTGAGAGCGGCGTCGCCGAGCCGGCCGCCATCACCCTGGACAGCGCGGCCCTGCGCCAGATGCTGGCCGTGCTCTTTTCGCTGCACAAGGCTGCCGCGTGGCCGACCAGCTTCTGGCCCGGCTGGATCGCCGAGCCGGCGCCCGCCGAAGCGGCGGCCGCGGCGCTGAACTAGCCATTGGCGGCGATGCGGCCGGGCTATGGCTTGGCCAGCGCGTCCGACGCCGCCGAGGGGCTGGTGCTGCCGCAGCTGCGCGCCGTGCTGATCCACCTGACCACCGCCGAGGCGGCCCGAGCCCGGTCAGAGCGTGATCCGCAGCCGGCTCTCGGCCACCGTCACCGCGCTGCCGCCGATCAGCACCCGCTCACCCTTGAACTCGCAAGTGAGATCGCCGCCGCGGCCGGGGTGGGCTTGGTGGAAGCGCAGCGCCGCGCGGCCCAGCTTGGCCGAGAACAGCGGCGAGAGGATGCAGTGCAGCGAACCGGTCGTCGGGTCCTCCGGGATGCCGGAGCCCGGCGCGAAGAAGCGGCTGACCACGTCGTAAGCGCCGCCTGGCGACGCGATCGCGCTGACCCCGACATTGCCGCGCCCGCCGGTGGCCGCGGACGCGACGTCCTTCAGGGCCGCGAGATCGGGACGGATCGCACGCACCGCCGCCTCGTCAGCCACGATGGCGACCAGGTATTGCGCGGCCCAGACCTCGACCAGCTCGGCGCCCAACGCCTCGGCGAGGCCCGGCGGCGCTGGCGTCAGCCGCGGCGTGCTGGCCGGAAAGTCCATCCGGTAACCGCCGCCGGAACGGCTGACGATCAGAGGGCCGGAGAGGGTGTCGAAGCTGATGGCCTCGACCGCGGCGCGCAGGTCGCTGAACAGCGCGTGCGCCGAGGCCAGCGTGGCGTGACCGCAGAGCGGGACCTCCAGCGCCGGGGTGAACCAGCGCAGACCGAAGCGCGCCGGGTCATCCGTGGCGAGCAGGAAGGCGGTCTCGGCCTGATTGTTCTCGGCCGCCAGCGCCTGCATCCGCTCGGCGGCGGGCCAGGCCGCCATCGGCTCGACGACGCAAGCCGGGTTGCCCTTGAAGGGTTCGGACGCGAAGGCGTCGATGGTCCACTGGCGCATGGTCGTTACTCCGCTGGGGCCAGGGCGCCGAGGCGCCGGGTCAGGCGACCCTCCACCGCCGGCCATTCGCTCTTCACCACCGAGAAGTAGACCGAATCCCGCAGGGCGCCGTCGCGGCGCACCATGTGGGCGCGGAACACGCCTTCGCGGACCGCGCCCAGCTTGGCGATGGCGGTCTGGGATCGGAGGTTGCGGTTGTCGGTCTTCAGCTCGACGCGGTTGAAGTCCAGCGTCTCGAAGGCGTGGCGCATCAGAGCCAGCTTGCACGACGGGTTGACGTGGCCGCCCCACTGGTCGGGCGCATACCAAGTGTGGCCGATCTCCAGCCGGCGATGCGCGGGCTCGATGGCGAGGTAGCGGGTGCTGCCGACGAGGGCGTTGTCGTCCAGGGTGCGGACCGCCCAAACCGCCTCGCGGCCGGCAAGGGCGAGGCTCAGCGAGGCGTCGAACCAGGCCGCGAAGCCGGCGCCCGACGCGTCGATCGGCATGTGCGCCCAGATGATCGGGTGGTTGGCCGCGGCGGCCAGGCCCCTGCGATGGCCTTCCGCCAGCGGCTCCAGCCGCACGCGGCCGGTGGTGAGGACGGGGCGAAGATCGAGCACTTGTGACATTGTCGTTGCCGGGTGGAGATTGTGCGCCTATTGCCTTGGTGAGATGCAGCGAGTCAAACGTTACATTGTCCTAGATACAAATTCTTGGAGCCCGCCGTGCCTGACTGGCGACCCGACCTGAGCAGCGATGGCCAGCCCGCCTACGCCCAGATCGCCGACGCCCTGGCGGCCGATGTGGCGCGGGGCGCCCTGGCCGTCGGCGCGCGGCTACCGACCCAGCGGGCGCTGGCGCTCGACC
>DATAVF010000171.1:0-10013 GCA_036267835.1 Caulobacteraceae bacterium | reverse complement strand
CCCGGCGTCGTGCTGTGGGGCCCGGCGTGCGACATGGCCGCCTACAACGAGATCTACCAGTTCTTCCTCGGCGACGAGCACGGCGGCCACATGCGTCAGCTCCACCTGCCCGTGCCGATAGCGCCGGACCTGCAGAGCGGCGGCGAACTGGTCAATCCGTCGTTCGATCCCAAGACCCAGACGCTCAGCGCCTTCAACAAGAGCCGGGGGCTCGGCGATTGCGGCACGGCCACCCGCTGGGTGTGGGACGGCAAGGCCTTCAACTTGCTCGCCGCGTCGATCATGGGCCCCTGCCGCGGCGCCGCGATGGCCGAGTGGCCGACGCTCTTTGTGGGCAGACGCAGATAGGCCCACCCGACTCGCGATAGGGCGCGGGCATGTCCATCGCCCTGCGCCTCGGGCTTTTCTACGCCGTGCTGCTGGCCGGCAGCGGCGCCAGCGGGCCGTACGCAGCTGTTTGGTTCAAGAGCCAGGGGCTTTCCGGCGCCGCGATCGGCCTGATCCTGGCCTCGCCTTCGCTGGGCCGCGCCTTCACCGGGCCGGCGCTGGCGCTCTGGGCCGACGGCTTCGGCCTGAGGCGCTCGCCGCTGGTGGTGATGGCGCTGGGCGTGGCGGCCGGCTACGTGGGGCTGGCGCTACTGAAGGGCTTCTGGCCCTGGCTGCTGCTCTGGTTCGTCACCCAGAGCCTGCTCGCGGGCCTCAGCCCGCTCGCCGACGTCATCACCCTGCGCCGCGCCCGCCTGGAGGGGTTCAACTACGGCTGGCCGCGCGGCATGGGCTCGGCTGCCTACGTGGTCGCCAACATCGTGGTCGGCGCCCTGCTGCAACTGGCGGCGCCAGATGGGCTGATCGCCTGGATCGCGGCGGCGGCGCTGGCGACGGCCGGCGCGGCGCTCTGGCTGCTGCCGCCGGACAGGGTGCACGAGAGCGCCGAGAAGCCGCCCCGCCGCGACCGCCTCAAGGGCCTGGGCGAACTGCTGGGCGACCCGGTGTTCGTGCTGGCCATCGTCTCGACCGGCCTGATCCAGGCCTCGCACGGCTTCTACTATGGGTTCTCGGCCCTGACCTGGAAGCACCAAGGCCTGGGCGAGAGCTGGACCGGCCTGCTCTGGGGCGCTGGCGTCGCGGTCGAGGTGGGGTTCCTGTGGTTCGCCGAGCCGTGGCGGCGGCGGGTCGGGCCGGAGCGGCTGATCCTGCTGGGCGGCCTGGCGGCGGTTGCCCGCTGGACGTGCCTGGCGATGTCGCCGCCGCTCTGGCTGCTGTTCGTGGTGCAGGCCCTGCACGCGTTGACCTTCACGGCCACCTTCGTGGGCTCGCTGCAGCTGGTGGAACGGCTGGCGCCCGGCCGCAACGCCTCGCTGGCGCAGACCCTGAACTCGGTGCTGACCGGCGGCTTCCTGATCGGCTTTTCGACCATGGCGTCCGGCCCGCTGTTCGACGCGCTGGGGGCGCGCGGCTATTTCGCCATGAGCCTGATCGCGCTGGCGGGGCTCGCGGGAGCCGCCTGTCTTTCGCCGCTGCAACGCGCCAGAGCCGCAGCCCGCGACAGCGAAGCCGCTTGACGAGCGGCGCCCGCCGCGCGTTATCACGGTTACGTGTTCGCCCAGGACGCCATCACCCCGAGTCGCCCGGCAAGAGCCTGGGACTGGCTGCGCGCCATCGTGCTGCTGGCCGGCATCGCGTACCTGGCCTGGGTGGGCTGGGACCAGACCGAGAAGATCCTCGCCTACCAGCCGCTCGGCATCGACTTCCTGCCGATGTGGGCCGCCGGGCGCGAGGCCTTCATCCACCCGCACTGGGTCTACAACTTCACCGAATTGACCGACTTCCAGCGCCCGCTGCTGGCCAACTTCATCGGCCTGCGCCCTTTCGTCTATCCGCCGCCGGCGCTGCTGCTGTTCGCGCCGTTCGGCTTCGCCCCGTTCACCGTGGCCAACGCCATCTGGACCACCGCCGGGCTGGTGCTGATCCTCTGGACCATGTCGACGCAGCTGAAGTCGCCGCGCCTCCTGGTGCTGCTGGCCATGGTGCTGTCGCCGGCGTCGGTGCTGGTGCTGGTCACCGGCCAGATCACCTTCCTGATCGCCACCCTGGCAGTGGTCGGCGTGCTGTCGCTGAAGCAGCGGCCGATCCTGGCCGGCGTGCTCTTCGGCGTCGCCTGCGCGATCAAGCCGCAGTCGCTGGTGCTGCTGCCGGTGGCGCTGGTCGCGGTGAAGGGGTGGCGCGCGATGGCGGCGACGGTGCTGACCGCGGCGGCCGCCGTGGCCGCCTCGGTGCTGGTGCTGGGCTTCCACAGCTGGCTCGACTGGCTGGCCGCGCTGAAGCAATTCGAGCGCATCGTGATGGACGGCTCCGGCTTCCAGCGCGGCATGATCACGCCCACGGCGTTCGGCATCACCCTGCGCCTCGATCCGGGGGCGCTGATCACCTGGCGGCTCGGCTTCGGCGCCGCGGCGATCGCCATCGCCTGGAACGTGTTCCGCAAGACCGAGGACCCGGCGCGGCGGCTGACCGCCCTGGTCGGCGGCAGCCTCTTCATCACCCCTTACGCCATGCACTACGACGCCGCGCTGCTGGCGCCGGCGGCGGCGCTGATGCTGACCCACAGGCCCAGCCCCGGGGCCTGGATCGCCGCCTTGCTGGCCGGCGCCCTGCTCTGCTGCGCGGCCATCCCCTACGTCGGCGCGGCGGCGGTGACAGCCTTCGTGCTCTGGGTGTCGCTGATGCCCGAGAGCGCCTTCGCCGGCCGCCCGCGCCTTGCGCAAGCCGCCGCGCATCCCGAAATCGCAGCGTAGGGCCGCCGCCGGCGCGGCCGTACACGCTTTGGAAAATGGTAGACGGGCAAACTTGGATAACGTCGCAAACGCCGAAGGACTCTTGATGCAGCGCCCCGGCGACAGCGTGGACGTCAGCTTCGTCCTGCCCTGCCTCAACGAGGTCCAGTGCCTGGAGCCATGCATCGGCATGATCCGCGAAGCGCTGGCGGTGCTCAGGGAAAAGAACGGCCTGACCGGCGAGATCATCGTCGCCGACAACGGCTCGACCGACGGCAGCCAGGCGCTGGCCATGCGGCTGGGCGCGCGGGTGGTGGCGGTCAGCGAGCGCGGCTACGGCGCGGCCCTGCGCGGCGGCTTCAAGGCGGCGCGCGGGCGCTACCTGGTGATGGGCGACGCGGACGGCTCGTACGACTTCCGCGAAGCCCCGCCGATGATCGAGAAGCTGATGGCGGGCGCCGGGCTCTGCATGGGCTCGCGCTTCAAGGGTGGCATCAAGCCGGGCGCGATGCCCTGGAAGAACCGCTACATCGGCAATCCGGTGCTGACCGGCATCCTCAACGTGCTCTTCCGCCCGGGCATCAGCGACGCCCACTGCGGCCTGCGGGCCCTGACCCGCGCCTGCTTCGACCGCCTGGGTCTCACCGGGGCCGGCATGGAGTTCGCCAGCGAGATGGTGATCAAGGCCGCGCTGAAGGGCGAGGTGATCGTTGAGGCGCCCGCCACCCTGTCGCCCGACCTGCGCGACCGCCCGCCCCACCTGCGCCCCTGGCGCGACGGCTGGCGCCACCTGCGCTACCTCTTCATGCTGAGCCCGTTCTGGCTCTTCGCCGTGCCGGCGCTGGTCATCGGGCTGACCGGCGCCGCGATCCTGGCGATCGCGGGCTGGCATTTCTTCTTCCTGCCGAGCGCGCCGGTGTTCTTCGGCGACTACTGGGTGGTGCTGGCCGCGGCCATGGTGGGCCTAAGCCACAACGCCGCCATCCTCTCGGCGGCGACCCACATCCACGGCGCGCGCGAAGGCTATCGGCGGCCCAATCCGTGGACGGCGCGGCTGTCGGGGTGGGTGACGCTGGAGACGATGATCGTCGCGGGCCTAGCCGCGTTCGCCGCTGGCTTCGCTATCCTGACCGTGGTGCTGCTGGCCTGGCAGGCGCGCCACTTCGGCCGCGCCACCAGCATCTACCCGGCCGTGGTGGGGACCCTGATGATCACCCTGGGCGCCCAGAACATCCTGGGCGGCTTCCTGCTGGCCATCATCAATGGCAACCAGGCCAAGTTCCTCGACGTCGAGGTCACTGAAGTCGCCGCGGGCGCCGCGGCGCGGGCCTCGACCTAGGCGTCCGACATCGCCGGCGCCGGGCGGTGGTAGGCGTGGGGGTTCTTGTAGACGCCCGGCAGGGTCTTCAGCACCGTGGTGCGAAGGGCGTTGTCCGCCTGCATGGCCAGGTCTTCCAGCCCCGCATGCTCGCCGCGAAACGAGGTGGCATGGAAGTAGTCGTGCGCTTCGGGCGAGACCGGCGAGAAATAGTAGTTGGAGACGCAGCAGCGGCGCCCGTCATGGACGATGTCGTTGACCGAGTGCCATGAGCCCTTGTTGGTCACCATCAGCACCAGCCGGTTGAAGAGGCTGGGAAAGCTGCGCGGCCGGGTGAGCGGCCCATGGTCCCAGAGCTGCAGCGAACCGCCGAACTCCTCGCGCCAGCCCGGCGTCACGTAGAACAGCAGGTTCAGCACCCGGTAGCGCTGGCGCTTGGCGTCGTGTGAGTTGTCGAGGTGCGGACGCAGGTAGCCGTCCTTGGTCATCAGGCTGATGCCGCCCGCGTACAGCCCGCAGTCCGGCTCCAGCGCCTCCAGACCGGTGATCTCGGTGATCAGGCGCACCACCTCCGGCTGCTGGAAGGCGTAGACGGCCTCCTCGAGCAGCGGGTCGTAGCTGTCCATCTGGGCGGCGACGCGCTTGTGCTCCTTGATCGAGCGCCGGAGCATCATCCGGTCGGTCCCGGGGAAGCGGTTATAGATGTCGCGCGTGAGCTGTTCAGGCAGCAGGTTGTCGATCATCGTCGAGCCGATGCGGGCCCGCGTCTGGAATTCGCCCGCCATGCGCTCAGCCTCGGCGGCAAGCCGCTGGGCGATCAGCGCGCCCATCTCGTGGCGATCCATGGCCTGGCTCCGAGTGTGATTTCGGCGCCGAGCCTAGGAGGTCAGGTTGAACAATTTGTGCATTTCCAACCCGCCGCAGCGCGCCTGAGCGCAGGGCGGCGCGGCGCCCGTTCAAGCGGTGCGCCGGAAGGTGACGAAGCGCAGGAACAGGTAGTTGAACGACGTCGTCACGACGAGGTTGATGGCGAAGGCCGGCGTCGGATCCAGATGCAGCTGCCCGATCAGCAAGGCGTAGCCCACCATCGACAGCAGCAGGGCCAGCACGTTGCCGACGACATAGAGCCCGAAGTCGCGCTTGGAACGCTCCGCGCCGACGATCCCGAAGGTGAAGCGCCGGTTCAGCGGAAACCCCACCGACAAGCCCGCCACCCAGGCCGCGGCGTTCGCCGGCAGGTAGTTGAGGCCGAGCTTTATCAGCCCGACGAAGACGACATAGGAGATCGCCGTCGTCAGCAGGCCGGTGAGGCCGAATCGGATCAGACGCTGCACTCGCCCCCTCTGCCGCCGCCGCGCCGAGCGCGTATTGAGTCCACAGGATGTTATTGTTTGTGATAGACACCGGCCAGATGGACGGCGAGGCAGGGAGACCGGCTCGCGAAGCGGCGAGGAGGTCATGAAGGTTGTCATTCTGGCCGGCGGGCTCGGCTCGCGGCTCTCGGAAGAGACCCTCGTGAAGCCCAAGCCAGCAGTCGAGGTCGGTCCCTATCCGATCATCTGGCACATAATGCAACTATATTCACGATACGCGTTCAACGACTTCATCGTGTGCCTGGGATACAAAGGCTATATCCTCAAAGAGTACTTCTCCAACTACATCCTCCATGCCTCGAACGTGGTGGTCGACTTGCGCGGGCGCGCCGTCGAGTATCTGGATTCGGACGAGCTGCCGCCGTGGCGGGTGTCGCTGGTCGACACCGGCGCCGAGACCATGACCGGGGGGCGGCTGAAGCGCGTCGCCCACCTGCTCGATCCCGATGAGCCCTTCTGCATGACCTACGGCGATGGCCTCACCGACGTGAACCTCGAAGACCTGGTGGCTTTCCACAAGCGCAGCGGGCGCGACGCCACGATGACGGCCGTGCGGCCGCCCGGCCGGTTCGGCGCGGTGGACATCGAGGATGGCAGGGTGGCGCGCTTCACCGAGAAGCCGCAGGGCGACGGCGGCTACATCAACGGCGGCTTCTTCGTGCTCAATCCGCGCGCCGTGGACCGCATCGCCGGCGACGCCACCCTCTGGGAGCGCGAACCGCTTGAGGGGCTGGCCCGCGACGGCCAGCTGAGCGCCTTCGTGCACGACGGCTTCTGGCATCCGATGGATACCCTGCGCGACAAGCACTACCTCGACGAACTCTGGGCGACCGGCCGGGCCCCGTGGAAGACATGGAGCTGAGCCGCGCCTTGCCGGACAGGGCCTTCTGGGCGGGCCAGCGGGTCTTCCTGACCGGACACACCGGTTTCAAGGGCGCATGGATGCTGCTCTGGCTGGAGCGGCTGGGCGCGCAGGTGTTCGGCTATGCGCTAGCCCCGGACCAGACGCCCGACCTCTACTCGCAGATCGCGCCGTGCGCGGGCCTGATTTCCACCTTCGGCGACCTGGCGGATCGGGCCGCGCTGACGGCGGCGGTGCGCGAGGCGCGACCGAACATCGCCATCCACATGGCCGCGCAGCCGCTGGTGCGCCGCTCCTACGCCCAGCCGGTCGAGACCTTCGCGGCCAACGTCATGGGCGTCGCCCATATGCTCGAGGCGCTTAGGGATGAGCCCGACCTGAAGGCGGTGCTCGTGGTCACCACCGACAAGGTCTACTGCACGCGCGCCGAGCGCAGCCGCAACTTCGTGGAAAGCGACCGGCTCGGCGGCCACGACCCCTATGCGGCCTCGAAGGCCGCGGCGGAGCTGGTGACCGCCAGCTACAGCGCCAGCTTCTTCCGGCCGCGCGGCGTGCCGGTGGCGACCGCCCGGTCCGGCAATGTCATCGGCGGCGGCGACTGGTCGGAGGACCGCATCGTGCCCGACATCTGGCGCGCCCTCACCGCCGGCCGCACGCTGGAGCTGCGCCATCCGACCGCGACGCGGCCCTGGCAGCACGTGCTGGATTCGCTCTGCGGCTACTTCGCCTTCATCGAGCACATGGTCGCCCACCCGGACGCCAGCCCGGAGGCGCTCAACCTCGGTCCGGCGCTGGGCTCCGAGCAGGTGACGGTCGCCGAACTGGTCGAGCGCTTCGGCGCCGCGTTCGGCGCGGCCACGCCCTGGGCGCCGGCGCAGCAGGCCGGGCCGGTCGAGACGCTGCAGCTCGCCCTCGACCCCAGCGCCGCGGAGCGCACGCTGGGCTGGCGCGCCCGGCTGATGCCGCGCGAGGCGATCGGCTGGACGGCGGACTGGTACCGCCGCCACGCCGCCCCGCAAGCCGCCCGCGCCATCGCCCTCGCTCAGATCCAAGATTTCGAAGCGCTTTAGATGACCTCAGTGCCGTGCCTGGGCTGTCATGCCCCCCTCACCCGCACCTGGGTGGACCTCGGCGTCTCGCCCCTGGCCAACAGCTATGTCTCCCCGGACGAGGCCGGCCAGCCGGACGCCGTCTACCCGCTGCGCGCCATGGTCTGCGACGCCTGCCTGCTCGTGCAGCTGGATGCGATCGTGCCCAAGGAAGCCATCTTCAACTCGAGCTATGCGTACTTCTCGTCCTACTCAGACAGCTGGCTGGCGCACTGTCGCGACTATGTGGCCGACGTCGTCGAACGCTTCGGCCTCAGCGCCACCAGCAAGGTGGTCGAGGCGGCCAGCAACGACGGCTATCTGCTGCAGTATTTCGTCGAGCGAGGGATTCCAGTGCTGGGGGTCGAGCCGTCGGCCAGCGTCGCCGAGGCGGCCCAGGCCAAGGGCATACCGACCGAGATCGCCTTCTTCGGCGCGGAAACCGCGAAGCGGCTTCGGGCGCGGGGCGAGGCGGCCGACCTGATCGCGGCCAAGAATGTGCTGGCGCACGTGCCGGACATCAACGACTTCGCCGCCGGCGTCGCGGCGCTGCTGAAGCCCGAGGGCGTCTTCACCGTCGAGTTCCCGCACATCCTCAACACCATCAGGGGCGTGCAGTTCGACACCATCTACCACGAGCACTTCACCTACTTGTCGCTGCTGGCGGTGGAGCGGGTGTTCGAGCGCCAGGGCCTGCGGGTGTTCGACGTGCAGGAGACCGCGACCCACGGCGGCTCGCTGCGGGTCTTCGCCAGCCTGGCCGGCGCGGGGTTCCCAGAGACGCCGGCGGTGGCGGCGATGCGCCGGACCGAGGCGCTGGCGGGCCTGGACCGGCCAGCCGGCTACGAGGGCTTCGAGGCGCGGATCCGGCGGGTGCGCGACGATCTGCTGGCGTTCCTGGAGACGGCGCGGCGCGAGGGGGCCTCGGTGGCCGCCTACGGGGCGGCGGCCAAGGGCAACACCCTCTTCAACTATTGCGGCGTCGGACCGCGCGACATCGCCTTCGTCTCCGACCGCAGCGCCGCCAAACAGGGCAAGCTGCTGCCGGGCAGCCGCATCCCCATCCTGGCCCCCGAGGCGATCGAGGCGGCAAAGCCCGACTATGTGCTGATCGTGCCGTGGAACCTGCGCGAGGAGATCGAGGCCCAGCTGGCCGGCATCCGCGCCTGGGGCGGCCGGTTCGTCACTGCGATTCCCGAGCTGCGGGTCGAGTGACGTGCGCTTTACCCCGACCGCGATAACGGGCGCCTTCGCCGTGGAGCTGGAGCTCCACGAGGACGAGCGCGGCGGCTTCGCCCGCACCTATTGCGACGCCGAGTTCGCGGCGGCCGGGCTGGCGATGCGCATCGTACAGACCAGCATTTCCCGCAACCCATCGGCCGGAACCCTGCGCGGGATGCATTATCAGGCGGCGCCGCACCAGGAGGCCAAGCTGGTGCAGTGCGTGCGCGGCCGCGTCTTCGACGTGGCGATCGACCTGCGCCCCGGCTCCCCGACTTTCCGCCGCGCCCACGCCCTGGAACTGGCCGCGGACGGCGCCCGCAGCTTCTTTATCCCGGCGGGCTGCGCGCATGGCTTTCTGACGCTCGAGGACGCGAGCGACGTGTCCTACGGCATGGACGTCGCGTTCGTGGGCGGCGTCGGGATGGGCGTGCGCTGGGACGACCCGGCGTTCGGCATCGCCTGGCCGATGGCGCCGCGGGTGATCTCGGGCCGCGACGCGAGCTATCCGGACTTCCAGGGCGCCGCGTGAGCGGGCGCGTCCTGGTCACCGGCGGCTCGGGCTTCATCGGCCGCGAGGCCCTGGCGCCGCTGGCCGCGCTGGGGTTCGAAGTGCAGGTGGTCGGCCGGACGCCGGTGGCCGGCGCGGCCAAGTCCCGCACCTGCGATCTGCTGAGCGGCGACCTGGATCGGCTGCTGGACGAGGCGGGGCCGACGCACCTGCTGCACCTGGCCTGGTTCGTCGAACCGGGCGCCTTCTGGACCTCGCCGCTGAACGACGCCTGGGCGGCGGCGTCGCTGCGGCTGCTCGACGCGTTCGCCGCGCACGGCGGACAGCGGGTGGTGATCGCGGGCACCTGCGCCGAGTACGACTGGAGCTGCGAGACGCTCAGCGAGCGCCTGACGCCGCTGCATCCGCGCACCCCTTACGGACGCGCCAAGGCCGCGCTGTACGAAGCCGCGATGGCGGCGGCCGCGCGCGTCGGCGTCTCGCTTGGCTGGGGCCGCATCGGCTTCCCGTTCGGGCCGCTCGACCGTCCCCAGCGGCTGATCAGCGGCGCCATCGACCGGATGAGTGCGGGCGAGCCGTTCGACTGCTCCGAGGGCCGCCAGGTCCGCCCCTTCATCCACGCCCCGGACGTGGGCGCCGCGATGGCGCAGCTGCTGGCGAGCCCGGTCGAAGGCGCGGTCAACATCGCCACCGAAGAGACCGCCAGCGTCCGCCAGATGATCGACTGGGTCGCCGAAGCCCTGGGCGTGCAAGGGCTGGCCCGCTTCGGCGCCCTGCCAACCGCCGCCGATGAGCCGCCCCGGCTGACCCCCGAGGTTCGGCGCCTATACGACGAGGTGGGCTTCCGCCCCCGCTCGGGACTGCGC
>DATAVF010000170.1:0-25918 GCA_036267835.1 Caulobacteraceae bacterium | reverse complement strand
TCTACGACCTGGTCGCCGCGATCATCCAGGATCCGAAGTACGAGCTCGGCGTGCTCAAGGCGCGCGATCCGTGGCTCGAACAGGAGCTGCGCACCGAGGGGGTCGACAACTACGATCCCTCGCGCATCGACCCGATGCAGGACATGTTCGACACCCTGGACGCCCATCCCGAAGCCACGGGGCTGATCGCCGCGCAGTGGCGTGAGCTCGTGGTGCGCGATCCGTGGCTCTACCTGCAGGTGCGGGCCGGGGCGTTTGAGTGGGTCTTCCTGACCCCCAAACCGGACCAGTGCGTGATGGTCGAGACCGGGGTCGACGGCGACGCCGCCGATCTGGCCGCGGCCGGCCTCGCCCTGCGGCACACCGCGATGGACGATGCGAT
Source organism: Caulobacteraceae bacterium (assembly GCA_036267835.1). Taxonomy (GTDB): domain Bacteria; phylum Pseudomonadota; class Alphaproteobacteria; order Caulobacterales; family Caulobacteraceae; genus Acaudatibacter. The sequence goes on along the minus strand of DATAVF010000170.1, from coordinate 25,536 downwards.
GGGCGACTACGCCCTCGCGTTCGACGTCACGCCGCTCTATTCGCACGCTACCTACGCCGGGCTGGGCGCGGTGCTGATGATCGGCCTCTTCCTGCGCCGCCGGTCGGCGGACATCGCCGTCATCGCCATGCTGGCCAGCGCCATGGCCTTCGCCGCCAGCTTCGCCCTGATCTCGATCGCCTGCGACTACCGCTATCTCTACGATCTCGACGTGTCAGTGATCGCCGCTGCCCTCTACGCTGCCGCCTCGTCGCACGGCCTCTGGCCGGCGCTAGTCGCGCAGCAGCGGCAAAGACAGGCCCGACGCCGGGCGCGCCGCCAGCAGCTCGCGGCGAAAGCGGAATAGCTCGGCGGGCCGCCCGCCGGTCTCCACATCCATGCGGCCCAGTCCCTCGACCAGGCCGGTGCGCTCGACCACGCGGCGGAAGTTCTGCTTGTGCAGCGCGACGCCGGAGATGGCCTCCACGGCGCGCTGCAGAGCCGAGAGGGTGAAGGCGTCGGGCATCAGCTCGAAGATCACCGGCCGGTACTTCAGCTTGCCGCGCAGCCGCCCAAGGCCGGTGGCGAGGATGCGCCGGTGGTCGGAGATCATCGGCGCGCCCAGGCCGATCGCGGCTGGCTCGGACGGATCGCCGCCCTGGGCGCGGCTGCGATCGCGCGCCGCTTCCGGCGCCAGGCCCGCCTCGTAGAGCAGCTCATAGCGGTCGAGCACCCGCTCCTCGTTCCAGGGCGAGTCGTCCTGGGCGAAGAGCAGGCGCAGGCGGGAAAGCCGGCTCTCCGAGCGGGTCGCCCAGCTGGTCAGCGCCGGGATGATGCGCTCGTCGATGATCTCGGGGCGGCCGCGGCGCCAGTCCTCCCACGGGAAGAAGTCGAGGAACGAGGTCCAGGCGCTGTCCGGCGCCTCGGTCTCCACCGCCAGCGGGGCCAGCGCCAGGTAGCCGACCGAGATCACCCGCGCGGTGCCGGCGCCGACATCGGCCAGCGGCGCCTCGCGGCCTTTGTCGCCGAAGGTGTAGAGCTGCTCGACGAAGCCGAGCTCGAAGCGGGTCTGGCGGGTCACGAACTCGCGCAGCGCGATCTCGAAGGTGCGGTGCCCGTCCGGCTCGAAGGGGCCGAACGGCAGGCCCTCCAGCGGCGAGGGCTGGCCGTGGTCGCGGGGCCGCACGGTGAGGGCCGCCGCCTCGCCGTCCTTCAGGGCGATGACCACCGCCGACAGCCCGATGACAACCTCGGTCGCCACGCCCGGCCCCTAGTGCCGCGCCGGGAGGTCGAAGGGAACGCCCTCCGCCGCAAAGCCGTTGCCGCCCATGGCCTCCACCGCGTCCAGCATGCGCCCGCGCCGATCCAGGATGTCGTCCGCCAGCGCCACGATCCGCCGGTTGGGCAGGGCCGTGCGCGAGGCCCGCCGCAGCGCCTGGGCGATGGCGAACTCGTCGGCGTGCGGATTGCGCTCGCAGGCGATGGCGAAGGCGGTGGCCGTCGAGCGGCTGATGCCGGCCCAGCAATGCACCACCATCGGCGCGGTCTCGTTCCAGCGCAGCGCGAACTCGAAGATGCGCTCGACCAGCGCGGCGTCGGGCGCCACCAGGCCGTGCTCAGGGGCCTCGATGTCGTGCACGCTGAGCCGCAAGTGCCGTTCCGGCGCGATGCCGGCCGGCGTCGGGATCATCTCCGGCGGGCTCAGGAGGGTGATCAGGTGCGAGGGCGCCCGCTCCGCGATCACCTGCGGCAGCCGGCCCAGCGGGGTGACGATCAGCGTCATGCGCCTACTCGCTGGTGAAGGCCGCCGCGGTCGGCGCGTAGCCCGCCGCCTCAGCCAGCAGATGATAGCGCTCGACGTAGCGCGCCTGGGCCAGCGACGCCGGCATGGGGTCGATGGTCAGCGAATAGCCGGCCGGCGGGCGACCGAAGAGCTGCAGGCTCTCGGCATGGGCGAAGCCCGCGATCTGGGTGGCCTCGAAGAAGGCGCAGGCGCGGTCGGCGAGTTTGATCAGCGCCTTGATCTCGGCCGGGATGCGCGCCGGCAGGCCGAAGCGCACGTGGATGGCGGTCTCCAGCCGCTCCTCGAAGCTGTGGTAGTCGTAGCCGAGCGCCGCCTTGAACGGCGAGATCATGTCGCCGATCACATACTCCGAGGCGTCGTGCAGCAGGGCGGCCAGACGCCAGCGCGGCTCCAGCTGCGGGCGAACATGCGCCGCGATCTCCTCGACCACGAACGAGTGTTGGGCGACCGAAAAGGCATGCTCGCCCACCGTCTGGCCGTTCCAGCGGGCGACGCGCGCCAGGCCGTGGGCGATGTCCTCGATCTCTATGTCGAGCGGGGAGGGGTCCAAGAGGTCGAGCCGGCGCCCGGACAGCATCCGCTGCCAGGCGCGGGGAACCTCCTGTTTGCGGCGTCTCGCGGTTGCCAAGGTGGTCTCTCGGGCTCCGATCGGGGGCGTTCACATGCCCTCTACCACAGGTACGGCGGGGGGGATCGCGGCGTCCTTCGCTTGACAAACATCCAGGCGCGGGGCGGCGTATCCGGGAGATTGGCGGCAGGGAGAATGCGATGATCTGGGCTCGGGTGATGGCGCCGCTTTCGGGCGGCGAGGGCGACCGGCGAACGGTGGCGGCGGCCGCGGCCCTGGCCGAACCGTTCGGCGCGGAGCTGGCCTGCGTACACGCCCCGCCGGACGTCGCCGACCTGGTGCCCTGGATGGGCGACGGCTTCATGGGCGGCGTCCAGGCCAGCGCCATCGACGCCATCCGCGAGGCGGGCGCCGAGGGGGCCAAGGTGGCGCAGGCCATCGTCGACAGCTGCCCCTATGCCCACAAGAGCTTCCGCACCATCGCCTCGCCGGTCTGGGCGGCGCTGGCCATGCAGAGCCGGCTTTCCGACGTGGTGGTGTTCGATGACGCCGCCTCGAAGAGCAAGGGCCCGCTGGCCGAGATCTTCCAGCAGATCGTCGCCGACGAGCAGCGGCCGACCCTGGTGGCCCGCGCCGGCTTCGCGGTCGGCGGCGTCGTCGCGGTGGCCTGGGATGGCGGCAAGGAAGCCAGCCGCGCGGTGCGCACCGCCATTCCGCTGCTGGAGAAGGCCTCGCGCGTGGTGATCCTGTCGGCGCCCCAGGCGGCGTCGCGCCAGTTCGACCCGATAGATCTGCAGGCCTATCTGGATGCGCGCGGGTTGAAGACCGAGGTGGTTCCGGTCGAAGGCACGGGCGATGCGGCGCCGCGGCTGCTGAGGGCGGCCACCGACGCCGGCGCGAACCTCCTGGTGGCCGGCGCCTTCGGCCACCCGCGGCTGCAGGAGTTCGTCTTCGGCGGCGCGACGCGCAGCTTCTTCGCGGCGACCTCGCCCTCGCTCTTCATCTCGCATTAGGAAGCGCGCCATGCCTGACGGAGCCTCCAGCAAACCGCGCTTGTCGCGCGTCGTCATGCGGCTCGCCCGCAACCCCGGCACCGAGTTCGCCGACGGCGACGACCACCGCGGCTATTCCCTCGTCGCCCCGCTGACGCCCGACGGCCACCTCGACGCCGCCGCCTATGGCCGCGCCAAGGCCTCCTGCGTGGTCCGCCGCTTCGCCCCCGACGAGGACGCGGTCGACGGCCGCCTCGTCCATCAGGGGCAGCGCTGGTACTTCGACTACGAGGACATCCCGCGCGCCGACGAGGAGCCGGTCTTCCGCCTCGGCCAGCACCGCTTCGCCGTCGGCGAATACGTCAGCATCACCGACGAGGACGGGCGCCTCCTGACCTACAAGGTGACGGAAGTCTCGGCGGCCTAGAAGTCAGCTCCGGAAAGCCGAGCTTCCGGACTTCCGAGATGGGTGTCGTAGCCGGTCATCCACGTGCTGTCGGGAGTCGTACCTTCAGCCGACTGGCCGGGAAGCGGTCTTTCCGGAGGTCCGGGGCGGGTGGACTCCGGCTATCGATTCCTGGCCGGGATGCGGACTTTCACCGATTGCAGATCAGGTTCAGCGCCACGGTTGAAGTCGGGCGTACGGAGGTGCTCCAACGTCCGCTGCCGCGACACCGCCTGGACCAAACACAAGTGCGAGGCGCGCTGGAAATCCGAGGCGAGCCGAGAATCCCTGCCGCGCTGGCGCGGGTCACCGAACCAGTCAATTGCCCGCCGTCGCCGCGCAGCGGGTGTGCGCCGCGTCCGCCCACCGCACGCAGGTCTGGTTGTTGATGTAGCGCATCTCGCTCTGTTGGCCGGTTTCCGTGTTGTACATCTGCTGGCCGAAGGCGGCGTTGCGGGAGGCCGCCTGTGCGCTTTGCTGCTGCGTGAAGGCGTTATAGTTCGCGGTCTGCGTCGCCATATCGGCCTGGCCTTGGGCGCGCAGGGTGGCGCTTTCTTGGGCGTCTTGGGCCGCGCCCACCGCCAGCATCTGTTGGCCTTGCTGCTGGATCGCGGCGAGCTGCTGGCGTTCGGCGGCGGCCATCTGCGCCTGCCACTGCGCGTTGAACTGCAAGCTGGCCTTGATGGCCCGGGTTAGCTGATCGGTCTGGGCCCGGCTGGCGGCGGGCGTCCGATAGGCGAGGAGCATGGGGACACCCCAGAAGCCACCCGTCGGCGTCCGCAAGACGGAAGTCACGTCGATGACGCCAACGGAATCGGCGACACCGTTCGCCTGACAGGTAAAAGTCGCAGATCCGCCGTCGTACTGGCTTCCTGGCGGCGGCGCCTGTCCCACAGCGGCCAATACCTTCGCAGCCTGGTCCGCGGCGGCCTGAGCCAGGGCCGTTTCGGCCTGGCTGCCGGCCGCCGTCAGCGGCGAACAGGTCGTCCCGAACGCCCGCTGCGCATAGTCGGTGGCGAACTGGATGCCGCTTTCGTAGGGCTCGACCGGGTTCTGGCCCCCGCTCCCGCCCGTCGCTGATGGAAGGGTGAAGCCCGGGATCGAGGGGTCGCCGACGGTGATGGTGGTCGCGCCATCGGGCGAGGCCGCGGTGAGCCACGCCTGGGCGGCGATGGGCGAGGACCGCTGGATGCCGCCCTTCACCGTCCATCCCTGGGGAACGGACACGGTGAAGGCGTTCTCCGTCGGGTCGGTGAAAATGGTCATGCCGGTTGCGGCGACCGAGGCCGGCTGCAGCAGCCCGCCGCCCGGACTTTGGGCGCTCGCCGCGCCGTTCGAGGCTGCCGGCGAACAACCCGCGGCCATCGCCGCCATCGCGACGCTGGCGAAGAACGCGCCGCCAGCGCGTATCACCCGCAACATGGACACGTGCTTTTCCACACTCGCCTCCGACCCATCCGTTTCAACACATGAACGGTGGCAGAGAACGGTTTGGCGCGCATAGCCTGTTTGGACTATGCCAACGCCCGTCGGCGGCAGCGCCGCTTCAGAGGCTCGGCGCCAACTTGTGGCTGTGCGAGCCATCACGGCTATGCGGTGATCTGCGTCAGACATAGACCTCGCGAACGTCTCAGATGGGTCGAGAGCTGAAATCAGCTGCTGACCGACAAGCCGACATTCATCCTAGAAGTTGGCCCGCTGCGTAATCCCCCCGTCGACCACCATGTTGATGCCGGTGGTGAAGGCCGAGCGCGGGCTGGCGAGGAAGACCGTGGCGGCCGCGATCTCCTGCGGCGAGCCCATGCGGCCGGTGGGGTTGCGGCCGACCATCATCTTGAAGAAGTCCGGCGCGTGGTCGCGGGCCTGGCCCCAGACGCCGCCGTCGAACAGGATCGTGCCGGGCGAGACCACATTGCAGCGCAGGTGGCGCGGCGCGGCTTCGCGGGCGACACCCTTGGCGAAGTGGATCTGGGCCGCCTTCATCGCGCCGTAGGCCGACGGCGCCGAGGCTTCCGCCGCCGAGACCGACGAGGTGATGATGAAGGCCGCGTCGCCCTTGGCCTCGCCGGCCGCTTCGAGGAACGGCCGCGCCGCCTCCAGCGCCCGCACCGCGCCCATCAGGTCGACGTCGTACATCTTCTGCCAGTCGTCCTCGCCGGCGCCGCGGGTCAGGGCGCTGGCGTTGGACACGAGAATGTCGAGGCCGCCCATCCGTTCGGCCGCGCTGGTGATCCACGCCTTGAGCGCCGGGCCGTCGGCGATGTCGACCGCGGCGCCGAACGCCTTGCCGCCGGCCGCGGTGATCGTCGCCACCGCCTCGTCCACGCCGGCCTGGCCACGGGCGCAGAGCGCCACCTCGACGCCTTCCGCGGCCAGAGTCTCGGCGATCGAGACGCCGATGCCGCGCGATGCGCCCATGACGATCGCCTTCTTGCCGCTCAGTTGCAGATCCATGCGTCCAGCCTCCCTTGGTCAGGGCGGCTGCTTACGGGACGCGAGGTGCGGCGCCAAGCGACGCGCGGGCTCAGTGCGAGTGTCGGTTGTCCGGATGCGACGGCGGCGCGGTGTGGGCGTGTGGCGCGGGCGCTGGATGCGGCGCCTGCACGTGCTGGGCCTGGAAGTGCGGCGCCTGGACATGCTGCGCTTGGAAGTGCTGCGCTTGGAAGTGCTGCGCTTGGACGTGTTGCGCCTGGAAGTGCGGCGGCTGCGCGTGCTGTGTCTGGACGTGCTGAGCCTGGAAATGCTGCGCCTGGAAGCGCGCGGGCGCAGGCCCGTGCGGCGTGCGCGCCATCTCGGGGATGTGCGCGGAGGCCGGGACGCCCGCCGATTCCGCCGACGGCGCACGGCCGCCGGTCCCATGCGGCGCTTCAGCGAAGCGGGGCGCGTGCGCCGGCGTCGATTGCTGAGCGAAGACGTGCGGCGACGGCTGGTCGGGGAAGGTGTGGCCGCGCCGTTCCGGGCCGCTCGCACCCCGAGGCGTCACGCCGGGCGGCGCGCGCATCTCGGCGAGCTGGGGCGGCGCGTGGTGTGCGCCGCCCGGCGCGAAGCCGGCGAACCCCGGCGACCGGTCGGCGTTCCGCGCCAGGCCTTGCGGCGCGGGATTGGGCGATGCGCCGATCCCCGGCGGCGGCCCGCGCCAACCGGCCCACGCCGGCGCCCGCCGTCCGCTGCTGGCGGCGGCCAGGGACGCATTCTGGCCGGCCGCGCGCCACTCGGCCTGGGCGCGGCCGCGGTCGCCGAGACTGGCATCGACCCGCGCGGCCCACGCCTCGCGGCGCGTGCGCTCGGCGCTCCAGTGAGCGGTATCCGCGGCCGCATGCTGGGCGTGGAAGGCCTGCCAGGCCGGGTTCGAGGTCTGGGCCTGCGACCAGGTGCGCTGCTGCCCGCTGATCACCGTGCGCTGCGAGGTCCAGTCGCTTGCGGCGACCGCCCGGTGCGGATCGCGCGCGGCGGCGGTGCGCAGCAGCGCGGCGCGGGCCAGGTATTGGCCAGCGACCTCATCGCGGCGCGCGTCGGCGTTCGGTGGAACCGCGCGGCCATAGTGGTCGTAGACCACGACCAGCGCGCCGCCCTCGAAGCCGTAGCCATATTCCGGGTCGGCGATGAAGAACGGCTCGGTGTCGCCGGGGTCGTAATAATAGTAGCGCCAGCCAGCCGGGGTGTACTCGGCCACGCACTGCGACCCGTCGTTGGCCACCCAGACCCATGGGGTCGCGCCATCGTCCTCGAAGTCATAGTCGGGCGGCGAGTCGGCGAAGGCGGCGTCCATCGCATAGGCGCGGTCGGCGAAGGCGTAGGCGTCATCCGGGTTGGAGACCTGCAGCAGCCGCGGCGGCGGCGCGGCGGGCAGCTGGTCGGCGAGCGGGCCGGGGATCAGCGAAGGCGCGGGCTGGGTCGTCGGCGGCAGGGCGGCCAGCGGCGGCGGCGGCGCGCCCGCGCCCTGGTTGCAGGCCTGCAGCAGCGCGGCGCCGCAAAGCAGGCTCGCCGCCAGTAACGATCGTCCAAACACCGCCTTGCGCATCACGCCTGCTCCTCGAGCGGCCCCGCCGGCCCTTGTCCCACTGAGGTCAAGCGGCTGGGCGTGCGGATGGGTTCCCTCGCGTGACCGCCGGCTTGGCCCGTGGCCCGGACGCCACAGCGGCGCGGAAGCGGCCAGGCGCCGGAACCCAGCCGCTGCTGCGCGGTTCACCGGCAGTCACGGCTCGTCTCTCACGCGTGGCGCTTTGTTGGAGCGGGGGCTTCCACGGCCGGTCGGCCGCGTTGCTTAGGAGTTAGCTTTTCCATGAAAATCGTCAGTGTTATTACCTCCGCCCTCGCGGGCGCGGCGGCTTGCGCCTTGCTGGCCGGGCCTGCGCTCGCCCAGCCGCAGGCCCCCACCGACTGGACCGGCCTCTACGGCGGCCTCAACCTCGGCTGGGATACGCCCGCCACCCACGCCGACGCCTCCACCGCGACCACCAACCAGCTGACCGGGGTAAACTCCGGCGCCGGCGTCCAGAGCGTGCCGCCGGCGACCTTCGGCACCGTGCCGATGGACTTCTCCAACTCCGGCGTCACCGGCGGCGGCCAGGTCGGCTACAACCGGCAGATGGGCCACTTCGTCTTCGGCGTGGAGGGCGACCTCGACGCCCAAGGCCACGAGCACTACCACCAGTTCTCCACCTACGCCCTGCCGGCCACCGCCCTGACCACCGGCAGCACCGACACCATCGGCCGCTTCACCCAGCCCTACCTGACCTCGACGATCCGCGGGCGGGCCGGCGTGGCGCTGGGGCCGGTGCTGTTCTACGGCACCGGCGGCCTCGCTATCGCCGAGGTGCGGCAGTCGTCGTTCTACGGCTATGCGCCGACGGTGACCGGCGCCACTGCCGCCGCCAACCCGGGCGCCGGCTTCGGGCCCTACTTCAACGAGGGCGACCAGCGCGAGCTCTTGACCGGCTGGACCGTCGGCGGCGGGGCGGAATGGCGGCTGAACCGTATGGTGAGCCTGGGCGCGGAGTACCGCCATATGGACTTCGGCAACCCGCACTACGCCGGCGGCTCGCCCGCCCCCAACAACACCTTCGAAACCACCCGTCTCGGCTACGGCGACAACCAGCTGCTGGGCAAGGTGAACTTCCACTTCTGAACGGAAACGGGGCGACCAGTCGCCTGGCCGCCCCGCAAATTCACCGTTGTTTCGGCTGGGGCTACATCTGCCCCGGCCGGGCGCCCGAGCCTTCGCGGCGGGCCAGGAAGGCGAGGCGTTCGAAGAGCTGGATGTCCTGCTCGTTCTTCAGCAGGGCGCCATGCAGGGGCGGGATCAGCTTGGTCGGATCCTTTTCCTTCAGGGCCACGTCGTCGATGTCCTCGACCATCAGCAGCTTCAGCCAATCGAGCAGCTCGGAGGTCGAGGGCTTCTTCTTCAGGCCCGGCACCTTGCGCATGTCGTAGAAGATGCGCAGCGCCTCGGCGACCAGCTTCTGCTTAATCCCCGGATAGTGCACGTCGATGATGGCGCGCATGGTCTGGTCGTCGGGGAAGCGGATGTAGTGGAAGAAGCAGCGGCGCAGGAAGGCGTCCGGCAATTCCTTCTCGTTGTTGGAGGTGATGATCACTACCGGGCGGATCTTCGCCTTGATGGTCTCGTCGGTCTCGTAGACGTAGAATTCCATCCGATCGAGCTCTTGCAAGAGGTCGTTCGGGAACTCGATGTCGGCCTTGTCGATCTCGTCGATCAGCAGCACCGGCCGCACGTCCGACTCGAAGGCGTCCCAGAGCTTGCCGTGCTTGATGTAGTTCTTCACGTCCTTCACCCGCTCGTCGCCGAGCTGTGAGTCGCGAAGACGCGTGACCGCTTCGTACTCGTAGAGGCCCTGCAGGGCCTTGGTGGTGGACTTGATGTGCCAGGTGATCAGCGGCGCATTCAGGGCCTTGGCCACTTCATAAGCCAGCACCGTCTTGCCGGTGCCGGGCTCGCCCTTGATCAGCAGGGGCCGCTCCAGCGCTACGGCCGCATTGACCGCAACCTTCAGATCCTCGGTGGCGATGTAATCGGCCGTGCCTTGGAAACGCTCGCTCATTCATCACTCCCGGGCCGCAATGGACGGTCTCTGTCCCGTTCGAACAGATGTTCAAATCGCGGCCCACCCTACCGGGGCGAGCGTGACATTCAAGCGGCTTTAAGGCGGGGCGACGTTTCGCCCGTGGATTGCTCAGCTCGAGCTGCGGCTGATCGAGACTGGGTCGCTGGCCGGAAACGTACCTTCGAGCGCGCGGTCGAGCCGCCGCTCCAGGTCGGTCCGCTGCGCCGCGCGATGCTCGGCCTCCAGCGTTTCGGCGTCCTCCGCTTCGCCGGCCTCGAAATCCGCCGGCTGCGGATCGTCGTCGGCCACGAGGCTCGAGTCGCCCCGCGCGAAGCTGCGCGGCTCGTCGAGATCCTCCTCCGCCATGACGATCTCTTCCAGTTCGGCCTCGTCGGCGGCGTCCGGGTCGAAGTCGTCTTCGGGCGCCAGCGCGTCTGTGGCGTCCTCGTCGGAGGTCACCACGTCGTAGACGTCGGCCTGCATGTCGGAGGTCGCGATGTCGCGGCCGTCCTCTGTGATGTTCTCCTCGTCGAACACCTCGGCCAGATCCTGGCCCTCGATTTGGTCCGGTTCGTCGGGGTTTGCCATGGTCGCCTCCGGTAAAGGAGAACGGCGGGCGCGCGGCGGCGTTCCTTGATGTCCCCGCTTTCTCGCCCCGTCAGGCGGTCTCGGCCAGCGCCCGCGCCACCTCGGCCATGGTGTCTTCCCAGCTGGCGAAGGCGCGGGGCAGGAAGATACGGGCCTTAGGGTACCAGGGCATGCGCTCGGTGCCGAGACGGGTCCAGGCGCCGGGCACGGAGATGATCCAGGTCGCCGCGCCGGCGGCCGCGGCGATGTTCGAGGTCGCGTTGGCGAAACCGACGGTCAGGTCGAGGGCGCGGGTCAGGGCGGCAATGTCGTCGAGGTCGTTCTTCAGGTCGATGCCGGGCGGGGTCCAGATATGGACGCCCAGCTCGCGCTCGGCCCAGGCGATCTCGGCGTCGCAGTCGCCGTACTGGACGTTGACGAAGGTGGCGCCCGGCGTGGTCAGCACCGGGGCCCAGAGCTGGAAGGGCGAGAAGTAGCGCTGGCGGCCGGCGTCGAGCTTCATGCTCTTCCAGAGCACGCCCACCTTGCGGCCCGCCGGCGCCTCGTCCAGCACGCTGCGCCAATGGGCCACGCGGGCCGGGTCGGGCTTCAGGAACGGGCCCTGGTCCTGCGGGAACGAGGCCAGGTCGCGGCGGAACTGGCGCAGCGGCGAGGCGAGGGGCGCCCAGAGGTCGATGCCGGCGCGGCCGTCCAGCACCGGCGCGCCTCTGTAGGTGCGGCCCTGCACCGCATAGGTCGCGTGGCCCACCACCTCGACGCTCGGGAACGAGCGCTGGAACAGCGAGACCAGCCGCGGCTCGACGGCCAGGATCAGGTGAGCCTCGGGGCCCAGCGCCTGCAGGATGTCGGGCAGCATGCTTCCGAACAGGACTTCGTCGCCCAGGCCCTGCTCGCCCATCAGCACGAAGGTCTTGCCCTTCAGGTCGGCGCCCGGCGTCCAGCGCGGCGCATCGATCAGGAAGAAGGTGGCGCCGGCGAACTGCGGGTCGAGGCGGGCTTCGTAGTCGTCCCAGCCCTCGCCGATGTGGCCCTGGGCGATCTGGATGGTGGAGCGGGCCAGCTGCATCATCAGCCGGTCTTCCTCCTCCGTGGCCATCTCGATCGCGGCGATGTTGTCGGCCAGCGCGTCGTCGAGTTCGCCGAGCGCCAGGCGGGCGTTGCCGCGGTTGTAGCGCGCTTTGGCGAAGTGCGGATCGAGCCGCATCGCCTCCTCGTAGAAGGTGATGGCGGTGGCGATGTCGCCCTGCTCGCAGACGATCGTGCCCAGGGTGTTCCACAGCAGGGCGTCGCCGGGGTTCTGGCCGATGGCCACCTTCAGGACGTCGATGGCGTCCGCCGGGCGGCCCTGGTCGCGGATCGCGCAGGCGAGATTGTTGGCCGCCTCGAGCGATTCCGGGTGGGCCTGCAAATAGCGCCGGAACAGCTGCTCGGCGACGTCCTTCATGCCCATCCGGAAGGCGAGCCGGCCAAGGTCGTTGGCTACTTCCGACTGATCGGGCAGCAGAGCGAGGGCGCACTGATAGGCCTTGAGCGAGTTCTGAAAGTCGCCGGCGCGTTCGCGGGCCACGGCCAGTACGTACCAGCCCATGCCGGAGCGCTCGTCCTGGTTCAGCGCCTTCAACGCCCATTCGGCGCCCGCCTTCGGATCGTCGGCGCGCAGGGCGGCGACCGCGCGGCGCAGGAACGGCACCGTGGCCAGCGCCCGGATCTCGGCGATGGCGCCGTCGAGCTTGGCCAGGGCGGCCGGCGAGGCGGCGTCGCCCACGTCGGCGTCGCGCGGAACCGGCGGCGCGGCTCCGCTCAGCGCGGCGAGGGAGGCGGAGGAGTGGGCGGCGGCTTTGGACGGCATGGCGGGCAGCTTGCGAATCGCGGACGCGTCGTGGCGCCCGCATGCAGATCGCGCCCCCGCCGTTAATCTCTCGTGAAGCAGCAACGCATGGGCCGCACTGGCGCCGCAAGGCCGCGTTAACCATGTCGCTTTAGCGTGCCGAAAGCTTCGGTGCGTAACCCTGTGCGTGTCCGGAGTCGCCGGCCGCAGTCAAACGAGCCGCCCATCCGGAGACTGATCCCATGCCGTTGAAACTGTCGTTGAAGCCGGGCGAGAAGTTCGTGCTCAACGGTGCGGTAGTGCAGAACGGCGACCGCAGAAGCGCGCTGCTGTTACAGAACAAGGCCTCGGTGCTGCGTGAAAAAGACATCATGCAGGAGGATGAAGTTACAACTCCATCGCGAAGAATATATTTTCCGGTAATGATGATGTATCTAGATCAACCGGAGTGGGAGCGTTACCAGGAAGAGTTTGTTAAGCGTCTTTCGGAATTCATGGGGGCGGTGCGCAATCCGGACATCCTCGCAGACTGCGTCAATATTTCGCGGCACGTGATGACGAAGGAGTATTACAAAGCCTTGATGTTGTGCCGCAAGTTGATCGAGTACGAAGACGAGAGGTTGGGGAATGTCGCTCCGCGCCTATCAGCAGGCGGCGCAGCGGGCTGAAACGCCCAGGGACGTCGAATACCGCCTGTTCAGCCTGGTCACGCGGGCGCTCTTGGACGTGCAGTCCAAGCCGCGCAGCGACGTGCAGGCGTGGATTAAGGCGCTGCACTGGAACCGCCGTCTGTGGGCCCAGCTCGCCGACGACTGCGCCCAGATCGACAACGCCCTGCCGGAAGCCACGCGGGCGCAGATCATTTCGCTCAGCCTTTTCGTCCACCGCACCACCAGCGAAGTCATGCGCCAGGAGACCGAGCTCGACATCCTGATCGAGCTCAACAAGACGATGATGCAGGGCCTCGGCGCCCGGCCGGAACTGGTCTGACGCCGCCCGGCAGTTTCTGCCGCGCCCTCCCGGCCGCCCGGCAATAAGCGCCGCGCGCCGGCGCCTGCGTTTCGCGCCAATATCCCAATAAAATCATTGCCTAACGCGCCGCGCCGTCTGGCTCGCGGCTTGCTCTTTCGACGGATGGGCAAAACGCCCCCGCGCCCTTCGGGACTGCGGACACCTCGAAAAGGATCCCTCGATCATGTCTTTTAGCGTCAACAACAACCCCGGCGCGCTCGTCGCGCTGCAAAACCTCAACGAGACCAGCCAACAACTGGCGACGGCCCAGAACATCGTTTCGACGGGCCTGCAGGTCGCTTCAGCAAAGGACAACGGCGCCATATGGGCCATCGCCCAAAACGAGCGGTCCACTGTGCAGTCGCTGGACGCGGTGAAGTCGTCCCTGCAGACAGGTCAGTCGATCATCGACGTGGCCAACTCGGCCGGCACGACGGTGTCCAACCTGCTCACCCAGATGCAGGAGAAGGCGCTGGCGGCCTCCGATACGTCGCTGGATACCAACAGCCGCGCGGCGCTGAACAACGACTTCGTCGCGTTGCGCAACCAGATCACGTCCACGGTGCAGAACGCCGACTTCAACGGCGTCAATCTGCTCGACGGCAGCGTCGCGCAGATCTCCTCACTGGCCAACTCGCAAGGCACTTCGGTGCTGACGACGCAGGGCGAGGATCTGTCGCTGGGCGGCTCAATCGTGACTCTGGCGGCCACGGCGACGATCAGTACGATCACCTCCGCCTCGGCGCAGATCGCGATCTGCCAGACCTCGCTGACCAACGTCGACAATGCCTTGGCCTCTCTGGGCACGGCGTCGACGGCGCTGGATACTCACCTCAACTTCGTGTCCAACCTTCAGGACACGCTGACGACTGGCATCGGCAATCTCGTGAACGCCGACCTCGCCAAGGAAAGCGCGACCTTGCAGGCCCTGCAGACCAAGCAGCAGCTCGGTATCCAGGCCCTGTCGATCGCAAATTCCGCTTCTCAGGCCCTTCTTGGCCTCTTCCGGTAAAGCGTAACGGCAGACGGGTGACGAGCGCCCGTCTGCCACCACGCCCGGCCGCTTCACGCCCAAGTTCCAGGGCGGATTCGAAGCTTCGAATCACCTTCCCCGTCGCCGAACCTCAAGTCCTTCTCCCGCCGGGAGAAGGTGGTGCGAAGCGCCGGATGAGCGGACGCTTCCGCCACCTGGGCGGACCGCGTTGATCTCCGGCTCAGCCTGGACTCGGCAAACCGAGGGGCCGCGGACCCGGCTCAGCTCCCGGGCGCGAGGCGGCTGCGATATCCCCTCATCCGCCGCTTCGCGGCGCCTTCTCCAGGGGGAGAAGGACGTCTCCGCCTTCCTGGCCGCTTTAGGCGGCGTTTCTCAACGTCAACGCCAAGGCCTCGTATTTCGCCGCTTCGGCCGGCGGACCGAATGTGCCGTAGAGGGCGGCGAGGTTGTGCGCCGCCATGTGGCCGCCCCGACCCCGCACCGCGCCCGCTGTCCCCGGCGTTTCGCCGATCTCCAGGCAGCGCCGCCAGCGCGCCTCGGCCCAGGGCAGCCATTGCCTGAGCGCATTGGCCTCGTCGCGCCCGGCGCAGGTCATGAACAGCACTCCCAGCGTGAAGTGCCAGTCCGGCGACGCCGGCCAATGCGCGTCCTCGCCCTGCGCCAGGCCCAGCGCCTCATCCAGCGCGCCCGCCTGGGTCAGGACGTGGAGGCCGCGGACCAGCAGGTTGAGCCGCCAGGGCGCTGACGCGTCCGTGAGCCGCAACGCCTCGGCGAAGGCGATCCTGGCTGCGTCGTAGCGCGCGGCGACGTCATACTCGCGCCCAAGCTGGTACCAGAGGTAGCCGTCGTTCGGCGTCGCTTCGATGGACCGCAGCAGCAGGGTCTCGTTGCGCTCGCCCTTGCGGGCCAGCTGCCCGCCGAGATAGCCGTCGTGGCCCAGTACGACGTCCAGGGGCCGGTGCGGCAGGACGCTCTGCGGTTGTTCGTGGATGCGACCCGTGTAGCGTACGCCGCGCGGCAGCAGCCGGGCCTCGGAGGCGACGGCAAGCTCCGGGCGGCCGCCGACCTCGATGTGGTTTTCGATCGTCACCTCGCCGATGAAGGCCGGCGCGCCGAGGGCGGCTCGAAGGCCGGGGGCTCGGATCAGCCAGTTGTCGGCGTCGAGGACCAGGTTCCAGTCGGCGTCCGAGAGGTCGAGGGCGGCGTTGCGGGCGGCGGCGAAGTCGTCGATCCAGCCGAAGTGACCGATCCGCGCGCCGGCCGCGGCGGCGATCTCCACCGTCGCGTCGGTCGAGCCGGTGTCGAGCACCACCATCTCGTCCACGAACGGTCGGATGCTGGCGAGGCAGCGCGCCAGGCAGCGCGCCTCGTCGCGGACGATCATCACCACGGCCAGTTGCATGACCCCGAGGTTCCGGTCTGCCAGCTAAGGGGTGGTTAACAACCGGCTGGGGCCAGAGCGGGGGGCGGGCCGGCCGCTCCGGCAACTCTGAGCCGCCTCAGTCGGCCGCAACAAAGTCGACGAGCTGCTGCGCCCGGTGGCGCCAATGGCCGCGCTCCATCGCTCTGCGATGGCCGCGCGCGGCCATGGCCTCGCCGCGGTCGCTTTCCAGCAGCCGGCCCACGGCTTCGACCACATGCCCGGGCTTGGCGCGATTGTAGGACGCCAGGCCGTCGCTGCCCTCGAAGAACGCCGAAAGCTGCTCGCTGTAGTCGGATACCACGGCGGCCCCGGCCATAGCGCCGTAGATCGCCCGCTCACAGGCGCCGTTGCCGGCGTTGAGATTGATGACGATCTTCGCGTTGTTGTAGAGGCCGGCGATGTCCTTGAAGTCGACGCGCCGGTCGACGTAGGTGACGTTGCCGCGCTCCCCCAGGTAGTCGCGCCACCCGGCCCCGCAAATGCACAGCGGAAAGCCAGCGTCGGCGAGGCGGGTGATCAGCTCTATCCGGTCCACGTGCCGCACATAGGTCAGCGGATCGCGCAGAAAGCTGATCATCTGGTCATCGAAGGCCGGGCTGGTCCCGAGTTGGGCCGAAAGGCCAAGCTGGGCGACCGTGGCGTTGAACGCATCCAGCAGCGAGGCTTCACGGTGGGCCAGCAGGCGGTCGATGACGCCGACGAGCAGCCGCCGGGCCGGCGTGTCCGGCGCCGCGTCCCAGGGGCGCTGGGGCACGCCATTCCAGGTCGCCGCGACCAGCACGGGCCATTCGCGGGCCTTGTAGGCCGTGAGCGGCAGGTCGGGAGGCTCGGCGCCCAGCAGCATCGACAGGCTCTTGCCGGGGACCTTGATCGCCTGCGCGAACCGCGTGTGATTGTGGTTGGCATAGAGCGAGAGCCGGTTCTGCAGCGATCTGGCGAGGCTCTGCGGCGCATAGATCGGGTGATCGACCTGCCAGCCGACGAACTTGACCCCGAGGGCGTCGAAGAGCGGGCGCCCGTCATCCAGCTGCACGGCCCCGAAGAACGAGCTGAACGACAGCACCACATCGCAGCGCGCCGCCTGCACGTCCCGTGCGACGTTGATTGCCGGCGCAGCGCCGTTCACGACATGCTGGGACTGGTCCGAAATCACCGTTTCATGCCCGAGCTCGGACAGCGCCAAGGCGATCGAGTTGACGAAGTGGCTGTACCCGTGGGCTTCGGCCATGGCCTTGATCAGCAGGAACTTCACGGGGGCCTTTCGCGGCTGAATCGCCGAGCTTCGCCGACCCTACAGCCGCGAAGCGCGGCGACGAAGCGTGACCGGGATCGGCCAAGCGGGAAGCGACCGCTAGGCAGATTTGGCCAGTTGACGGGGCGGTCGAATCAGCGGGGTGGGCAAAATCTGCCGCTCAGAGGTAGGCAAGATTTGCCGGGTTGGCACGGATAACAAGCCATTAACACAACAAAAACAGTATCTTACGTCGCTGCAAAGTTTGCCGGCCGTGGCCCGGCATTTGCTTCCATGTTCGATGGGCAAAATGCCCCCGGTAGTCAAAACGGCGCCGGGCACCTCGAAAAGGAAGTCTCGCTATGTCTTTTAGCGTCAACAACAATGCGGGCGCGCTTATCGCCCTGCAGAACCTTAACCAGACCAGCCAACAACTCCAACAAGCCCAGAACATCGTTTCGACGGGCCAATCGGTGTCGTCGGCCAAGGACAACGGCGCCGTCTGGGCCATCGCCCAGGGCGAGCGCTCGACGGTCACGGCTCTGGATGCGGTCAAGTCCTCGCTTCAAACCGGCCAGTCGATCATCGACGTCGCCAACTCGGCCGGCACCACCGTCTCCAACCTGCTGAGCCAAATGCAGGAAAAGGCGCTGGCGGCCTCCGACACGTCGCTCGACACCAATAGCCGGTCTGCGCTGAACAACGACTTCGTCGCCCTGCGCAACCAGATCTCGTCCACGGTAGCGAACGCCTCTTTCAATGGCGTCAATCTGCTGGACGGCAGCGTGACGCAGATCTCGTCGCTGGCGAACTCCTCCGGCACCTCGGTGCTGACCACGCAAGGTCAGAACCTGTCGCTCGGCCAGGGTATTGTGACCCTCTCGTCGACCGCCACGATCAGCACCGTGACCTCGGCTACGGCCGCGATCGCCGTCTGCCAGACCTCGCTGACCAACGTCGACAACGCGCTCGCCACCCTCGGCACCGCGTCGACCGCGCTGGATACGCACCTCAACTTCGTGTCGAACCTCCAGGACACCCTGACGACCGGTGTCGGCAACCTCGTGAACGCCGACCTCGCCAAGGAAAGCGCGACCCTGCAGGCCCTGCAGACCAAGCAACAGCTTGGCATCCAGGCCCTGTCGATCGCCAATTCGTCGTCTTCGGCCCTCCTGGGTCTGTTCCGCTAACGGCAGCCAGGCCGGCGGCCAGTCCGCCGGCCTCGCGGCGGCGAGGGCTTCAAGGCTCTCGCCGCTCGCGGCCGATAGGAGACGCCGGTCCGACCGGCCGGCGCAATAGGAGAGATGAGCAACACCGCACCCCTTCCCGGACTCAATCCAGACGTCGCGTCCGCGCAACCCGCGCAGCCGCCCGCCTACGGATCGGGAACAGGCCGGGCCCCGACGCTGAGCAACCAGACAGCTGACTTGCGCCTGGTGATCGAGGACGACAAGGCCGCCGGAAGTTACGTCTACATGACGATCAACTCGGTGACCGGCGAAGTCGTCGCCCAGATCCCCAGGGAACAGCTGCTGAAGATGAGAGAGAGCCCGGACTACACCCCAGGCTCGGTCGTCAACGCGCGAAGCTGACGGCGCCACGGCGCACACATGAAAGCGGCTCCCGGCCGCTCAGGGTCGCTCGATGACCCCTGCCGACGTCGCGCTCCCGCGGCGGCGGTATTCGGTGTTCGCATGTCGTTAACCATAGACTCACCTTCTCTGATCTAGCCTCCCGTGTCACAAACAGGCGGCCAGAAGGCCGCCCAGAGGCGCTCATGACCATCAGCATCCAAAGTTCGAATCCCGCGCTTGCCGCGCTGGAGGCTCTCGCGCTGCAACAAGGCGGCGCGGCTAATGCCGGGGCCGCCTCCGCCGGCGCGCAGACCAACGCCGCCACGCCCGCCGCGTCGCCGGCGACCGAATCGGCCGCGGCGATCCTCAATGTCAGTGTCGGCTCGCCGGTCCCCTCGCTCAGCGGCGGCGCGCTCTCCAGCGCCTCGGCGGCCGACGCCGCCGTCTCGGCGGGCTCCTCGATCGAGACCCTGCTCGCCCAGATGCGCCAGGACGCCCTCAGCGCCGCCGATCCGACCCTCGGCGACGATGCCCGCGCGGCGCTCGATACCGGCTTCCAGGCCGACAAGGCGAGCATCGCTCAGACCGTCGCCGGCGCGTCGGTGGACGGCCTCAACCTGATCGACGGCTCGTCGGGCAGCGGGATAGGGGCGACGCTGGCCGGCATCAACCTCTCGCTCGGCGGCCCGCTGATCGGGCTCTCCAGCGATTCGAGCCTCGCGGACCCGGCTTCGGCTTCCGCGATCGCCGATCAGCTGGGCGCCGCGGCCGACAACGTCAGCCAGGCCGTGGGGCAGATCGCCGCACAGGGTCAGGCGATCCAGACCCACCTGTCGGTCGTGGCCCAGGCGGGCCTCGCCTTGCAGCCCAGCCTCGGCGGGTCGGTCAACTCGAGCCTCAGCGCCGACGGCGCCCGGCTGGCGGCCCTGCAGGTGCAGCAGCAACTCTCCGCCTCGACGGGCCCGGTCGCCAGCCAGTCCCAGGGCATCCTGGCGCTGTTCCGCTAAGGCGCCGCGCCCGCAAACGTTTCCTCCCCCGCAAGGGGGAGCGGGACCGCGAAGCGATGGAGGCGGCCCGCCAAATCCGCCATCCCTTAACGACCCTTAAAGCCCCTTCGCGGCATCGTCCTTGCTGGGGGCTCTGCGTCTCCGAAGGAATCGCACGTGGCCGGCGGCATCAGTTCCAGCGTCCTTTTGGGATGGTACCAGTCGTTCTACGGCGGCAAAGGCACCGGCACGTCTTCGACGTCGGTGTCCTCGGGCACCGGCACGACCACCGCGCCGACGACCCAGTATGCCCCCACCGCGCCCTGGTCGAGCAACCTCACCCAGCCGAGCCAGAGCTCGCTGGTGAAGGCCGCGATCGGCGGGGCCAATCTCTTCAACGCCAGCGCCGCGCAGCTCGACCTGCCCAACGCCACCGACAGCGCCGACTACAAGAAGCTGTTCGCCCTCTATTCGGGCCTCAACACCCTCTATTCCATCGCCACGGAAGCCAACGGCAAGAACGTCTCCAGCCTGCAGCTCAGCCAGTTGCAGACCGCCTTCAACAACGGCATGGCGCAGCTGCAGAAGTACCTGGGCGCGACCAGCTTCTCGAAGCTGAAGCTCACCGGCGGCGTCACCCAGGAAAGCCAGACCTCGTCCATCACCACGCCGGCGCAAGAGTCGGCCTACGATACCAACCCGCTCAACACGACGGGTGACTCCAGCGCGGTGGCGCCGGCGTTCCAGGGCAATGTGGCCTTCAACGTGACGGTGCAGGTGGGATCGAGCACGCCCAAGGTCATCGCGATGAACCTCAACGACATGGGTTCGACGCCGCGCACCATGGCGAACGTGCTGGCCTACCTCAACGGCCAGATGAAGGCCGGCGGCGCCATCGCCAGCTTTGCCACCGACCCCAATCCCGCCGCGCCGAACACCATCCAGGTCGGCAACAAGACGGTCACCGTCTCGTCGGGGACCGAGACGTGGGGCCTGCAGCTCAACACCAACCCGATCGAGAACGTGACGCTGTCGGCGCCTACCAGCGGCGCGGCCGTCTACCTCGGCCAGACCGTCGGCAACATCGCCTCTTCCATCGGCCCGTCCGGCAACACGGTGGCGCCGGATGCGCAGAACCAGCTCTTGAAGTTCAACGCCAGCGGCGATGGGGTGCTGGCGGCGACCACGCCGGCCCACGCCGCCTCCGACCAGCTCACGACCACCGACCTCGGCCCGTCGGTGAACTCGGTCCAGGCCACGGCGGTGGCGCCGGACGGCTCGGTCTACGTGCTGGCCAACGTCAACGCGACCACCGACGGCGGCACGCCGGCCGGCGGTCAGGACGTGGCGCTGATGAAGTACGATTCGGCCGGCCATGTGCTGTTCTCCACCGACCTCGGCTCGGCTGCGAGCGCCAGCGGCCTCTCGCTGGCCGTCTCGCCCGACGGCACGCAGGTGGCGATCGCCGGCCAGGTGACCGGTTCGATGACGGCGGACCAGGTGGTGAACGACCCGACCGGCGCCAACAGCTTCGTCGCGGTCTATGATTCCTCGGGCGACCAGGTCTGGAACCAGCAGGACGACGGCATCACCCCGAACCAGGCCAACGCCGTCGCCTTCGGCGCCGACGGCACGGTCTACGTCACCGGCAGCTCGCAGGCGACGACCGGCGTGCAGAGCGCCCAGGGCCCGTCCAGCAGCTACCTGCAGGCGTTCGACAAGACCGGCGCACAGATCTCCAACACCAAGATCGCCACCACCGGGTCCAACACCAGCACCGGCATCGCGGTGGACGGCAACAACGTCTACGTGGCCGGCACCGAGAACGGCGACGCGGTGATCACCGAGTACGACGTCACCAGTCCGAAGGCGCCGGCCGTGGTCGCCACCCGCGACCTGGGCAGCCTGCAGGGCGGCAATGTGGTCGGCCTGGCCGTGCAAAACGGCACCGTCTACATCGCCGGCAGCACCCACAACGCCGCGCTCAGCGCCGGCACGGTGACCGCCGCCGCGCCAGGCAGCGGCCTCAACACCTTCGCCGCCACCCTTTCCACCGGCCTCGCGCCGGCCGGCACCGACCAGATCGCCTACTACGGCGGCGATGGCGACACCCGCGCCACCGGCATGACCGTGGCCAACGGCGACGTCTGGATCACCGGCACGGCCACCGGCTCGCTGCCGGGCGAGCCGGCGATCGGCGCGCAGGACGGCTTCGTGGCCTCGCTCAATGTCGGAACCGGCGCCGTCGACTACGCCCAGCGCTTCACCGGCCTGGACGGCAACGTCGCGCCCACCTCGATCGCGGTTGCGCCCACCGGCGAGAGTATCCTCGACCAGATCGGCCTGCCGCAGGGCGTGGTGAACGGCCCAGTCTCCACCCTGCTGACCTCCACCACGGGCCTGAAGGTGGGCGACAGCTTCAAGATCGCCACCGGCGGCGGCTCGCCGGTGACCATCACCATCCAGGCCACCGACACCATGGCCTCCCTGGCCACCGAGATCTCGCAGAAGACCGGCTTTACCGTGAACGCCAGCACCTCGCCGGGGGTCAACGGCTCCACGGCGCTGGAGATCAAGCCGGTGAACCCCGGCCAGACCGTCTCCCTGATCAACGGCCCCACCGGCACGGACGCCCTCTCCGAGCTCGGCCTGAAACCGGGGGTGGTGGCGGACACGGCCAGCCAGAACGGCGTGACGGTGATGCAGGGTTCGACCACGCCGATCTACGGGCTCGGCCTGCCTGCATCGCTCGACCTCACCTCCGCGGCCAACATCAAGACGGCGCAGGTGCAACTGGCGGGGGCCGTCAGCGTCGTCGAGCAGGCCTATCAGAACCTGGCCAACTCCCAGACGCCGGCCAACGTGCTGGCGCTGCAGAAGGCCCAGGCCAGCGGCAAGGTTCCGGCCTACCTCTCGGCCCAGATCGCCAACTACCAGGCCGCCATCACCCGCCTGACCGCCGGCCAGACCGGAACCACCAGTCTCAGCTCCCTGCTCTGACCTCTGGCGCCGCTCTTGCGCTGATCGGCGTGGGGGTTAGCCGGAACGGTCGTCCAGCGCGGGCGGCCGGACGGGAGGTTCACCGTGACGAACTCAATCATTTCAGGGGCTTCCAGCGCCCTTCAGGCTCTCGAGGCGCTGCTTGCCTCGCGTCAGACCAGCCCGGCAACTTCCGCCGCGGCGGCGGATCCGACCGGGCAAAGCGTGCCGCAGAGCGATCCCACGTCGCCGCCGCCGTGCGCGGCCGGCGCGGCGCCGGCCAGCCCGTCCTCGCAATTCGCGGGCCCGGCGTTGACCTACATGACCGGCCTGCAGGACCCGTCGTCCTTCAACGCGGACATGACCAACCTGACCTCGGCGCTGAACGCCCTGACCCAGGCGCTGGGCGCCGGCTCGTCCACCACGAGCAGCGTTGCGGCGGGGTCGCTCGCGACCTCGACGGCCTCCACGGCGGCCGGCACGCTCTCGGCCAGCACGAGTTCGGCGGTGTCCTCGGCCCTGACCCAGCTGAGCTCGGCGCTGACCGCGCTGGACAGCCTGGAAGGCCCGGGCGGCGGCCACCATCACATGCACCACCACCACGGCGGCGGCGGCATGGCCGCTGCGTCCGGGGCCAGCAGCGCGTCGTCGACCAGCACGACGAGCGCCGCCGACCTTTCGCTGTCGACCGGGACCAGCGCGGCGGCTTCCAGCTGAGCCGGCAGGGCGACGCGGCGTGATTCGTTAACCCTGCCCCGGCCACCCTCAGCGGCGACGTGACGCCCGATCTCGATCCTTTCGCGGCCCCCCAGGGCTTGCGCCTCGCCGAGGCGCAGGCCCTGGCGGCGCGCGGCGACGACGAGGCGGCCAAGCGCGCCTACCTCGACCTGCTGCGCGGCGATCCAGCTTTGCTGCCGGCCCTGCTCGAGCTGGCGCGGCTGGCGCTGCGCGGCGGCCATCGCTCCGCGGCGCGCACGCTCTACCAGCAGGCTATCTTCTGCCACCCGGCCGAGCCGGCAGCGCGGGTCAACCTCGGCAATCTGCTGATCGAGACCGGCGAGTTCGAAACGGCGCGCGCCGCGTTCGTCGCCGCCCTGGCCGCCGCGCCCAGCCTGGCGGCCGCTCACCAGGGGCTGGCGCGGGTGCTGACCGCGCTAGGCGAGGCGGCGATGGCCGAGGCCCACTGGCGCCAGGGCTTCGCCGCCGGCGGCGGCTGGCTGGCGCCGCAGCCGTATCACGGGACCGGGGAGGGGGTGCGCATCCTGGTGCTGGTCTCGGCGCGCGGCGGCAACATCCCGACCCGCACGCTGCTGGACGACACGGTCTTCGCCGTCACCGCCCTCTACGCCGAGTTCTACGACCCCGCCCAGCCGCTGCCGCCGCATCAGCTGGTGTTCAACGCCATCGGCGACGCCGACCTCTGCGCCGACGCGCTGGCCAAGGCGCGCCAGATCGTGGCCGCCTCGCCGGCGCCGGTGGTGAACGCGCCGGGCGCGGTCGCCCGCACCGGCCGCGCCGCCAATGCCCGCCGCCTCGCCGGCCTCGCCGACGTCGTGGTCCCGCAGATCCGGGCGATGCGCCGCGACCGCTTGCTCGAGGCGGACGACCTTGCCTTCCCGCTGCTCGTGCGCTCGCCGGGCTTCAACACCGGCCAGCACTTCGTCCGCATCGACGCCGCCGCCGCGCTCGCGCCGGCCATGGCGGCCCTGCCGGGCGATGCGTTGCTGGCCATCGAACCGCTCGATTGCCGCAGTCCCGACGGCGGCTATCGCAAATACCGGGCGATGCTCATCGGCGGCGCCATCTACCCGATGCACCTGGCCATCTCGGCCGACTGGAAGGTGCACTACTTCTCAGCTGCCATGGCCGAGCGCGCCGACCACCGCGCCGAGGAAGCGGCTTTCCTGGCCGACATGCCGACCGCGCTGGGGCCGCGGGCCATGGCCGGCCTGGCCGCGATCGGCGCGGCGATGGGCCTCGACTACGCCGGCGTCGACTTCGCTCTCGCCCCGGATGGCCGCCTGCAGCTCTTTGAAGCCAACCCCGGCATGGTGATCAACCCGCCTGGCCCCGAACCCATCTGGGACTACCGCCGCGCCCCGATCGGCCGGGCGCTGGCCGCCGTGAAGGCGCTGCTGTTGACGCGGGCGCAGCCAGCGCCCAGCCGAGACGTCGCCTAGGGCTTCCATTGCCCCGCGCTGAGGTGTTCGTGGGCGATCCGCCAGCCCGAGCCGTCGTTCGACAAGACGCGCGTCCCGCGCCCGCCGCCGCTGATCTTGTTACCGCCAGCCACGCCGGACCAGGCGAAGCCGTAGCGACGCGGCGCTTTCCGATTGCGCGATCCAGCTCGAATCCACCGTCGAATATTCGTAGTCGGAGACGAGCTTCCAGTTCGCCGTCATCAGGGAGGCGAAGGCGTCCTTCCCGATGATCGCCGAGCCGTTGCTGTAAAAGAACACCACGTCGTCCGTGAGCAGCGCTAGCGCCGAGTGCATGTCTCTACGAATCAAGGGGGCGGTGAACTCAGCCGCGCAGGCCTCTGCGGACGTGGCTGCCATTGTAGGTCCCTTTCGATTAGCGCGGCGCCGGCTGCGATCCCAGCGTTGGCGGGACCCTGCGCGCCGATGCGTAACGGATTCAAGCACGGGGCCTTCGAACTGGCCTAGGGCCTGTTGAGATTTGGGATTCTCGGCGTGAGGTTGGCGTGATTCAAGCTGTGGATGGACCGATTCGTTTTGACGGACGCCCAGTGGGCGAAGATGCAGCCGCACTGCCTGGGCAAGGCGGGTGACCCTGGCCGGACCGGGGGCGATGGGCGGCTGTTTCTTGAGGCGGTGCTCTGGATCGCGCGGACCGGCAGTCCCTGGCGCGACCTTCCGCCCGGCTTCGGCAAGTGGAACACCGTGTTCGCCCGGTTCCGCTGGTGGGTTAAGGCCGATGTTTTCAAACGGCTTTTCGACGCCTGCTCGGACGAACCGGACATGGAGTTCGTCATGGTCGACGCCACCATCGTCAAGGTTCACCGCCACGGACAGGGCGCAAAAAAGGGGCTTCGGGCCAGGCCATAGG
>DATAVF010000169.1:0-9828 GCA_036267835.1 Caulobacteraceae bacterium | reverse complement strand
TCACCGCTCGGCGTCGACCGAGCGCCACTCGTGGGTCACCTCGTCCAGCTTGGCCTTCAGGTCGGCGGCCATCGGCTTTTCGGCCGCAGCCAGGCTATCGGCGAGCTGCTCGGGCTTGCTGGCGCCGATGATGGGCGCCGTGATCGCCTTGTTGGCCAGCACCCAGCTGACCGCCATGGTGGCCATGCTCATGCCGGCCTCGGCCGCCACGCCCCTCAGCGCCTCGACGGCGTGGAACTCGCGCTCGTGCCAATAGCGCTCCTGATAGCGCGCGCCGGCCGTGCCCAGGGTGAAGCGGGTGCCTTCCGGCGCCGGCCCCGGCTTGTGCTTGCCGGTCAGCATGCCGCCGGCCAGGGGATTGTACGGGATGACGCCGATGCCCTCCTCGCGGCAGAGCGGCAGCAGGTCGCGCTCGAAGGTGCGGAACAAGAGGTTGTAGCGCGGCTGCACCGAGGTGATGCCGGCCCAGCCCTTCAGCTCGGCCCGGCCGATGCCTCGCGCCACCTTGGTCGCCGGCCAGTTGGAAACGCCGACGTAGCGGGCCTTGCCCGAGCGCACCACCGTGTCGAGCGCCTCCAGCGCCTCGTCGAGCGGGGTGGTCGGGTCGTAGCTGTGCAGCTGGTAGAGATCGACATAGTCGGTCTTCAGCCGCTTCAGCGACGCGTCGATGGCATCCAGGATGTGCTTGCGGCTCATGCCCTGGTCCCAGGCCCGCCGGCCGGTGCGGCCGACGCACTTGGTGGCCACGATGTAGTCGTGGCGCTTGCCTTCCAGCCAGGCGCCGACGATCTCCTCGGTGCGCCCCACCGTATTGCCGCCGCCGCCCAGCGGGTAGACGTCGGCGGTGTCGAGGAAGTCGATCCCGCCCTCGGCGGCGGCGTCGAGGATGGCGTGGCTCTGCGGCTCCTCGCACTGCAACCCGAAGGTCATGGTGCCGAGGCAAAGCCGGGAGACGGAGAGGCCGGTGCGGCCGAGCTGGGTGCGTTGCATGGGGCGCTAATTAAGCCCGCCGGGCCCGGCTGAACAGTCGTCCCGCCCGCCGGGCCTCACATGGTCGCGATGTCGGCCATGGCGAAGGTTTCGCCCTCGGGGTTCTTGCCGATGGTGATCGTGGTCGGGCTCGCGAAGGCATAGGGCGGCACCGGCAGGTTCATCGGCGCCGGCACCGACTTGAACACGCGTCCGGCCAGATCGTACTTCGAGCCGTGGCAAGGGCAGAGCCAGCCGCCGGGCCAGGTGGCGTTCACCGAGCCCGGCGACGGCTGATAGCCCGGCGTGCAGCCAAGGTGGGTGCAGACCCCGACGAGCACCAGGTACTCGGGCTTGATCGAGCGCGACCAGTTCTTCGCGTAAGGCGGCTGCTGTTTCGTCTCGGAGTTCGGGTCGCGCAGCATGCCGAGAGTGCTGGGCTTCTGGAGTTCGGCCAGGTTGGCTGGCGTGCGGTAGACCACGAACATCGGGCTGCCCTGGAAGAGCACGACGATCTGTTGGCCGGGCGCCATCTTGGAGATGTCGACGGTCACCGGCGCGCCCGCCGCGAGCACGTCGCCGGCCGGGTTCAACTGGTCGATAAACGGCCAGGCCACCGCCGCGGCGCCGCCGACCGCCATCGCGCCGGTGAGCAGGTGGATGAAGTCGCGTCGCGAGGCGTCACGCGCTTCGACGGTCATCGGTATGGAGGGTTGTGCTGGCGCCATGGCTTCGCTGGGCAACTGCGCACCGCGGCATCCGGTTCCCCGAAGGCCGCGGGAGGCCCGGCGACTTTGTCGCGAACCGGCCCGTCGAGGTTAACCTTCCGTTGCCCACCTTTGCTGCACAGTCGGATCAGGGGAGCCATCTCGGGTAGGGGCAGAATGCGCTACAAGGCGGACCACCCGCCCTTCGGCATGAGCGTCGTACAACCGGCGTTCGACAGGGCGACACGTATTGCGAAGGCGCTGTTTGGCGCGCTCGACTCCAGCATCGTGCTCGTCGACGGCGACGCCATCTGGCGCAGCCGTGACCGGGGCGCGAGCTTTTCCACGGACGACCCCTGCGCATCGGTGGTTCGGTCCACCGGCGCGCCGCTGTGGGTCGAGGATGGGCAGACTGATCCTCGCTTCGCGCATCTGCCGGCGGTCACGGGCGGCTTGCGCCTGCGCTTCTACGCTGGCGTGCCGATCCAGCTCTCCGACGGCACCACGCCGGGCGTGCTTTGCGTCATCGGCGATCAGCCGCGTCCCCGGGACGAGCGACTGATCAACCGCTTGCGAGACCTCGCCGAGGGCGTCGCCGACGAGTGCGAGCGCGCCAGGGCCGCGCAGGGCAAGCGGTCCACGCCGCCCGACACCGCCCGCGCCATGCTGGCGGCGCTCACCGCCACCGTGCCGGTCTCGCTCCTGATGACCGACCGCGAGATGCGCGCGCTCTACGTCAGCCCCCGCTGGCTCGCCAGCTTCGACCTCGAGGAGGCCGACGTGCTCGGCCGCAGCGTCTACGAGATCGCCCCCGACTACTATCCGCAGTTCCGCGCCACCTTCGAGGCCTGCCTTGGCGGGCGGGTGATGACCGGCAAGCGGGTGCGCTCCGAGCACACCGGCCGGGTCGAGTGGCTCAACACCGAGCTCACCCCCTGGCGCGACGATGCGGGCGAGATCGGCGGCATCATCGTCGCCTCGCACTACATCACCGAGATGGTCGAGGCCGAGAACGCCCTGATCCGCGCCAAGGAAGAGGCCGAGGCCGCCAACCTGGCCAAGAGCACCTTCCTGGCCACCATCAGCCACGAGATCCGCACGCCGATGAACGGGGTGCTGGGCATGGCCCAGGCGATGGCCGCCGACAACCTGGGGCCGGTGCAACGCGAGCGGCTCGACATCATCCGCCAGTCCGGCGAGACCCTGCTGGCCATCCTCAACGACGTGCTCGACCTCTCGAAGATCGAGGCCGGCCGGCTGGAGCTGGAAGAAGCCGAGTTCGACATGGCCGACCTGGCCCGCGGCGCCCACGCGGCCTTCACCGCCATCGCCAACAAGAAGGGCCTGTCTTTCAACCTGGTGATCGAGCCCAGCGCCCAGGGCGTCTACCGGGGCGACCCCACCCGGGTGCGGCAGATCCTCTACAACCTGATCTCCAACGCGCTGAAGTTCACCGACGTCGGCCTGATCCGCGTCGCGGTGCGCCGCTCCGACGAGTTCCTGCGCTTCGTCGTGCACGACACCGGCATCGGCATGAACGAGGAGACGCTGGCCGGCATCTTCACCACCTTCGTGCAGGCCGACGCCTCGACCACGCGCCGCTTCGGCGGCACCGGGCTCGGGCTCTCCATCTGCCGCGAGCTGGCCACCATGATGGGCGGCGACATCCGCGTCGACAGCGAGCCCGGCGTCGGCTCGACGTTCCACGTGCGCCTGGCCCTGCCGAAGCTGCGCGGCGCCGCAGCCGCCGCCGCGCCCGGCGCCGGGACCCGATCGAGCGCCCCGCGCGCCGCCACGGCGTCGGACGCGCCGATCCGCATTCTCGCGGCCGAGGACAACAGCATCAACCAGCTGGTGCTGCGCACCCTGCTGCATCAGGCCGGCCTGGAGCCGACCATCGTCGAGAACGGGACCAAGTGCCTGCAGGCCTGGGAAGACGAGCCCTGGGACGTCATCCTGATGGACATCCAGATGCCCGAGATGGACGGCCCCACCGCCGCGCGCAGCATCCGGGCCCGCGAGATCGAGACCGGCCGCCCGCGCACTCCGATCGTGGCCCTGACCGCCAACGCCATGTCGCACCAGGTCTCGGCTTACCTCGCCGCCGGCATGGACGGCCACGTCGCCAAGCCGATCGAGGCGGCCAAGCTGTTCGAAGCGATCGAACTGGCGCTGGACGGGGCGGCGGACGAGGCGGCCCTCGCGGAGGGATCAGTCGTCTGAGGCCGCGCCGCTCCTGGCCGCAACCCCAACACTAAGCCCGCAGCGGCATCAGCACGTACTGGACGCCCGCGTCGGTCGGGTCGAGCACCAGCGTCGGGTCCAGCACCGTGGCCCCGCCGACGTGTTCGGCGAAGCGGAACTCGGTGATCTCGCCGCCGATCTGGCTGGTCACATCCAGGATGTAGCGGGCGTTGAAGCCGATCTCGAAGGGCTCGCCCTCATAGTCGATCTCCAGTTCCTCGACCGCCTGGCCGGCGTGCATGTTGCGCACCGTCAGCGTCATGCGGCCGGACTCGATGGCCAGCTTCACCGCGCGGCTCTGCTCGGTGGAGATGGTCGCCACCCGGTCCACGGCGGCGGCGAAGAGGGCGTTGTCGAGGGTCATCACCCGCTTGTTGTCGCGCGGGATCACCCGCTCGTACGGCGGGAACGAGCCGTCGATCACCTTTGAGGTCATCGCCGTATTGCCGACGCCGAGCCGCACCTTCTGGGCCGAGATGCCCAGGGTGACGTTCTCGCCGCCGTCGTCGAGCAGGCGGCGGGCCTCGTTGATGGTCTTGCGCGGGATGATCACGCCGGGCGCGCCTGAGAAGCCGTCGGGGGCCGGCATCTCGGCCAGCGCCAGGCGGCGGCCGTCGGTGGCCACGGCGCGCAGCTTCGCCTGGCCTTCCTCGACCACCGCATGCAGGTAGAGGCCGTTCAGGTAGTAGCGCGTCTCCTCGGTGGAGATGGCGAAGCGGGTCTTGTCGATCAGCCGGATCAGCTCGCCGGTGTCGATCTCGACCCCGCCGGCCAGGCCCTCAGCCGACATTACCGGGAAGTCGCCGGCCGGCAGCACCGGCAGGTTGAAGCGCGAGCGCCCGGCCGACACGGTCAGCCGCGGGTCGTCGCCGGCGTAGCTCAGTGACACGTCCGCCCCCTCCGGCAGTTTGCGCACGATCTCGTAGAGGGTGTGCGCCGGCGCGGTGATCTGGCCCGGACTCTCGACCTGGCACGGGCTGGAGTCGGTGATCTCCATGTCGAGGTCGGTGGCGGAGAAGGCCACCTGCCCCTGCCCGGCCGACAGCAGCACGTTGGAGAGGATGGGGATGGTGTTGCGTCGCTCGACGACACTCTGCACATGCCCCAGCGCCTTCAGCAGCGCCGTCCGCTCGATTGTCAGCTTCATCCAGGTCCGGTCCGTCAGGCGGGGAACTCAGGGCCCCCGCGGCGCTGAGCGATTGGACGGGGCAGATTAGACGAAACGGCGCGCGGCGGAAGAGGCGCGGGAGCGCTTGCGCACAGGCCCCTAGGCCCGCAGCGGCACCAGCACGTACTGCACGCCCGCGTCGGTGGGATCGAGGGCCAGCACCGGGTCCACCGGGCGCGCGGCGCCGGCGTGCTCGGAGAACCGCAGCTCGACGAGTTCGCCGCCGACCTGGGCGGTGACGTCGAGCAGATAGCGGGCGTTGAAACCGACGTCGAAGGGCTCGCCCTCGTAGTCGACCTCCAGCTCCTCCACCGCCTGACTGGCGTCCATGGTGCGTACGGTGAGCGTCACGCGGCCCGGCTCGATCGCCATCTGCACGGCGCGGCTCTGCTCGGTGGAGATGGTCGCCACCCGGTCGACGGCCGCGGCGAGCAGGGCGGCGTCGACCCTCATCACCCGAGGGTTGGCGTGCGGGATCACCTCGGCGTAGCGCGGGAACGAGCCGTCGATGACCTTCGAGGTGATCACCGTGTCGCCGACGCCGATGCGCACCTTCTGGGCCGAGACGCTGATCGCCACCTCCGCGCCGGCGTCGTCGAGCAGGCGGCGGGCCTCGGTGATGGTCTTGCGCGGGATGATCACGCCGGGCGAACCGGCAAAGCCGTCGGGCGCCGGCATTTCGGCCAGCGCCAGACGGCGGCCATCCGTGGCCACGGCGCGCAGCCTGGCCTGGCCGTCCTCGACCACCGCATGGAGGTAGAGGCCGTTGAGGTAGTAGCGCGTCTCCTCGGTGGAGATGGCGAAGCGGGTCTTGTCGATCAGCCGCATCAGGTCGCTGGCGGCGAGGCTGGCCCCGCCGGCCAGATCGTCGGACGACATCACCGGGAAGTCGCCGGCCGGCAGCACCGGAAGGTGGAAGCGCGATCGGCCGGCCTGCACGATCAGCCGCGGATCCTCGCCGGTGTAAGTCAGCGACACGTCCGCGCCATCGGGCAGCTTGCGCACGATCTCGTAGAGGGTGTGCGCCGGCGCGGTGATCTGGCCGGGGCTCTCGACCTGCGCCGGCGTGGAGTCGGTGATCTCCATGTCGAGGTCGGTGGCCGAGAAGGCCACGCGGCCCGGCCCCGCCACCAGCAGCACGTTGGAGAGGATTGGGATGGTGTTGCGCCGCTCGACGACGCTCTGCACGTGTCCCAGGGCTTTCAGCAGCGCCGCGCGCTCGATGGTCAGCTTCATCGCGTCCAATCCGTCCGGCCGCGGCGGGACGGGCTCCCGCCTGGCGCTAGGTGATGGGACGACGCAGCTTAGCCGAAACCACGCGCGGCGGAAGCGTTAACGCGGGCCGGCGACCGTGTTTTCCAGCACCGCGCGCACTGTCGCGGCGGTCTGCGCCCAGCTGGTGCGGCGGTAACCGGCGGCGATCTCCGCCATGCGGGCCGCCAGCCGCGCCGGCTCGGCGAGGTAGCCGCTGACGGCCGCGACGACACTCTGCGGCGCGCGAGGATCGATGAGGTCGATCAGCCCCGCGCCGGCCTCGCTGACGCCCTCGACCGGCCCGGCGAGGCAGACCTTGCCGCGGCTCAGCGCCTCGGCGACCGGCAGGCCGTAGCCTTCGCCGAGGCTCGGATAGGCGGTCAGCCAAGCGTCGGCATAGAGCCGCTCCAGCGCCGCGTCGTCGACACCGCCCAGCCGCAGCAGCCGGCCGCCCTCGGCGGCTTCGGCGGCCATCACCTCGGCCAGACGGCGGTCCGGCGCGCCGCCGCCGGCGAACACCAGGTAGGGCGTGGCAGGGCCGTGGCGGCGCCAGAGCTCCCGCCAGGCCTCGACCAGCAACTGGTGGTTCTTGCGTGGGATCAGGGTCGAGACCACCAGCACATAGGGCGCGCCGGCCAGCCGCTCCAGCGCCGCCGGCGGGACGCCGGGCGCCGCCTGCGGGATGTCGGCGAAGCGGCAGGCCTCGACGGCCAGCTCCGCCGGCAGCCGGATCAGCCGGCGCAGTTCGCTGGCGGTCTGGCGCGAGTTGCAGATCACCGCGGCGCAGCGCGGCAGGCGCGCCTGGCAGCCGCGGCGGAAGCGCCGCGCGATCGCGCCCGGCCGCCACTCCGGATGCGACAGCAGCAGCATGTCGTGGACGAAGGCGGTCACCGAAGCCCCGGCCGCCCGCGCCTCGCGGAACAGCGGCCCCATATGGTCGCCGAGCCAGAATGAGCCGGGCAGGAACAGGCTGTCGCCGGCGTCGAGATCGACCTCGGTCAGCCGCACGCCGCTGCGCTGCGCCCAGAGCTCGAACAGCCCCACGCCGCTGTCGGCCGGAAACAGTCGGTAGCGCAGCGCCCGCGGCAGCGAGGTGGCGACCGCTCGGGTGACCTGCGAGACGTAAGGAATGCGCACCAGCCCCGCCGCGTCGTAGCGCCCCGCCAGGCTGGGAAAAAAGGCCACCAGCGGCCCCACCTGCGCCGGCTCGACCGTCAGCAGCGCCTTGGCGTGGGGGCTCCAGAAGCAGATGCGCGCGTTGGCGAACGCCGGGCCCGGCGCGGCGATCAGCTCGTCGGCCAGGCTCAGCAGCATACGGCTGACGCCGGTCGGGTGGGCGGCGAGGCGGAACTCGTGGAAGAGGTCGGTGGTGTCGATCCAGATGGCGCCGGACCGCGCCGCGTATGCCGGGGGCCCGGTCAGGCCTTGGTGTCCACCGCGCCGCCCGCGCCGCCGCCGGCCGAAGCGTAGGGGTTCGAGGCGACCGGTTCCGCCGCTTCCGCGCCGCCGGAGCCGCGCGCGGCCACGATCACCATCGCTGGGCGCACGAGGCGGCCGAAGAGTTCGTAGCCGGGCTGGATCACCTGCAGCACGCCGCCGCCGGCGACGTCCGCCGCCGGCTGCTCCTGCATCGCCTGGTGCAGGTGCGGGTCGAACTTGGCGCCGCGCACCGGGTCGACCTTCTTCAGGCCGTTGCGCTCGAAGGCGCCCATCAGCTCGCGCTCGGTCATTTCCAGGCCGATGGCGAGGTTCTTGACCAGCGGATCGCCGGCGTCCTTCGGCGCGTGCTGCATGGCGCGCTGCAGGTTGTCGGCCACGCCCAGCAGGTCGCGGGCGAACTTCTGGATCGCGAAGGCGCGCGAATCGTTGGCCTCGCGCTCGGCGCGGCGCCTGGTGTTGTCGGCCTCGGCCGCCACGCGCAGCATCTGATCCTTCAGCGAGGCGACCTCGGCGCGCAGGGCCTCGATATCGCCTTCCGCATCCGCGAGGTCGTTGGCGGTCGCGTCAGCTTCGGTCTCCTGACCGCTCGCGGGCGTTGCGTCGTCACTCATGCCGTCTTTCATCCATCCACGATGCGCCCGAGCACCCGCGCCGTGTAGTCGACGAGCGGGATCACCCGGGCATAGTTGAGCCTGGCCGGACCGATGACTCCGATCGCGCCAAGCACCTTCTGTCTGCCGCTCATATAGGGCGCCGCGATCACGGCGGAACCTGAAAGCGAGAAGAGCCGCGTCTCCGCGCCGATGAAGATGCGCACGCCCTCGGCCTCGCGCACCAGGTCCAAGAGGCCGATCAGCTGCTCCTTCTGCTCCAGGTCGTCGAAGAGCCGGCGCACGCGCTCCAGGTCGGCCAGGGTTTCCGGGTCGCCGAGCAGGTTGGCCCGGCCGCGCACGATCAGCGCCCGCCCGACTTCTTCGCCACCGCCCCAGGCCGCGAGGCCATCCTCGACCAGGCGCGCGCTGACCGCATCGAGGTCCTGGCGCGCCCGCTCCAGCTCGGCGCCGACCTCCAGTCGCGCTTCGGCCAGGGTGCGGCCACGCAAGCGGGCGTTGAGGAAGTTCGAGGCCTCGGTCAGGGCCGACGGCGTGACGCCGGCGGGGCGGCGCATCAGCCGGTTTTCCACCTGGCCGTCGTCGAAGACCATGATGGTCAGGGTCTGGTCGGGGCCCAGCGCCACGAACTCGACGTGCTTGACGCCGGCCTCCCGCGCTGCCGGGGCCACCACGACGCCCGCGCCGCCGGCCAGCCCTGAGAGGATCGAACTGGCCTCGTTCAACGCATCCTCGACCGAGCGGCCATGGGCGGTGAGCCGCGCCTCGATCGAGCGGCGGTCTTCTTCGGCGAGGTCGCCCACCTCCAGCAGCCCATCGACGAACAGCCGCAGGCCCTGGTGGGTCGGCATCCGCCCGGCGCTGATGTGCGGCGAGTCGAGCAGGCCCAGTTCGGCCAGATCCTGCATGGTGTTGCGGATCGAGGCGGGCGACAGCGCGATGCCGGCTCTGGAGATGGTGCGCGAGCCGACCGGCTCGCCGGTCTCCAGGTAGGTCTCGACGATGCGGCGGAAGATGTCACGGGCCCGGGCATCCAGCTCCTGCAGAGCTGGGCCTTGGGACAGGGGCAGGCCGAGGAAGGGATTGGTCATGGACTGTGGCGCTCGCAGTGAGGATAAGCGCGCCCGGACTTGACGCAAGGAGCCGTGATGAAAGCTGTGGCTAGCTCGTGATCTGTCCGGATTTTGTAGCTCGTGAAGTGTCCGGTCTTGTCGCCCTGTTTTTTGGGGGCGGGGATGGAACGGGCACGGATCAACGAGGGCGTCAGACGGATGCGTTTCGAGGAGCTTTTGGAGCGTCATGAGAGCGGCGAGCTTGGTCAGGAGCTGGCGTCGCAGATGCTTGGGATCAGCGATCGGACGTTCCGTCGCTGGCGCGATCGGCTGAAGGACGAGGGCGCATCTGGGTTGAAGGATCGGCGTCTGCTGCCGTCTGG
>DATAVF010000168.1:0-6100 GCA_036267835.1 Caulobacteraceae bacterium | reverse complement strand
GTCCGCGCTAGCGCCCGAATCGAATAAACGGCCGCGCCGGGCCGAACGTGCCGAACTGGGTCGAATAGCGCGCCAGCAGCTCATTGGCCGCCATGCCGAAGAAGCTCGAGCGGTTCATGCCAAGCTCGGCGGTCAGCCGGTCGATGCGGTCGATGAGGTTGCGCGGCAGGTAGACGTTGACCCGGTCCGAGGGGTTGGGTGGGCTGGCGCCGATCGCGGCCAGGCAGATCACGTCGCATTCGGCCGGCGGGCGGATCTGCTCCATCGGGGTGGGGACGGGCAACGGCTGTTCGAGTTCGGCGCAGCTGCGCATGGCCTCTTCCAGCGCATCGGAGGCGCGGGCCATCGCCTCTTCCTGCGACTGGCCTCCGACGACGCAGCCGGGGAAGTCCGGAAACCACACCCCCACCGCGCCATGTTCGCCGCGTTCCAGCACGGCGGGGTAGAATCTTTGCGGCATTGGCGGGCTCCCATCGTGTGTGATTTAACACACGATGGGACTTCCCGCCAGTTCAGCGCCGCCTTTGGGACCGGTTCTCCTCGTCGCCGAGGAACATGTTGCCGACCAGGCTGACCAGCCAGACCACGATGGTGACCAGGACCGAGTTGAGCAGGCTGCCGATGTGCATGTGCAGGCCGGGGAAGTGGTCGACCACCCAGCTGGTCAGCAGGATCATCAGGCCGTTCACGATCAGCAGGAACAATCCCAGCGTCAGGATGGTCACTGGCAGGGTGAGGAAGGTCACGATCGGGCGGACCAGAGCGTTGACGATGCCGAGCACCAGGCCGGCGAGCACCAGCGTCTTCCAGTTTTCCATCTGGACGCCGGGGATGATCTTCGAGGCTACCCAGAGCCCAGCCGCCGCCACGAGGGCGCGCAAGATGAAACGGATCATGCCGATTTTGCCTTGACGTTGACGTTGACGTAAGCCGGGGAACGCGTAATATGAACGACGATAACCAAGCGCGGAACGCGCGGACCAGGAAGACGGAACCATGCCTCTTGAGCTACGGCGCCCCGAGCGCACCTTCACCATTCGTCAGCTATGCCTCGAATTCAAGTGCACGCCGCGCGCGCTGCGCTTCTATGAGGACAAGGGGCTGCTCGCGCCCGCCCGCCAGGGCCTCAACCGGGTCTATTCCTACAAGGACCGCGCCCGCCTGCAGCTGATCCTGCGCGGCAAGCGGGTGAACCTGTCGCTGGCCGAAATCCGCGAAATCCTCGACCTCTACGACAAGAACGACGGCGGGGCGTCGCAGAACGCCACGGCGCTGCGCAAGTTCCGCGAGCGCATCGTGACGCTGGAGCGCCAGCGCGACGATCTCGACCACGCCATCAACGAGCTGAAGACCGCCAGCCAGGCGAT
Source organism: Caulobacteraceae bacterium (assembly GCA_036267835.1). Taxonomy (GTDB): domain Bacteria; phylum Pseudomonadota; class Alphaproteobacteria; order Caulobacterales; family Caulobacteraceae; genus Acaudatibacter. The sequence goes on along the minus strand of DATAVF010000168.1, from coordinate 4,733 downwards.
CGAAGACTCGCTGTCGAGCAGCCGGCCCGACCTGCTGGCCGAGTCCGCCAAACCCACCCCGCCGCCGGCCCACCGCGTCGGCGCCCGCCACGCCGAAGCGGTCGGCAGATAGGGGGTCCTTCTCCCCTCGCGGGAGAAGCTGTCGCCGCGGGCGAGGGATGGGGGGGCGCCTGCCAGGGGCTCCCTCGTCCATCAGCAGCGGAGGCGGCGAAGCCCCCTCATCCGGCGCTTCGCGCCACCTTCTCCCGCGAGGGGAGAAGGATATGATCCCCGCTCCCCTCAAGATTCGTGGGAGCGAGGCTCGATGACCTACCAGCCGCCTGTGCGCGAGCACCTGTTCCTGCTCAAGGACGTGCTCGAGATCGAGAAATTCGCCAACCTGCCCGCGTTTGCCGACGCGCCGATGGATCTGGTCGAGCAGATCCTCGACGAGGCGAGCAAGTTCTGCGGCGAGGTGCTCGCCCCGCTGAACTCGGTCGGCGACAAGAAGGGCTGCGTCTGGAACCCCGACGGCTCGGTGACCACGCCGCCCGGCTTCAAGCAAGCCTACCAGCAGCTGGTCGATGGCGGCTGGCCCGCGCTGGGCGCTGAGCCGGCGTATGGCGGCCAGGGGCTGCCGGCGGTGGTCAACATGGCCTTCAACGAGATGAGCTCGTCGGCTAACATGGCCTTCTCCATGTACCCGGGCCTCACCCACGGGGCCTACTCCGCCATCCTGGCCGGCGGCTCCGAGGCGCAGAAGGACCTCTACCTGCCCAAGCTCGCGACCGGCGAGTGGGGCGGCACCATGAACCTCACCGAGCCGCAGTGCGGCACCGACCTCGGCCTGATCCGCACCAAGGCCGTCCCCGCCGCGGACGGGACCTACAAGATCAGCGGCCAGAAGATCTGGATATCGTCGGGCGAGCACGACATGGCGCCCAACATCGTCCACCTGGTGCTGGCCCGCATCGAGGGCGCGCCGGAAGGCACGCGCGGCATCAGCCTCTTCATCGTGCCGAAGTTCCTGCCCGACGCCGAGGGCAAGCCGGGGGCGCGGAACGCCGTCAGCTGCGCCGGCCTCGAAGAGAAGATGGGCATCCACGGCAACGCCACCTGCGTGATCAGCCACGACGAGAGCACCGGCTGGCTGATCGGCGAGGAGAACCGCGGCCTCTCGATCATGTTCGTGATGATGAACGAGGCCAGGCTCGGCGTCGGCATGCAGGGCCTGGCCCAGGGCGAGGCGGCCTACCAGGCGGCCGCCGCCTTCGCCAAGGACCGGCTGCAGATGCGCTCGCTGACCGGGCCGAAGAACCCGTCCGGTCCCGCCGACCCGATCATCGTCCACCCCGACGTGCGGCGCATGCTGATGGATTCGCGCGCCGTGCTGGAAGCGGGCCGCGCCTTCCTGTTCTGGACCGCCCTGCACGGCGATCTCGCCCGCCGCAGCCCCGACGAGGCGGTGCGCCAGAAGGGCGAGGACTACATGGCGCTGATGACGCCGGTGCTGAAAGGCTTCCTGACCGAGAAGGGCTTCGCCATCGCCTCGGACGCGGTGCAGGTGCACGGCGGCTCCGGCTTCACCGAGCACTTCCCCGTCAGCCAGTATCTGCGCGATAGCCGCATCACCCTGATCTACGAAGGGACCAACGGCATCCAGGCGCTCGATCTGGTGGGCCGCAAGCTGGCCCAGCACGGCGGCCGCTCGGTCACCACCTTCACCGCCGAGATCGACGCCTTCGTGGAAGCCAACAAGGCCGACGCGGCGCTGTCGCCCTTCATCGAGGGCCTGGCCTCAGCCAAGGCGCAGCTCTGGGACGGCACCCTCTGGCTGATGCAGAACGGGCTCTCCAATCCCGACAACGCCGGCGCCGCCTCGATGGACTACCTGCGCCTCTTCGGCCTGACCGGCCTCGCCTACATGTGGGCGCTGATGGCCAAGGTCGCGAACGCCAAGATCGCGGCCGGCGACGCCGACCCGTTCTACGCCAACAAGCTCACCGTCGGCCGCTACTTCCTGCAGCGCATCCTGCCGGACACCGGCGCGGCCCTCGCCAAGCTGAAGATGGGCGCCGAGGCGGTGATGGCCCTGCCGGCCGAGGCGTTCTGAGCCGCTAGGCCCTGTTGACCGTGTTGGCCTTGATCCGCGCCGCGCCTCTGTCGTCGAGGTCCTGGCGGGTCGCGTCCAGGCGGATCGGGCCGCGTAAGGTAGCGTTGACGGCCTCGAGGCCTCCCTGCGCGCCGGGCCGCTTGGCGAAGAGGTAGCGCAGCGACAGGCGCTCGTTGTCGGCCGCGTCGGGCTGGGTGCCGTGCAGGGTGCAGGCGTGCCAGACCGCCGCGAACCCCGCGCCGCCGACCAGCATGCGCTGCGGCGTTCGCACCGCGCCGCCCTGGCGGTCGCGATAGAGCCAGGCGTCGCCGTCGCGGGTCAGGTCGTGCGGGAACACGGTCGCGCCGAGCTGGTGGCTCTCCTCCAGCAGGTAGAGCGGCGCGTCGTGGGCGCCGACCGGGTGCAGGTAGACGTAAAGGGTGACGAAGTCGGCGTCGCGGTCCTTGAAGTCGATCAGGTCCTGGTGGAAGTCGATGCCGTAGAAATAGGTCACGTCCCGGTACTCGGGCCGCACATAGGCGCCCAGGTTGTTGACCGGGTTGTCGGTGATGCGGGCCTTCAGCCAGGCCGGCACGGCGCTGGCCGGCACGCCGCAGACCACCTTGCGGTTCAACGTCTTGTAGCCGTCGCCGAGCAGCTCGGTCAGCGCGGCGACGATCGCCGGGGCGCGCTCCACGAACGCCAGGTCGGCGTCCAGCCCCTCGAGCAAGTTGCGGCCGGGCCGTGGGTTGACGCCGGTGTACTGCGGGTCGGCGTCGAACGCGGCCTCGCTGAGGAAGAGCGACGCATCGAAGCCGCGGGTGGCGCGGACCTTGGCGAGCAGCCGCGCGGCGGCGGAGGCGTCGAGCGGGCGCTCGAAGGCGTGGTAGCCGCGCTCGATGAAGTCCTGGGTCGGGCTGGGCGCAGCGGTAAGGCGGGCGGTGGCGGGCATTGGGGCGGTCCGGCGGCGTGTCGGGGGCCGATCACACCGCTGTTCGGTTAAGGGATCGGGAACGCACGCTTAGAGTTCCTCCCCCTGCGGGGGAGGCGCGCTAGAGCATTGACCTCACACGCGCCTCCAGCGCCGCGGCGTGCTTCAGCTCACACTCCCAGATCGTCTCCACCCGCCAACCCGCGGCCTCCAGCGCCGCCTGGTGCGCCACGTCCCGCGCCCGGTTGCGCCCCACCTTGCCCACCCAATAGTCGCGGTTGGCCTTCGGCACCCGCGCCCCTCTTGCGCAGCCGTGGCCGTGCCAGAAGCAGCCGTGGACGAAGATCGCCAGGCGGCGGCCGGCGAGGACAAGGTCCGGCTTGCCGGGCAGGTCGGCGCGGTGGAGGCGATAGCGGGCGCCGAGGCGCCAGACCAGGCGGCGCACCTGCAGCTCGGGCGCGGTGTGCTTGGCCTTGACCCGGCGCATCACCGCCGAGCGTTTCTCCGGCGGATAGACGTCGGTCACCGCACCGCCAGGCACATCAGCCAATCGCGCTCGACGCCGTCGAAGCCGCCGCCCCGGCCGTGCTCGATCTCGAAGCCGGTCCACGGCCCGGCCGCGTCATAGGCCGCGCGCAGTGAAGCCTCGGTGGGGAAGTTGTAGTAGCGGCCGAGGGCGTCGCGGTCCGGGCCTTCGCCGGCCTTGAAGCTGGCGAAGCAGCGGCCGCCGGGCTTCAGCGCGCGGCGGATGCGGGCCAGGATGCCGGGCAGCGCCTCGAACGGCGCGTGCAGCAGGCAAGCGTTGGCCCAGACCGCGTCGTAAGCCGCATCGGCGTCAAGGTCCTCGAAGCGCAGCAGCCGCACCGGCCGCCCCAGACGCGCCTCAGCCTGGGCGGCCAGGCCCGGCGAGCCATCGGTCGGGGTGACGTCGAAGCCGCGCCGCAGCATGGCCTCCGCGTCGCGCCCGCCGCCGCAGCCGAGCTCCAGGATCGCCGCGCCGGGCGCGAGGGCGTCGAGGAACCGCTCCAGCCGCGGCGAGTGCGCCGCCTGCGGCCGGGCCGCGTAGACGCCGGCCTCGCGGTCATAGAAGGCGAGCGTCGCCGCGTCGTGCGCGGCGTCGGCGGCGCTGGCGGGCGGCCGGGTCACAGCCCTTCGAACAGCGCCGTCGACAGGTAGCGCTCGGCGAAGCTGGGGATGATGGTGACGATGGTCTTGCCCTCCATCTCGCCCCGCGACGCGACGTCGAACGCCGCCGTCAACGCCGCGCCGGAGGAAATGCCCACCGGCACGCCTTCGATGCGGGCGCACATGCGGGCCATCTCGATCGAGTCGTCGTTGGAGACCTGCACCACCTCGTCCATGACGCCCCGGTCGAGCACCGCCGGCACGAAGCCCGCGCCCAGGCCCTGGATCTTGTGCGGCCCCGGATGGCCGCCGCTGAGCACTGGCGAGCCGGTGGGTTCGACCGCCACCATCCGCACCGAGGGCTTCTTGGCCTTCAGCACCTGGCCGACGCCGGTGATGGTGCCAGCCGTGCCGACGCCGGAGATCACCACGTCCACCGCGCCGGCGGTGTCGTTCCAGATCTCCTCGGCGGTGGTGACGCGGTGGATCAGCGGGTTGGCCGGGTTCTCGAACTGCTGCGGCATCACCGCGTCGCCGATCTCGTCGATCAGCTCGCGGGCCCGGGCGACGGCGCCGGCCATGCCGCGCTCAGCGGGGGTCAGCTCC
>DATAVF010000167.1:0-9323 GCA_036267835.1 Caulobacteraceae bacterium | reverse complement strand
GGCTGACCCTCGACTTGCCGGCCGGCATGGACCAGCAATACTTCGACGTCCGGGTGAGGCTGGCCAGCGGCCGCACGATCGACCGCCAGCTCGGCGAACACGGCCTCGACCTGCCACTGGGCCCCGCCGACCGGGTGGTGTCGGTGCAGCTGCAGCTCCCGGTCTACGATGTCCAGGGCGACGCCATCCCGCTGCCCGCGGCGCCGGGCGTGTCGGTGCGCCTGCGCTTCGACCCCAACGACCTCGGCCACGTCGCCTTCACCCACACCCCGCTGCTGATCCAGCCCGCAGGCCTGGTGCTGGAGCGCTACGGCCGGACGCTGACGTTCAGGCGGTCGGAGGGGGAGTGAGGGGCGGCTCGCACGCCCGACCTTGCAAGCTCGGGAGTGGGGCGTCGAACGGACGGAGGCTAGTCTTTCCGATCGGTTGATTGTGTCAAGAACGGCGCGTAGCGCCGCCGCTCCGCGGCCGCCGGAGGCGGTCCTTGACACAATCAACCGATCGGAATCATGCTCCGCCGTGCGATCTACGCCTCAAGCTGTCCGCCGGCGATGCGGCTCGAGTGTGTGTCGCGCTGATGGATAACGGAACCGGTGTCGCCTGAGAAAGACGAACATGAACATCCGGTGCCGGTGACGTGGCGGGGCGCGTTCCAGGAAGTCGTGCAAGCCCTTCGTTCTGGGAACTTTCGACTGTCCGGACTTTCGCACTTGGGAGTGGAACCCCTCCCAGCAGACGATGCGGGAATTTATTGCCAGAAACATTCGGACTTACGGTGATAGCTTGGCGCCTCTGAGTGAGGAGATCCGGCGCACGTCTGTTTGTCTATGGATGAGCGAGCATTGGATCGCGCTAATCGACCTCGGCACATCTCGCGAGATTGTCAGCGATTTGGTTCTCCATGCGAAGGTGCTGGACGGCGATTCCGTTCGCTTTGTCGTCCAATCCCTTCACGTGCCTTGAAGAATGGCTCGGCCGCGCCCTGGCCGGGCCCCGGCGCAACTATCGACGCCTCAGCCCTTCTGCTCGCCACGGACGTCCCGCCAGTACTCCTCTCGAACGTCCTCATCGATCTCGACCGGTTGCGTGCTCTGTGGGGAGAGCCGGTCCTGACCATCCTTTCGAGGCCCGGATATCCAGTACTGGTCGCCGGTGTCGACATCGAAGTAGTTGGCTTTGTAACCTCCGCCGAGCGACCGGAACGTCTGGCCGCGATAGGTGAGGCTCCTGCCGGTCTTCGAGAAGTAGACCCGACCGATGCGCGCAGGGCCGTTCAGCCCTTGTGATTTGTCCTCGATGTACATGATCCGCGATCGTTCAACCCGCGGTGACACCTGGTGCTCCGACGCGTAGGGCAAGCCGCTGGCCGACGGCGTCTCGCCGGTCAGCTCGTGAAGCTGCAGCCACGCCCGCACCGCCGCCGCCGCCGGGCCTGGCACTGGCACGCCGGCGAACCAGCGGGAGACGGTGGAGCGGTCGACGCCCAGGCCTTCGGCGAGGCGGGACATCCAGCCCCGCTCGCCGAACAGCCTGAGCGCCGCCGCTCTCAGTTCCTCCGCGGTCATGCCAGCGCGTCAGCTGCGAGCCGCTCGTGCTCGCGGATGAAGTCCAGCACGGCCTCGGAGAAGCCCTCGATGCGGGTCCAGGGGCCGTAGCCGACCCCGTTGCGCGCACTGGCGACGTTGACCATGTAGGCCTTCGCCGCCGCGGGGGCGGGCACCGCGTCGTGCGACTGCTCGTCGGTGACGACGATCAGCCGCTCATGCGGCGCCCGGTTCAGCTGCGCTACCGCCTTGCCGAGGTAAGTGCCCCCGTGCGGCTGCGAGCCCAGCACCGCGTCGACCCCGGCCATGCCCCGGCGCGGCGGAACCTCCACCACCTCCTGCGAGAAGGTGAAGACCCGCACGTCGCCCGGGATGATCGACGCCAGCGTCGCCGCGGCGTCCATCCGGGTCAGGTCGGACCTGGCCGAAAGCCGGGCGGCCATCGAGCCGGAGACGTCGACCAGCACTAGGGTGCGGCCTTCGAACACCGGCCCGGCGAGCACCGCCTCGCTCAGCGCCTGGTCGAGCCAGGGCTCGAACCGGGGGGCGGCGCGGGCCGCCGCCACGTAGCGGAACGGCAGCACCCGCTCGGCCCCCCGGCGCGCCAGGATGGCGGCCTTCACCGCGGCCTCGTCGACGCCGGCCTGATCCATGTTCCGCAGGTTGCGGAGCAGGGCCAGGTAGCCCAGCTTGCGCTCGGCCAGCAGGCGCTCGAAGGTCTCGCGCTTGTCGGCGCCGCCGGAGAGGGCGACCTCCCAGGTGTCCGGCGTCGCCAGGGTGCGCTCGGCGAGGCCCTTGAAGAGCGCGGCTTGCGCCTCGTCCCGCGGCTTGGCGTGGACGAGGAACAAGACGTCGCGCAGCTTCACCGGCCCGTCGCGGTCGTACTTGGCGAGCTGGTAGGCGTCGAACTTGGCGAAGGCGCGGGCCAGGCCCAGCTTCAGCTGCTTGGCCAGCGGCTTGCGCCCGCCGCGCCAGTAGATGGCCACCAGCTCGCTGATCTCGTCGGCGCGCTGGATCACCCGCGCGATGGTGTCGGCCGCCAGCGACGTGCCGCGGGCGGTCTTCACCAGGGCGGTGAGCAGGATCAGCGGCGCGTGCCGAAGCTTGAAGCGCTCGCGCGCCTCGACCGCCAGGGCGGCGGTGACCTCGGGCCGGACCTCGGACGCCAGCGCCACGATCCGGTCGGCGATCGCCTCGCCGTCCTCGTAGAACTCGTCCTCCCAGAGCAGGCACGACAGCACCGACCGGCGCAGCAATTGTTCGGTCGAAAGCGGGATCGCCGGCGCGCCCTCGTGGGTCACGGCCGGCCGGCTTGTAAAGATGTTCAGACGCATCGGGGCGCCTCCTCGGGACTTGCGGACTTCGGACGCCGGATCGGGGAACGGGCGAAAGCGCTTCACCCGTCCCGCCGGCGTCTCCGCCGTCAGTCAGGGTGCGGGATTTGAACCCGTTGAGCCTTGCAGCCTTACCATCGAAGTAGTCGCTCTCTGCGCCACCGAACCGGATCGCCACGCCGCGGCGGCGAGCCTCTTGCGAGGTCCGCCACCGCGCCGCGACGACGAGAAGCGTGATAGCCGAGTATGGTGCTATACGCAACACATGCTTCACCGCGGCGGGGAACTTTCGGATCCGGGAGGGGCGCTTCCCTCGGACGTTGCCGCGTCCCAACCTCAAGCCGAAGCTCGGGCCGCCCCTTCTGGGTGCGAAGTATCCCAGGTCCTGTCCCCACCGCCGCGGCGAAGCCGGGGAACACGTGGCATCGCCGGCCCGAGGGCCTTCGTTTGAAAGACGAAGAAACGATGCTCGTCACCACCGGCGACGCCGTAAGTATCACGGGGAACAGGTGAAATCGGCTGGCCTATCGAAGAGCCACGGCGCGCAAGGACAAGCCTCCGCCTTCCGTCACCCGAAGAAACCGATCTCTTCGCCACCGTGATAACGGCGCCGCAGGGGTACAGGCGAGGGCGAATGGTGCTCTACCACTGAGCTACGCGAAGCTTGCGCTTCACGGCGGGGCTCGAACCCGCGACTCCCTCGTTGAAAGCGATGAACTCGCCCTCTACGCCACCTACGGCGTCATCTCCTTCTCACATCATGATGCATTATACAACAACTGAGTTCGCCGCCGCCGCCCGCCCTTTGCGGACGAGCGGCGACGCCCTCAGCCCTTCACGCACACCACCTGCCGCAGCGTGCGGACGATCTCCACCAGGTCCGCTTGCGCGGCCATGACGGCGTCGATGTCCTTGTAGGCCATCGGCGTTTCGTCGATCACGCCCGCGTCCTTCCGGCACTCGACGCCTTCGGTGGCCCGCGCATGGTCCTCGAGCGTGAACCGCCGCTTGGCTTCGGCCCCGGCTCATGGCCCGGCCGGCGCCGTGCGAGCAGGTCTCGAACGCGTCCCGGTTGCCCTTCCCGCGCACGATGAAGGACTTCGCCCCCATCGAGCCGGGGATGATCCCCAGTTCGCCGAGGCGCGCCCGCACCGCTCCCTTCCGCGTCACGAAGACGTCGGCGCCGAAGTGCCGCTCCCGCGTGACGTAGTTGTGGTGGCAGTTCACCGCGAGTTCCGACGCGACGAGGTCCGGCCAGAAGGTCCGGAGCGCGCCGAGCACGGCCTCCATCATCGCCTCCCGGTTGGCCCGGGCGTACTTCTGCGCCCAGCTCACCGCCCGGATGTAGTCGATGAAGCCCTCCGTCCCTTCCGGGAAGTAGGCGAGGTCGGCGTCGGGCAGGTTGATGAACCACCGGCGCATCTCCCGCTTGGCCTGCTCGATGAAGTACGAGCCGAACCTGTTGCCGACGCCCCGCGAGCCGGAGTGCAGCATCACCCAGACCCGGCCGTCCTCATCGAGACAAAGCTCGATGAAGTGGTTGCCGGCGCCGAGCGTGCCGAGGTGGCCGAGGCCGCGCGGGTGCGCCGCCTTCGGGTGCTTCTCGATGACGGCCTTGTAGCCGGCCTCGAGTTCGCCCCACCGCGACGACGCGGGCGCCGGCGGGTCGCCCTGCCAGGAGCCGACGTCGTTCGCGCCGCCGTTGTCGGTCCGCCCGTGCGGCACCGCCGCCTCGATCGCCGACCGGATCGGCGCGAGGTTGTCGGGAAGGTGCTCGGCCCGGAGGGTGGTTGCCACCGCCATCATGCCGCAGCCGATGTCGACGCCGACCGCCGCCGGGATGATCGCGCCCACGGTCGGGATCACCGAGCCGACGGTCGCGCCCATGCCCCAGTGCACGTCCGGCATCACCGCAATGTGCTTGTGGATGAACGGCAGCGAGGCGACGTTGCGCAGTTGCTGCATCGCCTGCGGCTCGATCGGCACGCCCTTCGTCCACGCCTTGATCGGCGCCCGCGGGCTTTCGAATACGTCGAAACTCATCGTCCTCACTCCTGCTTCTCACCGCCCCTCCCGGCGTCGCAGTCGAAGACCTGGGTCCTGAAACGAAGAACCCCTCCCGACTGGGCCGGGAGGGGTTCTTTCGCATCACCAAAGTCGCACCGACTTCAGGCTCCGCCACCCTCCCGCACGCAGGTATCCAGTCCCTGGGTCAGCTGACCGAGGGTCTTGGATCTCTCGCGTTGGTTTGGCGCGTGGCCGAACACGGTTCGTCTCCTTGGGAGGCGCGGCTGATACACGGGCAGGGCGAGGGGAGCCAGCGCTATTTTCGGCGGTTCGCGAATCGGCGCGGCCGTCGATATCCTGCGCGGATGGCCGATGCGACCTCGTCCGCCTGGCCGCGCGCCCTGGTTCCCGCCGCCATCGCAGCGGCCGGCGTCGCGGCAGGCATGGGGGCCGCGGCCTTCAACCTGGCGCACCAGGGGTTCCCGGATTTCGAAGTGTTCTGGACCGCGGCGCGCCACGCCGGCGATCCGCTGCTCTACAATTCGGACTACCTGACGGCCCTGCAGACGTGGGAGCCGGGGACGGGCCCGCGGCCCTTCGTCTATCCCCCGACCTTTCTGCTGATGATCTGGCCGTTCGGCCTGCTGCCCTTCCTGCCCGCCTACTACCTCTGGGCGGGGCTATCCGTTGCGGCGATCGGCCTGGCGGCCTGGCGGCTGGTGACGCCCGGCTGGGGCGCCGTGCTGGTGGTGGTGACCTTCCCGGTGCTGATGGCGGCGGCTTACGGGCAGTCGGTGCTGTTCGCCGGCGCGGCGCTGGTGGCGGGCGCCACGCTGCTGGAGCGGCGACCTCGGCTGGGGGGGGCGCTGATCGCGCTCGCCGCCTGCATCAAGCCGCAGCTGACCCTGCTCAGCCCGCTGCTGCTGCTCGGCCACTGGAGCGCCATGCGAGCGGCGATCGTGGCGGGGCTGGCGCTGGTGCTCGCCAGCTTCGTCTTCGGCGCCGGGCGGTGGCTGGAGTGGCTCGGGGCGGTGGCGGAGTTTTCGCGCACCGTCCACCAGTTGCCGTTGCACTTCATCAATCCGCTGAGCCCCGACCTGAACCTGGCGGAAAAGGCCGCGGTGGTCGCGGGCGGACTGGGTTTCGCCGCCTGGAGCCTGCGCCGCTCCGTTGCGGAGCGGCTCGTCGGTGTGGTCGCCGGCTCGCTCTGTTGCACCCTCTACGCCGTGCGTCCGGACATCGCGATCCTGGCGCCCAGCGGCCTGGTCTGGGTGCTGGACGGCCGCGGCGGCGGGTCAGGATGGATGCGGCGGCTGGCGGGCCTGGCGCTGCTGGGCGGGCTGGTCGTGACCCCGTTCGGCGTGGTCGCCTTCATGCTGGCAGTGGCCCTGGCGGAGCTGCCGATCTGGAACCGGCTGCTGCCGCCGTCCGCGCCCCCGGCCCGCGCCGCGTCAAACGGGGGCTAGCCTAGCGCCGCCTTGCGCGGCTACCGATAGGGGCCGCGAGCCGGTCGGACGCAGGCTTTGAGTCGAAGGGTGGCGCGATGGCGGCCGGAACCGAGAACGCAGCGCGCCAGCGCCTCGGCCTCGCGCCGCCGTTCGGCCAGCTGACCTTCGTCTGGCTGCGCATGGCGGTGATCCTCGGGCTGGGGGTGGCCATCGCCATCCGCCTGCGCATCTACACCACCGAGACCTACTTCTTCTGGCGCCAGGACCTGCCGGTGCTGGTGCTGGGCCTGGGGCTGCTGATCGGGCTGGGGCTGGCCCCCGCGCGCTGGCTGACGCCGTTCGCCGCCCTGCTGGAGCGCAGGCCGCGCCTCTGGGTCGCGGGGCTGGCCCTGATCTGCTTCGTGGCCGGCCTCATCGGGCCCTGGCTGGTGTTCGAGGGCTACACCTTCTCGCTCGACGAGGTGATGGCCAACTTCGACGCCAAGATCTTCGCCAGCGGCCGGCTGGTGGCGCCCGTGGCGCCCGAGTGGCGGCCGTTCATGATCCCCATGCAGCCGATCTTCATGCTGCCGTTCCCCGGCGGCGACAGCTGGGCGTCGTCCTACCTGCCGGTGAACGCCGCCATCCGGGCGCTGGCCAGCCTGGTCGGGGCGCGGGCGCTGGTCAATCCGCTGCTCAGCGCCTTCTCCATCGTGGCGACCTACGCGGTCGGCCGGCGGCTGTGGCCGGACGAGCGCCAGTCGGCGCTGATCGCCGCGGCGCTGCTGGGCGGCTCGGCGCAGCTGATCGTCACCTCGATGACGTCCTACGCCATGCCGGTGCACCTGGCGCTCAACATGGCCTGGCTCTGGCTCTTCCTGCGCGGCGGCCGGATGGGACATGCGGGCGCGCTGGTGTTGGGCTTCTTCGCCTGCGGCATCCACCAGGTCGTCTTCCACCCGCTGTTCGCCGCGCCCTGGGTGCTGCAGCTGTGGCTGGACCGGCGCTGGCGGCTGGCAGGGCTCTACACGGTCGCCTACGCCGCGATGTGCCTCTTCTGGATCGAGTACTGGGCGATCTCCCAGCACCTGCTTGGTGTCGCCCCCGCGGCCGCCGGGTCGGCCGGCGCGGGCTATTTCATCAGCCGCGCGCTGGAGGTGGTGAGGACCATCCGCCTCAGCAACGTCGGGCCGATGGGTGAGTGTCTGGTGCGTTTCGTCTCCTGGCAGAACCCGCTGGTCGCGCCGCTGGCGCTGGCCGGCGCCCTGGCTGCCGAGCGCGCCAAGGGGCAGATGCGCGCGCTGGTGCTGGGCGTCTTCCTGACGCTGGTCGCCATGCTCATGCTGGAGCCGACCCAGACCCACGGCTGGGGCTACCGCTATCTGCACGGCCTGCTGGGCTCGATCGCCTTGCTGGCGGCGTGGAGCTGGCGGCGCATGACCTGGCCGCTGCCCGCCGAGCGCCGCGCCGCGGCGGCGGGCGGCCTCGTGCTGGCCTGCGCCGTCTCGCTCTGCCTGCTGACGCCGCTGCGCGCCTGGCAGACCTGGGCCTACGTCGACCCCTACGCCCGGGCCGACGCCGCCATCGCCCTTGCCAAGACCGACGTGGTGGTGGTCGACGACGAGGATGCGCTGGCCTTCAACTTCGGCACCCTGGTGCGTAACGACCCGTTCCTGACCAATACGCCGAAGACCATGGCCCTGGCGGCGATGGATGACGACGACGTGCGCCGGCTCTGCGCCGCCCACCCGAAGCTGTTGATCTTCGATGGCCCCGACGCGGCGGCCTATGGCATCGACGTCGTGCCCGGCAAGCCCGACCAGGACGTCCAGGATCTGCGCGATCTGATGGAAGACTTGAACTGCGGGGTCGAGATGCCGCCGCCGGCGCGCTAGGAGGGCGCGTGACGCCCCGCCTGATCACCCCCAAACGCCATGGCGACGCCCGTGGCTGGCTGGCCGAGGTCTACCAGGCCGAGCGCTATGCGCGGCTGGGCGTCGACGCCGTGTTCGTGCAGGACAACCATTCGTATTCCCAGAGCGCCGGGGTGCTGCGTGGTCTGCACTTCCAGCTCCCGCCGCACGCCCAGGCCAAGCTGGTGCGCTGCGTCCGGGGCGCGATCTGGGACGTGGTCGCCGACATTCGCCGCGGCTCGCCGACCTACGGGCGCTGGGTCGCCGCGACTCTGAGCGCGGACAACGGCCACCAGGTCTTCGCGCCGATCGGCTATGCCCACGGCTTTCTGACCCTCGCCGCCGACACCGAGGTCGAATACAAGGCCTCGGCCGTCTACAGCCCGGCCAGCGAAGGCGGGGTGGTCTGGAACGACCCGGACCTGGCCATCGCCTGGCCGCTGCACGGCACTGAGCCGACCCTCTCGGCAAAGGATGCGGACCTGCCCAGCTTCGCCGACCTCGAGAGCCCGTTCGCCTACGACGGCGCGCCGCTCGCCCCGCTGGAGCCGGCCGCATGAAGGGCATCATCCTGGCCGGCGGCGCCGCCACGCGGCTGCACCCGGCGACTCTGGCGATCAACAAGCAGCTGCTGCCGGTCTACGACAAGCCGATGATCTACTACCCGATGTCGGTGCTGATGCTGGCCGGCATCCGCGACATCCTGATCATCTCGTCGCCCGAATACGTCGACAACTACCGGCGCCTGCTCGAAGACGGCTCGGCCTATGGCCTCAACATCGAATACGCCATCCAGCCGCGCCCCGAGGGCCTGGCCCAGGCCTTCCTGATCGGCGCCGATCACATCGCCGGCGACACCGCCGCGCTCGTGCTCGGCGACAACATCTTCTTCGGCCACGGGATGAGCGGGATGCTCACCGAGTCGGTCGAGCGCATCGAGCGTGACGGCGGCTGCGTGGTGTTCGGCTCACGCGTCACCGACCCCGAGCGTTACGGCGTCGCCGTGTTCGACACCGACGGCCGGCTGGTCGACATCGAAGAGAAGCCGGCCAAACCGCAGTCGAACCTGGCCATCACCGGGCTGTACTTCTACGACCG
>DATAVF010000166.1:0-47989 GCA_036267835.1 Caulobacteraceae bacterium | reverse complement strand
GGCGCTGACCACCCGCGGCAGCAGCTTTTCCCGCGCATAAGCCCTGGCCGCATCCGCCACCATCCGCTCCTCCTCGGAGAGGCGCGAAGCAAGGTCCAATGGATCGTCCCACTGAAAGGTCTTGCGCGTCTCGCCAGCATCGAGGGCCATGAGGGTGCTCCTGTAGTTGATACGCCTTATGCCGCCGGCACGGCGGCCCGTGAAGCAAAACGAGCTTGGAGGTTCCCCGGCCCCGCCGCCACCGCTCTGCGTCCCCTGCGCCTCCGAGGTAAAAAGACGGCGCCCGCCCAAACACGCGGGCCGGCAGGTGAACCGCCGGCTCCGCAAGAAGGAAGGTCTTTTACCGCAGAGACGCAGAGGTGCGGCTGCGCCTGGGGAGGGAAGACGAGGCGCTTCGCGCCGGACTTCAGGCCCCCGTGTAGACGCCCTTACGCTTCTCCGCGAAGGCGGCGATGCTTTCGCGGGTGTCGGCGGTGGCTTTGCGGGCGAAGCCGAGGGCGACGCTTTCGTAGCGCAGGGCGTCGTCGAGTTCGGCGTCCTGGTTGTGCTGGAGCACGCGCTTGGCCATGCGGATGGCCAGCGGCGGCCACTGGGCCATCTCCTGGGCGAGGGCGATGGACTCATCGAGCAGGTGCTCGGGCTGCACCACCCGGTCCAGCAGGCCGATGCGGTAGGCTTCGTCGGCGTTCACGGCGCGGCTGGAGAAGACCAGGTCGGCGGCGCGCGAATAGCCGACGATGCGCGGCAGGAAGTAGCTCATGCCGCTGTCCGGCGAGAGGTTGCGCTCCACGAACACGGTCTTGAAGCGGGCCGCCGTCGATCCGACCCGCATGTCGCAGGCCAGCGCCATGCTCATGCCGGCCCCGGCCGCGACGCCGTTCACGGCAGCGATCAGCGGCTTGTCGAAGTGGGCGAAGCGCTTGGCCCAGCGGCCGACCCAGCCCATTTCGTCCATCCGGTCCTTCTGGGCGTTGGCCGCCGGCAGCGCGCCGCCGCCGCCCGCCATCCGCGCCGCCGCGCCGGAAAGATCGGCGCCCGAGCAGAAGCCCTTGCCGGCGCCGGTGATGATGGCGGCGCGCACCGCGTCGTCCTCGTGGGCCGCCTGCACCGCGGCGTGCACCTCCTCGCGCACCGCCGCGCCGATGGCGTTCAGCCGCTCCGGCCGGTTCAGCGTAATGATCGCGACCGGGCCGCGGGTCTCATACAAAATGGCTTCGTAGCTCATGGCTGGCTCCCAATGGATTTCTTCAAAATGGCGGGCTCTTTTTCTGGCCTTTCGCCCATTCAACCCCATCGCCAGCGTCCGGCAAGCGGCGATTGCCCGCCGCTAGGTCATGGGCGCATAGAGCGCCCGGATCGCTAATCTGGGAGGGCCTGATGGAGATCAACGGCGTCGCGCATATCTTCGTCACCGCGGGCGATTTCGAGCGCTCGAAGGCCTTCTACATGCAGCTCCTGCCCTTCCTCGGCCTCAAGGAAGTGATGAACGCGGCCGGGGTCTATTACGCGGTCGGCGGGCGCACCGGCTTCGCGGTGCGCGCCCCGGCGCCGGAACATGCGGGCGAAACCTTCGTGCAGACCCGCGTCGGCTTACATCACGTCTGCTTCCGAGCCCGCGACCGCGACGATGTGGACGAGGTCTACGGCTTTCTGGTCGGCATCGGCGCGAAGGTCATTCACCCGCCGCAGGACGACGGCTACGCGCCCGGATACTACTCGGTGCTGTTCGAGGATCCGGACGGCATCCGCCTGGAAGTCAATCATGTGCCCGGCCAGGGCCTGCTGACGCCGGGCAGCGACGGGCATGTCGGGCAGACGCTGACCTAACCGGGAGAACTCGCATGGACGACGCGCCGCAGATCAGCGAGGCCGACGAGCAGGCCTTGCTGGACTCGATCGACCGCTGGCTGGTCCGCAAGGTCGCGCCGATCGCGGCCAAGTACGAGCAGCCGGACGAGTATCCGACCGAGCTGGTGCAGGACCTCTGCGACATGGGCCTGTTCGGGGCGCTGATCGAGCCGCAGTACGGCGGCCTCGGCCTGCCCGCCATCACCTACGCGCGGATCGTGGCGCGCATCTCCGAAGAGTGGATGAGCCTCACCGGCTTCTTCAACAGCCACCTCATGATGGCGCTGATCGTGCAGAAGTTCGGCACCCAGGCCCAGAAGGAGCACTGGCTGCCCAGATTCGCCACCGGCGAGCTGCGCGGCGGCCTGGCGCTGACCGAACCCGACGCCGGCACCGACCTGCAGGGCATTCGCACCACCGCGCGGCGCGCCAGCAGTCCTGGGGGCGACGTCTACCGGATCACCGGCTCCAAGCTCTGGATCACCAACGTGCTCGAGGGCGACATCCTGGCCGTGCTGGTCAAGACCGACCCCGAGGCGCAGCCGCGCCACCGCGGCATGTCGATGCTGATCGTCCCCACCCGCGACAAGGAAACCGGCGCCGAGACCGAGGGCGTTTCACGCGGCCGCAAGCTGCAGAAGCTCGGCTACCGCGGCATCGACACCGGCGGCATCTCCTTCGACGACGCGCCGGTGGATGCGCGGCTGGGCCTGGTCGGCGGCGAGGAGGGCAAGGGCTTCCTGATGGCGACCGGCGGGCTGGAGATCGGCCGGGTCAACGTGGCGGCGCGCGGCGTCGGCATCGCCCGGCGGGCGCTGAAGGAAGCCGTGTCCTACGCCCAGATCCGCACCACCATGGGCAAGCCGATCGCCCAGCACCAGGCGATCCAGCTGAAGCTGGGCGAGATGGCGGCCAAGACCCGCGCCGCCGAGCTCTTGGTCGAGGACGCGGCCCGCGCCTACGACCGCGGCGGCCGCGTCGATCTAGAGGCCGGCATGGCCAAGTGGTTCGCCACCGAGACCGCCTTCGAGGTCGCCACCGAGAGCATGCGCATCCACGGCGCCAACGGTTATTCCAAGGAATACCCGATCGAACGCCTCTACCGCGACGCGCCCCTGCTGATGATCGGCGAAGGCACCAACGAGATGCAACGCATCATCATCGCCCGCCAACTGATCGCCCGGAACCCGGTGTAAGGCTGCAAGGTCGGTCGGTGCGCGAGTATGTGATCGACGGTCTACGTACGGTTTCGCTTGAGGCCTCTGCGACGAGAACTCCGCGACGCGAGGGCGGTCACTCCGCGCCGCTCCCGGGTCCTTCTAAGCAGCTGCTCCCCCGGTCGATGATGGTAGTCTAGTTGCTGCCGGCCGCGACACCTCCCGGGGTGGAGCGGAAGATCGCCTGCTCCGCGTCGTCCATGTCCACCGGGATGTTCGCGAACAGCGGCGTGCTCAAATAGCGCTCGCCGGTGTCGGGCAGCATGGCGAGGATGGTCGAGCCCCGCGGCGCCTCGGCGGCCAGGCGCAAGGCTGCGGCGAAGGTGGCGCCGGCGGTGATGCCGACGAAAATGCCCTCCGACGTGGCCAGCTCTCGGCTGCAGCGCATCGCGTCCGGCCCTGACACGGTCAGCACCCGGTCGATGAAGCGCAGATCGACGGCCTCGCCAGTCAGCTTTGGAATGAAGTCAGGCGTCCAGCCTTGCATCGGGTGCGGGGACCAGGCGGGGTGGACGTTGGCAGGCGACCCGTCTGCCAGACGCGCCTGCGGATCGCCGCTGGTGAGCAGCGCCGCCGTCTCCGGCTCGCACACGACGATCCTGGTCGCCGGGCTCTCCTTGGCCAGCACCCGGCCAACGCCCTGCAGGGTGCCGCCGGTGCCGTAGCCGGTCACCCAGTAGTCGAGCGGATCGTCCTTGAAGTCTTCGAGGATTTCCCGGGCCGTCGTGCGCGAGTGAATGTCCGGATTGGCCGGGTTCTCGAACTGGCGCGTCCAATACCAGCCGTGCGCCTCGGCCAGCTCCCGGGTTTTTTGCAGCATGCCGACTGCGCCCAGCGAGGCCGGCGTCAGGATGACCTTCGCGCCCAGAAACCGCATCAGCTTGCGCCGCTCGACGCTGAAGGGCTCGGCCATGGTCACCACCAGCGGATAGCCCTTCTGGGCGCAGACCATGGCCAATCCGATGCCGGTATTGCCGCTGGTGGCCTCGATCACCGTCTGGCCAGGCTTGAGGGCGCCGGAGGCCTCCGCCGCCTCGATGACGCCGAGCGCCAGCCGGTCCTTCACCGACCCGAGTGGATTGAACGCTTCGACCTTGACCCAGAGGTTCACGTGCGGCGGCGCGAGTTTGCCGATCCGCACCACCGGTGTACGGCCGACGGTCTCGAGGATGTTGGCGTATCGGGTCATGATTGCCTTTCGCTTGCTTGGCGTCCTCGGGCCTCGCTAGGGTCCGGCCGCTATCCCTTAACGTTGCAGAGCGGCATGGCCGACGTTTTTATCTCTTACGCCCGATCGACGGCAGGGCAGGCTCAGGCGATCGCCGAGGCCGTGCGGGCGCTCGGCTACGAAGTCTGGCGCGACGACGAGATTCCGGCTCACCGAGACTACGCCTCGGTGATCGAGGAGCGGCTGACCGACGCCAAGGCCGTCGTGGTCATTTGGTCGGGCGAGGCGGTGAAATCGGAGTGGGTGCAGTCGGAGGCCGATCGGGCCCGTCTGCAACGCAAGCTGATTCAGCTCCGGGTCGACGGCGCGTCGCTCCCCATGCCGTTCGACCGCATCCAATGCGCCGACATGACGGGCTGGACCGGCGACCTGGAAGCGCCCGGCTGGCGCAGGGTCGCAGGCAGCATCGCCGAACTGGTCGGCGCCGCCGGCCCCGCATCGGTCGAGGTGGGGCAGGCCTCGGCGCAGGTGCTCTCCATGCCGTCGATCGCCGTGCTGCCCTTCGCCAATCTGAGCAACGATCCCGAACAGGACTATTTCGTCGACGGCATGGTCGAAGAGATCGTCGGGGCGCTGTCGCGCTACAAGTCGATCTTCGTGGCCGCCGCCGGTTCCAGCCTCGTGCACAAGGGCGAGGAGATCGGACCCAAGGAGGCGGCGCGCCAACTGGGTGTGCGCTACCTGCTCGATGGCAGCGTGCGCAAGGCCGGCGGCCGCGTCCGCATCGCCGTGCACCTGACCGACGCGATGGATGGCGCACAGATCTGGAGCGAGCGCCTGGACGACACCCTGGAGGATGTCTTCGCCTTGCAGGATCGGGTGGCGCTGCGCGTCGCCGGCGCCGTCGAGACCACCTTGCAAGAGCGCGATCTGCATCAGATTGCGGCGCGCCCCACCAGCAACGCGGGCAGCTACGATCTTTATCTCCGCTCGATCCGGCCATTCCGCACCTTCAGGAAGGCTGAGATGCTGGCGGCGATCGAGCTCCTGGACCAGGCCATCGCGCTCGATCCGAACTTCGCCACCGCCCTGTCGCAATCGGGCGTCTGCCATCGCCAGGTGATCGAACATGGCTGGTGTGATGATCTGCAGCGCTATCGCCGGCGCGGCCTTGAACTGGTCGAGCGGGCCCTCAGCCTCGCCGGCGGCGACGCCAGGGTGCTGGCGCAGTCAGCCGTGAGCCTGGCGGGCCTCGAAGACAGTCTGGATCGGGCGATCCCGCTGATCGAGCGCGCCATCGTGCTGAATCCGGCCTCGCCCTTCGTCTGGCTGGTGAGCGGCGTGCTGCGGCTGCGCAGCGGAGAGCCGGAGCTCGCCGCCGAGAATCTCGAGACAGCCATGCGCCTGGACCCGATCTCGGAGGTGAACGGGTTTTATCGCATGTACCTGGCGGCGGCCCGGTTCCAGCAGGGGCGTTTTGACGACGCCCTGGCGCTGTTCCGGACCACCTCCAGCCGGCTTCCCGTCAGCTATGCCGTCCTGGCCGCCATCCATGGCCACCGCGGCGAGGCAAGCCTTGGCCAGGCGGCGCTGAAGCAGTTCGATGACCTCGACGCCGGCCCTATCGAGCCGATTGCGGACATCTGGTTTCCCCACCCTGAGCATCGCCAGCTGCTGCTGGAGGGCATCGCTCTTGCCCAAAGCGCCCCGGCGTCGCCGGCTGCGGCGCCGGTCTAGCGAGCCGCCTCGCGGAGGATCAGCTGCAGCACTCCTTGGAGCCGCCTACGCCGCCCGCATCCGGGCCGCGCGGGGCGTCCGGTCGAGTTCGGCCAACCCCAGCGCTTCCATCACCGGCGGGACGTAGACGCCGAAGCGGCCGCGCAGGCCCTTCTTCAGGCCGTACCAGCCGCCGACAGGGTTGTCGGCCGCGCGGCCCCAGGCTTCGACCGTGCCGGCCGGGGCGGGCTTCTGTTCGTCGGCGCCGCCGAGCGCCATCCAGTCGCCGTGGGCCTTCAGCATGTCGGCCAGGTCCTCGATGCAGCCGATGGCGTAGCGCAACTGGGTCTTGCCGACCTGGATCACCAGAGCCGGCGGATCCAGCGTCTCATCGCGCCAGGCCTGGAATTCCGAGCTGCCCGCCGGCGTCGTCAGCGTCCACGGATCGTCCTTTGCGCCCGTGCCCTTCGCCATTTCGCCCAGTCTCCGACCTGTCGCCCGCGCCAATCCTAAGCTGCCCGGGCCCGAAGGTCACTCGCCGGATGCGGGCGGCGGCGCGGCGAGGCCATAGAACTTCTTCGCGAAGGGCCCGCCGAACAGCACCTTGCCCACCCCGCGCACCGCCCGGTCGAGGGTGAACGCCCGGTCCGGCGCGCGCAGCAGCCACTGGACGCCCGCGAGTGCGCCGAACACCGCGGCCTGCCCGACACCGATGGCCATCCAGCGCAGGGCGCCCAGCCAGTCCGGCGGACTGGCCGTGGCGCAGCCATAAGTCGGGCCCTGGCCGTAGGCGAAGGCGCGCTCGAGGCCGTAGTTCAGGGTCAGGCGCGCCGGGACCGGGTCCTCGTAGACCAGGGCGGCTGGGGTCCAGGCGAAGCGGGCGCCGGCGCGGTGCATCTGGCCGAACAGGTGGTCGTCCTCGCCGCCGGTCTGGTTGCGGCTGGCCGAGAAAGCCAGCGTCGGATGCGGCAGGGCGGCGCGGCGCAGCAGGCTGTCGCCGCAGCCGTAATAGTGGTCGATCATCCCGGTCTCGGCCGGCCCTTCGCGGGAGAACACCTGCAGCAGGTAGTGGCGATGCTCGCCGACGCTCTGCGGGGCGCGGGCCTGCACGGGGCCGAACACCACGTCGGCGCCGAAGCGGCTCTGGGTTTCGATCAGCGCGGCCAGCCAGCCGGGCGCGGCCTCCTCGTCGTCGTCGAGGAAGGCGATCAGCTCGCCGTGCGAGGCCGCCAGGAGGGCGTTGCGGGCGTTGGCGACGCCGGCAGCCGGCTCATGGGCGTAGATGACCGGGAACGGGGCCTCGGCCGCCAGGGCGTCCACCGTGGCCCTGGCCGAGGGCGCCTGGTCGTTGTCGACCACCACCAGCTCCAGGCGGGCGAAGTCCACGCCCTCTTGGCGGAACACCGAGCGCACGGCGGTCGCCAGGCCCTCGAGGCGGCGCTGGGTGGGGATGGCGACGCTGATCAGCGACGCCGGCGGGCTCGCCGCGCGGCGGTCTTCCGCCGGCGCCTGCGCCAGGCGCAGATAGACCGGCGGGGCCAACGATCGCCTGTCGAGGGTCAGCATGACGGCCTTGCGATAGCTCCCGTGACGGCGGCGGCGGAGCAAGGTAGAGCAGCGGTCCTTTAATTTCGGGAAAACGCGAGGTTCGTCCCGTGCGCCTGCCCAGGGCCAGGCTCGATCAGGTGTTGAACCGCTTCCACGAGGTGGAGGCGCGGATGTCCGCGGCCACGGACGGGCCGGAGGTGGTGCGCCTGGCCAAGGAGTACGCCGAGCTGAAGCCGGTGGCGGAGGCCGCGCAGCGCCTCTCCAAGGCTCAGGACCAGCGCGGCGAGCTGGAAGCGATGGTCGCCGGCGACGATGCGGACATGGCCGGTCTCGCCCGCGAGGAGCTGGCCGAGCTCGACGAGAGCCAGCCGGCGCTGGAGCGCGAGCTCGCCTTGATGCTGGCGCCCGGCGACGCCGACGAGCACGCCTCGGCCATCCTGGAAGTGCGCGCCGGCACCGGCGGCGACGAGGCGGCGCTCTTCGCCGGCGACCTCTTTCGCATGTACCAGCGCTATGCCGCGGGGCGTGGCTGGAAGGTGGAGGTGGACTCGGCCTCCGACGGCGAGATGGGCGGCTACAAGGAAGTGGTCGCCTCGATCTCCGGTCACGGCGTCTTCGGGCGGCTGAAGTTCGAGAGCGGCGTGCACCGGGTGCAGCGGGTGCCGACGACGGAGACGCAAGGCCGGGTCCACACCTCGGCCGCCACGGTCGCGGTGCTGCCCGAGCCCGAGGACGTGAATATCGAGATCAACGACAACGATATCCGCATCGACACCTACCGCTCGTCCGGCGCCGGCGGGCAGCACGTCAACAAGACCGACTCGGCGGTGCGCATCACCCACCTGCCCACGGGCATCGTGGTCACCTCGTCGGAGAAGTCGCAGCACCAGAACCGCGCCCGCGCCATGAAGGTGCTGCAGGCCCGCCTCTACGAGCGCCAGCGCGACGCCCTGGCGACCGAGCGCTCGGAAAACCGCAAGGCCCAGATCGGCTCGGGCGACCGCTCCGAACGCATCCGCACCTACAACTTCCCGCAAGGCCGGGTGACCGACCACCGCATCAACCTGACGCTCTACAACCTCCCCAAGGTGCTGGAGGGCGAAGCCCTGGACGACGTGATCGACCCGCTGATCGCCGAGGACCAGGCAGAGCGGCTGGCGACCCTGGAAGAGAGCTTCGATTAGCTGAGCGAGCGCCGGAGGCCCCCTCCGGCGCTTACGCGCCACCTCCCCCGTTCGGGGGAGGAGATGCCGCGCACAAATCATCTCCTCCCCCGAACGGGGGAGGGGGACCACGCAGTGGTGGAGGGAGCTCGCCCGCTTAAGCGGCGAACCGTGCGATCCGGCGCAGGAAGCTCATCACGTACCCGACCTGCCGCCGCCCAAACTCGTAGAACCAGATCGCCGCTTCGCGCGGTGAGGTGGTGAACGCCTTGCCCACCGTATCGGCCATCACCGCGCCGCGCTCGCCCATCGGGCGCAGGGCGCCGACGGTGGTGTCGATGGCGGTCTGGTGTTCGATCTCGGAGTTCAGCTCGCCTCCGGTCAGGATCACCATCGCGGTCATCCAGACCCACAGCATGTAGGCGATCATCGCCCCCAGCGAGCCATAGGTGACGCCGAAGTGGGCGACGCTGTTGACGTAGTAGGAGAAGGTCAGGGAGATGCCGAGCCAGACGGCCGCGGCCAGCAGCGCCCCGAAGATCACCCAGCGCCACTGCGCGTGTCGCCGGCTGGGCCCGAACTTGTAGAACAGCGCGAAGAAGGCGGCGGCGATCGCGAACACGGTCAGCCAGCGCACCGGCCCCCACCACACCCCGAACCGGTGCAGGCCGAGGTCGTGGAAGTAGACCGGGGCCGCGATCAGCACGCTGATCACCAGCCCCAGAAACACCAGCGCCGCCAGGGTGGCGGCGTAGGTGACCAGGGTGCGGCGCAGGTAGTCGCGCTTCTCGGTCTCATCGAAGGTGATGTTGAGGCCATCGAAGAGCGCCTTCATTGCCGCGTTGGCGCTCCATACCGAGAGCAAGGTCGATACCGCGAAAGCGACGCTCAGGGTGTCGTGGCCCTGGCTCGCCAAGCGCACCATCTGGGCGCCGATCAGGCTGACCGCGTCGGCCGGCAGGATGCGCGTCAGATGCGGCAGCTGCGCCTCGACCGTCTGCACATTGGAGAAGAGGCCGTAGAGCGAGACGAAGGCGGCGATCGCCGGAATGGTGGCCAAGAGGATGTAGAAGGTGACGCCGCCCGCCAGCGCCGGCAGCCGGTCGCGGCCCATTTCGCGATAGGTGCGCCAGAAGATGTCCTTCCAGCCGAGCGGCGGAATGCTCCACGGCCAGCGCGCGCAGCGGCCGCGATTCGGCTCGCGCACATCGAGTTCGGCGGGGGTCAGCAGGCGCGGCGCGGGGGCGCGGGCGGGTCCTCTGCGGCGGCGCGGCCAGAGCGCGGCGGCCGCCATCGCGGCCATGGCGAACCAGGGCGCCAGCGTAACGGCCGCCTTACCGCGAGATCGGCCCCCATCCGGGCCGGCGGCCGGTTCGCTCATGCCAACGCTCACCTTGCGTGTACGCTTGCGTCTGCCCACCTGGCCCGGCAGGGGAGCGCCATGACCACCGCTATCGCCGCACTTTTTCGACATCCGATCAAGGGGTTCACGCCCGAAAAGCTGCAGTTTGCTGAGCTGACCCCCGGAAAAGCCTTTCCGGGCGACCGCCTCTATGCGCTGGAGGACGGCCCGTGCGGCTTCGACGCGGCCCATCCGGGCTTCATCCCCAAGCAGCGGTTCGCGGTGCTGGCCAAGATCGCCGAGGTGGCCAAGGCGCGCACCCGGCTCGACGATGCGACCGGCATCTTCCACGCCGCGGCTGAAGGCATGCCGGATTTCGCGGGCGATCTGGCTGAGGCGGGCACGCGGACGGCGTTCGCGACCTGGATGACGCACCTGCTGGGCGACGCGGCGGAGGGTCCGCTGCGCCTGCTCGACGGTCAGGGCCACCGCTTCCTGGATCATCCGCTGGGCCATGTGTCGGTCATCAACCTGGCGAGCGTGCGCGATCTGGAGCAACGGCTGGGCAAGCCGCTCGATCCATTGCGTTTCCGCGCCAACCTCTACGTCGACGGTTGGCCCGCCTGGGCCGAGAACGACTGGGCCGGCCGGCCGGTGCGGCTGGGCGAGGTCGAGACCGAGGTGTTCAAGCCGATCGTCCGCTGCGCCGCGCCGGGCGTGGACCCCACCACCGCGATCCGCGACCTCGACATCCCCGCCGAACTCTTCCGCCTCTACGGCCACGTCTTTTGCGGCATCTACGTGCAGGTGAAGGCGGGCGGGATGGTCCGCGAGGGGGATGAAGCGGCCGTCAGGCCTTAAGATTCAACCACGAACCTCACGAACGACACGAACCGAAGCTGGGCCGCCCGAGCCAGTCCGGACCCATTCGTGGGGTTCGTGAGGTTCGTGGTCGATCTAAACCGTTGCCCGGCCCGCGAGACCCGCAGTCAGGCAACGGATGCGAGCCGAAGCTCGCGGTTGGCCGGCTCCGTGGGTTGGCTGCGGGCATGCCGGCGCGGTGAGGCGCCCATCACGCGCTTGAAAGCGGTGCTGAAGGCGCTTTCCGATTCGTAGCCGAGCGAAAGGGCGATGGCCGAGACCGGCTCGCTGGCGACGGCCAGGCGCTCGGCGGCCAGCAGCATGCGCCAGCGCGTCAGGTAGTCCATCGGCGAGGCGCCGACCGTCTCCTTGAAGCGGGCCGCGAAGCTGGAGCGCGACATGCCGGCCCGCTCGGCCAGAGCCTGCAGGGTCCAGCGCTGCGCCGGGTCGGCGTGCATGGCGCTGATCGCCGCGCCCATCTGCCGGTCGGCCAGCGCGAAGAGCCAGCCGACCCCGCCTTTCGGCCGCTCGGCCAGGTGCGCGCGCAGCGCCTGCACCAGGATCATGTGGGCCAGGTGCTGGGCCATCAGCACGCCCCCCGGCCGCTGCTCGCTGAGTTCCTGCATCATCAGCTTCATCGACCAGCGCAGGGCGATCTTGTCGGCCTCCTCGCGCACATGGACGATCGGCGGCAGCATGCCCAGCAGCAGGCTGGCGTGGCTGATCGAGAAGTGGCCGCCGACCACGCAGCAGTCGCCGCCGCCGTTGATCATCTGGATGCCCGGGCTTTTGCGCGGGTAGGCCATCACGTCCTCGGGCTCGAGCGCCAGGTCGCTGGCCAGGCGGAACGGCCGCCCGCTCGGCATCAGGAAGCAGTCGCCCTCGGCGAGGCGCACCGGCGCCGCCTCGCCCTCGACCGCCAGCCAGCAGCCGCCGAGCACGATGGCGTAGCACTTGATCCCGTCATGGCGCGGGAACTGCACCGACCACGGCCCGCCGACATTGAAGCCGCCGGACACATAGCTGCGCGGCTTCATCAGCGAGAGGATGTCGGAGAGCGGATCCATCGGGTCGTCCTGGACGATTGCGAAGCTATCGCAGACGCGGAAGCATAGATCGTATGGCGCGAATGCTCCATCCTGGGCGGCCAGAATGGGAGCCGTCATGTCCAAGACCATCGTCGTCGTCGGGTTCGGGGTGGGCGTTTCGGCGGGCGTCGCCGACAAGTTCGGGGCGGAGGGCTATTCGGTCGCCCTGGTAGCGCGCAGCGCCGACCGTCTGGCGGCCGGCGTCGAAGCCCTGAAGGCCAAGGGCGTCGCGGCCGCGGCTTACCCGGCCGACGCAGGCGACCCGGCCGCCATCCGCGCCGCCATCGCCAAGGCGCGCGCCGAGCTTGGCCCCATCGCCGCGATCCATTGGAACGCTTATGGCGGCTCCAACATGGGCGACCTGCTGACGCTCGACCCGGCGGCCCTGAGCGGCGTCTTCGATATCGCCGTCGTCGGCCTGCTGAGCGCGGTGCAGGAGGCCCTGCCGGACCTGAAGGCGGCCAAGGGCGCGGTGCTCGTGACCAACGGGGCCTTCGGCTACATCGAACCGCACATGGACGCGCTGGGCATCGCCCTCGACGCGGTGGGCGTGGCGTTGGCCAATGCTGCCAAGGCCAAGCTCGTAGGTCTGCTGGCGGCGCGGCTCAAGGATGACGGCGTCTACGTCGGCGAAGTCACCATCGCCGGCGTGGTCAAGGGCACCGGTTGGGGCGAGGGCGGCATCGAGCCGGCCTCGATCGCGGACCAGTTCTGGGGCCTCGCCCAGGCGCGGGACGAACTCCGCGCGAGGGCGACCTGATGTCGGACGATCGCCAAGAAAACGCGGACGCGGACGCATAGATCGTACGCCGCGCGCCCTCTATCGTTCGGCCATCGACCCCGCGAACCACAGGATTACCCGCATGCGCATCTTCGTTACCGGAGCTTCCGGCTTCATCGGCTCGGCCGTCACCGAGGAACTGGTCGGCGCCGGCCATCAGGTGCTGGGCCTGGCGCGCAGCGACGACGCCGCCGCGCGGGTGGCCAAGGCGGGCGGTGAAATCCACCGGGGCGAACTGACCGACATCGCCAGCCTGGTCGCCGGCGCCAGGGCCTGCGACGGCGTCGCTCACCTGGGCTTTATCCACGACTTCACCCAGTTCGCCCGCAACGCCGAGATCGACCTGGCGGCCATCGAGGCCATGGGCGAGGCGATGGCCGGCAGCGGCAAGCCGCTGGTCATCACCTCGGGCACCCTGGTGCTGGCGCTGGCCGCGCCGGGCCGCCCCGGCCTGGAGACCGACACGCCCGACGCGGCGCTGCCGCGCATGGCCTCCGAGGTCGCGACCGTGGCGCTGGCGGGGCGGGGCGTGCGCTCCGGCGTGATCCGCCTGCCGCCGATCGTCCACGAGGGCGGCACGGGCGGCTTCATCGAGCCGCTGGCCGCCACGGCGCGCGAGAAGGGGTTCTCGGCCTACGTCGGCGACGGCGCGACCCGCTGGCCCGCCGCGCACCGCCGCGACGTCGCCCGCGTCTACCGGCTGGCGCTGGAAAAGGGCCCGGCCGGCGCGCGCTACCACGGCGTCGGCGAGGACGGCGTGCCGACCCGCCAGATCGCCGAAGCCATCGGCCGCGGCGTCGGCCTGCCCGTCCGCCCCATCCCGGCCGCCGACGCCGCCGCCCACTTCGGCTTCATCGGCATGTTCATCGGCGCCGACGCCCCGGCTTCCAGTGAGTGGACGCGAGCGCAGCTCGGATGGGAGCCAACGGGGCTGGGCGTGATCGCGGATATCGAGGCGCGCGACTGGGCGGTGGCCTCCTAGGCGGCAAGGTCACGCTGGCGCTGTTCGGGGCGCCGGACTCCCAGGAAACGTAAGACATTCGTAACCTCGCCCGACGAATGCAGTGTGCATTCTCAAATCCATAAAACGGGGGCTGCCAAAGTGCGCTTTCAACTACTCATGCCTGTTCTTGCCGCAGCTTCGGTGATCGCGCTCGCTGGCGCCGCCAACGCCGCGCCCGCCCCCGCGCAGACCTGGGACGGTTTCTACGTGGCCGGCGTGGTCGGCGCGCAGGCGACCGACGCGGGCTTCTCCCTGCCCGGCGACGCCAACGACGCGCTGCTGCAGACCCACAACAGCCACACGGCCTTCTCGGGCGGCGGCATCGTCGGGTTCAATCACCAGATGGACAACTGGGTGGTCGGCGTCGAAGGCGACGTGGTCGATGGCGACAACACCCAGAGCGTCACCGACTGCACCGTGCCGGACGGCTGCTGGACCCCGACGCACGACAGCTTCACCACCTTCAACCATCTGCATGAAGGCGTGAACGGCCACCTGCGCGTCCGCCTGGGCTACGCCACGGGCCGCACCCTGTTCTACGTCGCTGGCGGCTACAGCGTCGCCGACACCCGCCTCGACCTGGTCGGCAACTGCTACAATCCGGGCAACCCCTCGACGCCGCTGCTGTTCAACTACAGTCGCTCGAAGGTGGATTCGGGCTTCAACATCGGCGCCGGCGTCGAGCACGCGGTCGGCGCCCACGTCACCCTGCGCGCCGAGTACGTCTTCGACGACTTCGGCAACGAGCTCTACAAGGGCGACGGCGCCGAGTGGAACGACCGCCGCATCGACGTGCAGAACTCCAACTTCCGCGTCGCGGCCGCCTACAAGTTCTAACGGGATCTGACTTCAGGGGCTCGGCAATCATACCCTGATGGGGTATCCGTCCGCGACGGGTATGGTTGCCGGGCCTTCAGATGCCGCAGCGTTGTTTGCAAGGGTTGGCGGCCACCGCGGCGGCGGCGTCGCTGAGCGCCGCCGCCCACGCCCAGAGCATGTCCGACATGCCGGGCATGGACATGAGCAGCATGCCGATGATGGCCGGGCAGCTCGGCGGCTATGGCATGAGCCGCGACGCCTCGGGCACCTCCTGGCAGCCCGACTCGACCCCGATGGATGGCGTGAACTGGCAGGGCGGCGGCTGGAGCGGCATGCTCCACGGTTACGCCGACCTCGTCTACGACCACCAGGACGGGCCGCGCGGCGCGACCCAGACCTTCAGCGAGAGCATGCTGATGCTGATGGCCCAGCATTCGCTGGGGCCGGGCACGCTGACCCTGCGCTCGATGGTCTCCCTCGATCCGCTGATGGGCCCGGCGGGCTACCCGCTGCTGCTGCAGAGCGGCGAGACGGCCAATGGCGTGACCCCGCTGGTCGACCGCCAGCACCCGCACGACCTCTTCATGGAACTGGCCGCGGTCTACAGCCTGCCGCTGGGCGGCGGCGCCTCGACGTTTCTCTACGTGGGTTATCCGGGTGAGCCGGCGCTGGGCCCGACCGCCTTCATGCACCGCTTCTCCGGCCTGGACGACCCGGCCGCGCCGATCACCCACCACTGGCTGGATTCCACCCACATCAGCTTCGGGGTCGTCACCGCCGGCCTCGTCAAAGGGCCGTTCAAGCTCGAAAGCTCGGTCTTCAACGGACGTGAGCCCGACCAGTACCGCTGGAACTTCGATCCGCTGCGGCTGGATTCCTATTCCGGCCGCATCAGCTTCAACCCGACGCCCGACTGGGCCCTGCAGGCCAGCTACGGCTTCATCAAAAGCCCCGAGCAGCTGGAGCCCGACGTCGACCAGCGCCGCATCACCGCCTCGGCCACCTACAACCGCAAGCTCGCGGCCGGCGACTGGCAGACCACCCTGGCCTGGGGCCGCAACTACGATCACCCGGGAAACACCTTGGACGCGGTCCTGCTGGAGTCGGCCGTCAACTTGGGCCGCAGCACCTTCTTCGGCCGCATCGAAAACGTGCAGAAGGACGAACTCTTCGACGCGCCCAGCCCCCTCGCGGGCCAGATCTTCCGCGTCTCCGACGTCACGGTCGGCTACGTTTACGACATCCCCCTGCCGCATCACCTGGCGCTGGGCTTCGGCGTCCAGGGCGCGGTGAACCTCGTTCCCACCCCGATTAAGTTCGCCTACGGCGACGACCCGGCGGGCTTCATGCCTTTCATCCGGCTGAAGATCAGATAGCTCCCCCAAGCTTGTCATCCCGGAAGACCGTGAAGCGGGCTATCCGGGACCTCGTCCGGGCGACGACGCCGAGGAGATCCCGGCTCTCCGCTGCGATACGGCCAGGATGACAAGGTAAGGAATGGGAGGGAGTACCTACCCGTCCCCCAGCGCCAGTTCCGCCTGCCCGCGGCTTTCCTTGAACGCCGCGCCTTCGTGGCGGAGCAGCCAGCGTTTGCGGTCGAGGCCGCCGCCGAAGCCGGTGAGGGAGCCGTCGGCGCCGATCACGCGGTGGCAGGGGACCACGATCGGGATCGGATTGGCGCCGTTGGCGGCGCCCACGGCGCGCACCGCGTCGGGCAGGCCGATGTGGCGGGCGAGCTGGCCGTAGCTCCAGGTCTCGCCGGCGGGGATGCTAGTCAAAGCATTCCAGACCTTGCGCTGGAACTCGGTGCCACCGGTGATCCAGGGCACGGCCTTAAGCGCGTCCGGATCACCGGCGAAATAGCGGTCGAAGGCGGCCTGGATCGGCGCCGGCAGCTGGCCCTCGGTCGCCTCGTAGGCGCCGACGTGCTTGCGGAGCCAGCGGTGCAGCTCGGCCTCGTCGTTCCAGAAATCGACGGCGCGCAGGCGCCCTTCGGCGTCGACGGCGATCAGCAGCGGCCCGATCGGGCTCTGCATCCGGGCAATCGTCAGAGTCTCACGCGGCATCGCGGGCATCGGTCAATTCCTTTGAGGTCTGTTGCGCCGCGCCGGGCGTCTCCGACGACCACAGGTGCAGGGCGGCGTAGGCGCGCCAGGGCCGCCAGGCCTCGGCGCGGGCGGAAAGTTCGGCCGGCGTCGGGCGGCGGCCGGCTTCGTCGGTCAGCGCCCGCATCAGGCCGATGTCGGCGGCGGGGAAGGCGTCCGGCTCACGCAGTTCGCGCATGGCGATGTACTGCGCGGTCCATTCGCCGATGCCCGGCAGGGCCTTCAGCGCGCCGATCGCGTCCTCCAGCGTGCGGCGCGCGCCGAAGATCAGCGGGTCGGCGTTCACTGCCTCGGTCATCGCGGTCAGGGCGGCGGCGCGCGAGCGGGGCATGCCGAGGGCGGCGAAGTCCGCGCCCAGCAGCCGCTGCGGGGTCGGGAAGACGTGGGTCAGGCCCTCGGAGGCCAGCGCCTCGGGCATCGGCTCGCCGTGGGCCGCGACCAGCTTGGCGGCGAGGCCGCGCGCCGCCACCACCGTGATCTGCTGGCCCAGGATGGCCCGGATCGCCAGCTCGAAGCCGTCCCAGGCGCCGGGCACCCTGAGGCCCGGGTGCGCCGCCACCCTCGGGGCCAGCGCCGGGTCCTGGGCCAGGTGGGTCGAGATCGCCACCGGGTCGGCCGCCAGGTCGAACACCCGCCGCACCCGGGCGATGATCGCCGGTAGGGCGCTGATCTTCGGGAAGCGCACGCTGACCGACAGCCGCGACTTCGCCGCCGGCTCGACCCGCACGCTCCCCACCGCGCCCGACACGCCAAGCGTGCGCTCGTAAGCGCCGCGCTCCACGCGCTCGACGCCGGGGATGGCGCGTAGGGCCAGGAACGCC
Source organism: Caulobacteraceae bacterium (assembly GCA_036267835.1). Classification (GTDB taxonomy): domain Bacteria; phylum Pseudomonadota; class Alphaproteobacteria; order Caulobacterales; family Caulobacteraceae; genus Acaudatibacter. The sequence continues at coordinate 30,509 of DATAVF010000166.1, read as the reverse complement.
AGCATGGCGTCCCAGTCGTAGGGCGCCTTGTACGGCAGGCTGAGCCGCACCGCCTCGCCGTGCGCCGAGGTCTCCTCGGGGCCACCCAGCCGGCGCAGGGCGCCGGGCGGGCGATCGTAGAGCTGTTGGAAGGTCTCGTTGAAGCGGCGCACGCTGCCGAAGCCGGAGGCCATCGCCACCTCGGCCATCGGCAGGCGCGTCTCCTGGATCAACTGCTTGGCCAGCAGCACGCGCCGGGTCTGCGCCACCGCCACCGGCGAGGCGCCCAGGTGCTTGCGGAACAGCCGCCGCAGCTGGCGCTCGCCGACGCCCAGCCGGTCGGCAAGGCCCTCGACGTCGGCGTCATCCATCGCCCCGCACTCGATCAGGCTGAGCGCGCGGGCCACGGTGTTCGAGGCGCCGCGCCAGGCCGCGAGGTCGGGCGAAGTCTCCGGCCGGCAGCGCAGGCAGGGGCGGAAGCCCGCGCTCTGGGCCGCCGCGGCGGTGGGGTAGAAGCGCACGTTCTCGCGCTTCGGCGTGCGCGCCGGGCAGATCGGCCGGCAGTAGATGCCGGTGGTCTTAACCCCTACGAAAAGCCGCCCGTCGAAGCGGGCGTCCCGGGTGGTCAGGGCGCGGTAGCAGGCGTCGTCATCCATATCCATGAACGGAAGATGGGCGCGCGGGCCTGCGATGTCTCGCGGTTTTCGGACCTCAACCGCTGTGCGAGCGCTGCCGCGCGATGGCGTCGGCGACGGCGCGGCGGGCCCGGTCGGCCTCGTTCGGGATGTCGGTGGCGACCCCGTCGATCAGGTCGGAGAAGAGGGCCACGAGCAGCTTGTCGACATCGCCGCGGTCGCCCGGCCCGCGCCCGGCGCGGCGCAGCGGCGCCGGAAGGTAGGCGTTCTGGCTGCGGGCAGTGTGCGAGAACACCTGCAGGCCGGCGTTGTGGGCGTCCAGCGCCAGGGTGGTCGGCGCCGGGTAGGTCGCGGCGGCCGGGTCGATCAGCAGGTCCTGGTGCGGGCCGATGGCGTGGGCGTAGCTGCGAATGTCGGCGAGCGCGCCGGAGGTGGTCATCTGAGCGGCATAGGGGCCGGGCTCGATCATCTGCATCCGCCGCACCCGCGAGAGCTTGGCGAAGGCCTTCAGCGCATCGGCGTCGCCCGCCTGCACCCAGACGGCGGCGGCCGGCGCGATGTAGCCCTGCGTCTCCAGCTCCTGCGCCAGCCGCTCGCCGACGTGCAGGTCGAGGGTCTCGAAATAGCCGGTCCGCATCATCCGGGCGCAGACGCCGATGGTGCGCCCGGTCTTCACACAGCCGTCGCGGGCGATCTGCAGCACTTCGCCGACGGTGAGGATCGGCTCCTTGCCGTTCAGCTTGACGTTGCCTGGCCGCAGCTGCGGCTCGGCCTCGCGGCAGGTCAGGGTCTGCAGCTCGGGCAGGGTGAAGTCCTCGGTGAACCAGCCGCTGACGTCGGCGCCGTCGATGGTCTTGGTGGCGCGCCGGTCGGCGAACTCCGGGTGGGCCGAAACGTCGGTGCTGGCGGAGAGTTCGTGGTCGCGCCGGGCGACGAGCCCGCCTTCCTTGGTCGGGAAGAGGTTCACCTGCAGGAAATCGGCGCCGTCGGCCACCGCCTGCTCGAGCGCCGAGCGGGTGTCCTCGATGTGGCTCTCGGCCGAGCCGCCTTCGGCGATGATCACCGGCTGGGTGTCCGTCTGGGCAAACGCCGAGACGGCGGGCACGAGGCCCGCAGCGGCGGCGAGCAACAGGGTCTGGCGGCGGGTCAGCATGACAAGGCCCCGCCCACCCGCGTCAGCCCGCGGCGGCCCTGAGCCGTTCCAGGATCGCCGGCTGGATCACGGGCGCGCCTGCGCAAATCGAACCTCCGGTCAGCATCGTATCGCCCCCCTCGGCGTCGGTGACCATGCCCCCGGCTTCGCTGACCAGCAAGATGCCCGCGGCGACATCCCACGCCCCGAGGTCGCGCTCCCAGTAGGCGTCGAACCGGCCGGTCGCGACCCACGCCAGATCGAGGGCCGCGGCGCCATAGCGCCGGACGCCCGCCACGCGCTGGCTGATCTGGTGCAGCTCCTTCAGGAAGCGCGCATGCCCGCCGTGGCCGAGGAACGGAATGCCGGTGGCGATCACCGCCTCGTCGAGCTTGTTGCGGGCCGAAACCCTGAGGCGCTTGTCGTTCAGGAAGGCGCCGCGACCGCGCTCGGCCCAGAACAGGTCGTGGGTGATCGGGTTGTAGGTGACGCCGGCCACGACCATCCCGTCGCGCTCCAGCGCCACGTTGATGGCGAAGTGCGGGATGGCGTGCAGGAAGTTGGTGGTGCCGTCGAGCGGATCGACGATCCAGCGGTGGGTCTTGTCCGAGCCCGGAATCTCGCCGCGCTCCTCGCCGAGGAAGCAGTAGCCGGGCCGCACCCGCATCAGCTCTTCGAACAGGGTCTGCTCGGCCTTCAGGTCGGCGGCGCTGACGAAGTCGGCCGCGCCCTTCTTCGACACCTGCAGCTCGCCGACTTCGCCGAAGTCGCGCGTCAGCCCCCGCGCGGTCTTGCGCACGGCGTCGATCATGACTTTCAGAAGCGCCGAGGGCGTGGGCAAGGGGCTGGTTTCTTTTGGGGTGGAGGGCCGGCGAACCTAGCGACCGCCTCCGGTGCGCGCAAGGCGATGTCCGGTGGGGTCACCCTTCGGCCAGCAACCGCTCCAGCGCGAGCGACAGGGCGTTGATGTCGAAGGGCTTGCGCAGCACCGTCGCGGCGCCGCCGAGGGCGCGTTCGACGGCGGCGGTGTCGGAATAGCCGCTGGCCAGGATGATCGGCAGCCCGGGCAGGATGCGGCGCAGGCTTTCGGCGGTCTGGGCCCCGTCCATGCCGGGCATGGCGTAGTCGACGACCGCGATGTGCGGTTGCGCCTCGCCGGCGATGGCCAGCGCCGCCTCGCCGCTGTTGGCGTCGATCACGGTGTAGCCGCGCATCTCCAGCCCGCCGCGCACGACGCCGCGCACCGCGTCGTCGTCGTCGATCAAGAGCACGGTCGCGGATGGGGCCGTGGTCGGCAGGGGCGCGGGCGGCGGCTCGGGCGCGGGGCCCGCCACGTCGCCGGACGCCTCGCGGAACAGCAGGGTCACGGTGGCGCCCGCCTCGGGCGAGCTGACGATGCGTGCATCGCCGCCGGCCTGCCGCGCCACGCCGTAGACCTGCGCCAGGCCCAGGCCCGTGCCCTTGCCGACCGCCTTGGTGGTGAAGAAGGGGTCGAAGGCGCGGCGCGCCACGTGCGGCGGCATGCCGTGGCCGGTGTCGGTGACCTGCAACTGCAGGTAGGCGCCGGGCGCCAGCAGCGCGTCGTCCTCGAGCTGGATCTTGCGGGTGCGGACCGTCAGCCGCCCGCCGTCGGGCATCGCGTCGCGGGCGTTGACCGCCAGGTTCATCACCGCCACCTCGAGCTGGGTCGCGTCGCTCATCACCGTCACCCGGTCGTGGTCGAGGTCGAACGCCAGCTCCACCCGCGGCCCCAGGGTGCGCGCCAGCAGCTCATGCATGCCTTCAAGCCGCTCGGCGACGATCAGCGGCTTCAGCTCCAGCTTCTGCTGGCGCGAGAAGGCCAGCAGCTGGCGGGTGAGGCTGGCGCCCCGGTTGGCAGCCTCCAGGCCGTTGCGGGCCCAGCGGCTGACGGTCTTCGGATCGCCCGGCTTGTTCAGGATCAGCTCGAAGGCGCCGTAGATGGCCTGCAGCAGGTTGTTGAAGTCGTGAGCGATGCCGCCGGTGAGCTGGCCCAGCGCCTCCAGCTTCTGGCTCTGGCGCAGGGCGTCCTCCGCTGCCGCCCGCGCCTCGATCTCCTCGCTGAGCCGGGCGTTGGCGCTGGCCAGGCGCTGGGCGGCGCGGGTCATGAACGAGAGCAAGAGCAGCGCCAGCAAGGTCAGGATGACGAGGCCGGTGTGGCGGCCGACGAACTCGCCCAGCGATTCCGGCTCGGTGCGCAGGTAGACGAAGCCCTGCCGCTGGCCCTGCTCGGTGACCACGCGGGCGATCCGCGCCGCGCCGCCGTTTTGGCTGTCCGCCTCGGCCGTGACGGTGGCCGGCGGCGGCGCGGCGCCAAGGCGGGTGCTCATGGCCAGCCGCTGGCCGTTCGGACCGTAAATGCCGGCGGCGGCGATCTCGGGGTTGCGGGTCAGCGCCTCCAGGTACTGGCGCATGGCGTCCTGGTCTTCGAAGGCCAGCGCGGCGCTGACGCTGCCGGCCAGCACGTCGGTCTGCGCCTCGGCCTCGTGCAGCACCAGGGTGCGGTGCGCGTCCTCCTGGCGGAAAGCCAGCGCGATCGAGGCGGCGACGAGCACCACCGCGCCGATCCAGAGCACTGCCACCCGCCCGCGTTCGGGATCGCGCCGCCCGGTGGTCTTCTGGCTCTCGCTCATCGGCCTGCCACCCCGAGCGCCAGCAGCCGCGAGCTGATGGTCATGCCCGATTGCCGGGCCTTGTCGGCGTCGATGGCGAAGCGGACGCGGCCATCGGTCAGGACGAGCTGCACGATGCCCCTCCCGCTGCTGTCGCCGCCATCCGTCACCGTAAGCACCGGCAGGCCATCGACGGCTTTCAGGGCCGCGGCCCGCGACTGGACGGACGATCCGCCAACGAAGGCGATCTGGCAACCGCTGTCGGCGGCCAGTTGCGCCACGCGACGCACCGCCACCGGATGGCCGCCGACGCTCTGGCCGGCCGCCTCGTGGTCGAGCAGCGGGCCGAACGGATCGTCGCCCTGCACGCAGAGCGCCAGCGGCGCGGTGGGCGTGGCGAAGACGCTTGCCGGCCAGACCACGAAGGGGGCGAACTTGGCGAGGTAGGCCGCCTTGACCGCGGTCTCGAGGGTGGGGGCCCCGGCCTGCGCGACCTGGGCGTGCGCGACCTCGGCATGCGCGAGCGACGCCACGGCCAGGGCCGTCGCGAGCGCGGTCGTCCAGCGCTGCCTACGCCCCTTGCGTCGCACGACGTGCGCTCCCTTAGCAGCGCTCGCTCCCGCGGCGCCGGCCGAGTTCCTGAACTCCAGGCTGAACCCCAACGAGAATGAAGCTACGCCCCAGCGGTCCCACCTGGATATACTCTGCGGACGACGCACGTGCAGCACTGGAACCGATAGCGGCGTTATGCGTTTGGCGTGCCTGGGGGGAGGCAGGATGGGGGAGGCTAGGCGGGCGCTCGCGCCGACCGGCCTTGGATTTGCCGCCGCGCTCAGCGCCGTGGCCTGCTTCGGCATGTCGGCGGCGCACGCCCAGTCGGTCGAAGACCTGCAGGGCCTGTCGATCAGCGAGCTGGCCAACCTCGAAGTCTCCTCGGCCACCAAGACCAGCCAGTCGCTGAGCGATGCGCCGGCCGCCCTCTATGTGATCACCCACGACGACATCGTGCGTTCCGGCGCGACCAGCCTGCCGCAGATTCTGCGCCTGGCGCCCAATCTCTACGTCGCCCAGACCGGGGCCAGCCGCTGGGTAATCACGGCCCGCGGCTTTTCGGGCAACACTCGCGCCGAATCGTTCTCCAACAAGCTCTTGGTGCTGATCGACGGCCGCTCGGTCTACGACCCGCTGTTCTCCGGCGTCGACTGGTCGAACCTCGACGTGGTCCCGGAGGACATCGACCGCATCGAGGTGATCAGCGGGCCCGGCGCCACGCTCTGGGGCGCCAATGCGGTCAACGGGGTGATCAACATCATCACCCGCGCCTCCTATCGCACCCAAGGCGCCTATGTGGACGTGACCGGCGGCTCCGACGGCTCCAGCGCCACGGTGCGCTATGGCGGGCGCATCAGCGACGACCTGACCTACCGGATCTACGCGCAAGACTTCTCCATCGGCGACACCCTGACCCGAACCGGCGCCGATGCGGACGACCATTGGTACAAGCCGCAGGGCGGCTTTCGCATCGACTGGACGCCCGGCGCCTCGGATGCAGTCGATGTGGAGGGCGACGGCTATGTCGGCCAGACCGACGAGCCCGCCGGCGCGCCGGACGCCAACTTCAACGGCTTCGACCTCAACGCCGCCTGGCGCCACACCTGGCATGACGGCTCGCAGCTGCAGGTGCAGGCTTATGTGAACCGCGAGCAGACCGGTCCGAGCCCGACTGGCGTGCCTTTCGCCTACACCACCTACGACCTGGAGGCGCAGGACAACTTCGCCTGGGGCGCGCGGCAAAGCCTGGTGGTGGGCGGCGGCGTGCGCGACACCCTGTTCCAGGTCAGCGACACGCCATCCTTCTTCAACCGCACCGGCGCCCTGCCGCTCAGCGACGTCTTCGCGCAGGACACCGTCGCCATCACCAAGATGCTCGACCTGATCGTCGGGCTGAAGCTGGAGACCGATCCGTTCGCCGGCGTCAGCGCCCTGCCCAGCGTGCGGCTGGCCTGGCGCGCCGACCCGCGGCTGCTGTTCTGGGGCTCGGTGCAGAAGGCGATCCGTTCGCCGACACCCTTCGACACCGACCCCAGCGAGTTCGCCGGCCACTTCCTCTTCGTCAGCGGCAACCAGGATTTCCAGAACGAGCAGCTGACCTCCTACGAGGTCGGCGTGCGCGCCGAGCCGTGGAGCGCGGTCTCGTTCTCGGCCCAGGTATTCTACAACGACTACGACGACTTGCGCTCGCTACAGCTGTCGCCGGTCACCGACTTCCCGCTGCAGTGGGGCAATGGCCTGCAGGGCCGCAGCTACGGCCTGGAGGCCTGGGGCGACCTGCAGGCGACCAGCTGGTGGCGGCTCTCGGCCGGCCTCGACCTCCTGAACACCCGCTTCTCGTTCAAGCCGGGCGCGAGCACCCTGCTGGGGGTACAACAGGCCGGCGACGATCCGCCGGTGCAGGCCTCGCTTCACTCGGCGATGAACCTCGGCTCGCGCGTCACCCTGGACACCCAGTTCCGCTACGTGGGCGCCCTGCCCAACCCCCAGGTGGCCGCCTACGCCGAGATGGACGCCAGCCTGTTCTGGCGCCTGACGCCGCGCCTGCAGCTCGGCCTCGCCGGCTTCAACCTGCTGCACGACCACCACATCGAGTTCGCCGGCGCCGCCGCGACCGAGGTCCCACGCACCGGCCAGATCGAACTGCGGGCGCGGTTTTAGACCCTTCTCCCCCTGGGAGAAGGTGGCCTTTAAGGCGTCGTCACCGGCGTAATTGTCGCCTCGGAATTGCGGTCGACCAGGGTGTTGAAGGGGTCGACGCCGGCGAATCTGGGCAGGTGGGCGACCGTCAGGGTCACGGTCTGCGCGCCGCTGTGGATCGGGACCTTCTGCACCACCAGCACCTCGCGGGCGTTGTAGCCGGGCTGGCCGGGCTCCACGTCGAAGGCGCCCACATCGACGGTCTCGTTCATCGGCGCGGGCGTCTCGCGGCCCAGGCCGTCGGCGTACAGCTTGGTCGCCGTGACCGTGAAGGTCAGGTCCCACTGCCCGTCCGGACGCTTCTTGGCCACCGCGTGGGTCGCCTTGATGTCGTAGAGGGTGATCTTCTCGAAGAGATCGGCGATCAGGCCCTGCTTGTCGGCCGGCGCCTGGGCGCGGATGTCCTTCATCAGGTCGAGCATGGTCGGATAGGGCGGGCCCTTGAAGGCGAAGTCGTGCAGTAGCTGGCGCAGCGCCGCGTTGACCTTGTCCTCGCCGATCTCGTCGGCCAGCCGGTACATCACCACCGAGCCCTTGCGGTAGTAGATGTAGTCCTGGTCCTCGACCTTCTCGAGCGGCAGCTCCTGCTTCACTGCCCCGCCGCGCGAACGCAGATAGCTGTCGAGCTCGAACTTCAGGAACTTGCGCATCATGTCGGCTCCGTAGAGGTGTTTCATCACCTGGCCGGCGGAGTACTGGGCCAGGGTCTCCGACAGCGCCGCGCCGCCCTGCTCGTCCGCCCCGATCACCTGGTGTGCCCACCACTGGTGGGCCAGTTCGTGGGCGCCGACGTAGGTCACCATGTCGACCCGGTCGGGATCGCTGTTGTCGGCGATGAAGAAGATCCCCTCCGACCACGGAATGGTGTTGGCGAACGACTGGGCGAAGGAGCCGTCGGGGGCCGGAAACTCCAGCACCCGCACCTGGCGGAACTGATAGGGGCTGAAGTTGGCCTGGTAGTAGTCGAGCCCCGCCTTCATCACGTTCTGGATGCGCGCGACGTTCCAGGGGTGCTGCGGGTCGTAGTAGACGCTGATGTCGACGCCTTTGTAGGGCAGGCTCGCCACCGCGTACCGCGCGGACTGGGCCGAGAAGAAGTGCAGGATCGGCGCGCCGGTGACGAAGTGCACCGTGCGCCGCCCGTCCGCGACCACCTCCGAGGCGCGATAGCCGGGCGCGATCGGCGTCTGGTCGGCGTCGGTGGTGACGGTGATGTCGGCGTTCACCCAGTCGGAGTCGTGGCTGAGGCCGTTGAACTGGTCGGCGCCCGGCTGGCCGAGGGCCGGCGTCGGCAGCTCGGCGGGCAGGCCGTACTTGCGGCGTTTGGCGCGGTCTTCCAGCAGGCCGTCGCGGCTCATGCCGATCGCCGGGGACAGCTCGCGGTCGTTGACGAAGGTCCCGTTGTCGGCGATCCGCACCATGTTGCCGCTGTTGCGGAAGCCTTGCTGCTCGTAGGTGGTGACGAAGGCGAGGTTGCGGGTCTCGCCCGGCTGCATGGGCGTGGTCAGCGCATAGATGCGGTAGTTGAAGTCGGCGTCGTTGCTTTGCAGCTGCCCGCCGTCGAGCCGCAGGGCGTTCACGGCCAGGTCGCGCGGGAAGCGCACGTGCACCTGGCTGATCGGCGCGCCGGTGCGGTTCTGCAGAACGTAGAGCCCGTGCGTCACCACCCGCGTCTGATGCGGCCAGATCTGGATGTCGAGCTTCACCGACGCGACTTTCGGCTGCGGCAGGGTCTCGAACTTGAGGAACTTGCGCTCGTAGTCCGCCTGCCAGCGCTCGCCCTCGAGGGTGGTGCGGAAGGGGTTGAGGATGTGGGTGTTGTAGAAGATGAAGCCGCCGGAGCCGACGAACACCACCAGCGCCGCGCCCAGCACCACGCCCGCCGGCCCCTTCAGCTGGCCAGGCAGCCGCCGCAGCCGCGGCCGCAGCCGCGTCTCGGTCCCGCGCCGCCACAGTCCGTAGGCCAGCACCAAGAGGCCGAGCGCGAAGGCCGCCCAGTAGAGCCGGAACCACCACGCGCCAATCCAGAACCGGCCCTGCCCGTTCATGTCCGAGAGCGGCACGCTCGGCCCGCCGCCATAGAGGTAGAGGTTGTCCTCGAACCCGAGGTTCGGCAGCACGATGCTGGCGATGATGTAGACCACCATCACCCCCCAGCCGATGAACTTGTGCGGGACCAGGGTCTGCACCACCACGGCCAGGGCGGCCATCAGCATGAAGTCGGCCGCGTCCGGCAGCAGGTACCAGACGATGTAGTCGCCGATCTGGAACTGGAAGTAGCCCTGCAGCACCTGGGCGAACATCGCCACGAGCACGGCGATGACCTGGGTCGCGATCAGCACCAGGGCGATGGCCAGCGTCTTGGGGACGATGAACATCCAGTTTGGCACCGGCGCCGCGTCGATGATCTCCTCGGTCTTGCGGTCGCGTTCGCGCCAGACCAGCTCGCCCGAGTAGTAGATCGCGATGATGACGGCGAAGAAGGTGAAGCCGCCGCGCAGCGCCTCGATCATCACGCGGGTGACCGGGAATATCTTGCCGTCGTAGATGCCCGACTCGGTGGCGAAATAGAGGTTCAGCCCGGACACCAGCGCCGCAATGCCGAGCAGCACGAAGAAGGCCGGGCTGCGGAACACCTGGACCGCATCGACGCGGGTGCGGGCCCAGAGCTGCGCCCAGGTGGTCGCGGCGCCGAAGCTTGGCCTGGCCAGCTTCCCGAGCGAGGGGGCAGCTATCTGCGGCGCCGCCGCAGCCTGCGCCGCTAGCTTCGCCGCCTTGCGCGAGCGACCCGACCGTTCCGACGACTGGAAGCTGAACAGCAGGTGCGCCAGCGCCAGCACCGCCACCGCGACGCCCAACCAGATCAGCTTGTTGACCAGGAGGTCGCCCGTGATCGGCGGCATCTGAGCGTTGCGCTCGCTGGCGGTCCAGTATTCGGTCGCCGCGGTGAAGGCGCCCGTCCCGAAAGGCTCCCAGACGGCCGCGACGTGCTTCAGCTCCGGCCGCGAGATCACGACGGCGAAGACCGAGCGCGCCACGAAGAGGCCGATGACGCCGACGTAGGTCCACATCATCGAGCGCGTGAGGGTGGTCAGGGTGAAGAACAGCGCGCCCGAGAGAAACAGCACCGGCAGGGCGAAGGCAACGTAGGCGTAGAGGTAGTTCTGGAAGACGAACGGCCCCAGCGTCTCGCGGTCGATCCAGGGCATGACCGAACCCAGTGCGAGGCCGAACGGCACGCTGACGAACGCCAGGGCCGCTGCCCCGAAGGCGCCCAGGAAGCGGCCGTAGAGGTATTGGATCTTGGTGATCGGCGTGGAGCGCACGATCGCGCCGAAGCCACTGTCGTCATCGCGGGTGATCACGTTGGCGACGAAGGCCGCCATGACGAACATGTAGAGCACCGCCATGACCAGGGTGATCAGGCCGATCGAATAGGCCGAGTTCTTGTGGATGTTGTCGGTCGAGCCGATCTGCACGTTGCTGGAGGCGACCGCGCCGAAGCAGAGCAGGGCGAAGAGGAAGGCCCCGATCCAGAAGATCGGCTGGCGCAGCTGGTAGCGGAATTCGAAGCCGGCGATCTTGAAGAACAGCATCTGCCCCGCGCCCCGCTCAGGCGGCTTTGCGGGCGGCGGCGAGGGTGGAGAAGTAGACGTCCTCCAGGCCGCCGGATGCTGGCGTGAAGCCTTCGCCCGGGTCTCCGTCGGAGAGGATGTGCACCACTGTGCGGCCGGCGAAGAGCCGGGTCGAGATCACCTGGTGGCGCGCCCGCACGCCGTCCACGTCGGCGCGGTCAAGGGCCTTGGTCCAGGTCCGCCCCTTCAGCTCGGCGATCAGGGCCAGCGGGTCGCCCTGGCGGACGATGCGGCCATCGCAGATGATCGCCATCAGCGGGCAGAGGTCGGACACGTCTTCGACGATGTGGGTGGAGAGGATCACCACCACGTGCTCGCCGATCTCGGCCAGCAGGTTGAGGAAGCGCAGCCGCTCTTCCGGGTCGAGGCCGGCGGTGGGCTCGTCGACGATGATCAGCGAGGGGTCGCCGATCAGCGCCTGGGCGATGCCGAAGCGCTGGCGCATGCCGCCGGAGAAGCCGGCCAGGGCCTTCTTGCGCACGCTCCAGAGGTTGGTCTGATTCAGCAGGTGCTCGACGGTCTCGCGCCGGGCCTTGCCGCTGGCGACGCCCTTCAGCACCGCCATATGGTCGAGCATGTCGTAGGCCGACACGCGCGGGTAGACACCGAAATCCTGCGGCAGGTAGCCGAGTTCGCGGCGCAGGGCCTGCGGATCGGCGATCACGTCGACGTCGCCGAAGCGGATCGCGCCGGACGTCGGCGCCTGCAGGGTGGCGATGGTGCGCATCAGCGTCGACTTGCCTGCGCCGTTGGGGCCCAGCAGGCCGTAGAGCCCGTTGGGGATCTCCAGCGACACCTCGTCCAGCGCCCGCACCCCGTTGGGGTAGATGTGGGTCAGCTTGTCGATGGTGAGCGTCGGCATCGGCGAAGTCCCCCAGAAGCGGCCAGACAAAGTAACCCGTAGGTTACATCGGGTCAAGCCTCGGCGAGGCTAGCGCCGGCGCCGGGCGCCTGACACTTAACGCTCTGTAATAAGCCGGAACATTGCTCCGCGGCAGCTCCCGGCGGGAGGCAAATCGAGGCGTGGCCCGGGACATCGGGTGACATCGCGCCCCGCCTTCGTTACGAGGCGCCCCGATGAGCCAGACCGCCGCCGACGTTCGCGAAGCCCAGGGCTGGGCCACGGCCAAGACGCTGGCCGAGGCCCTGCCCTACATCCAGCGCTACGACCGCGAGATCGTGGTGATCAAGTACGGCGGCCACGCCATGGGCGAGGAGGCGTTGGCCAAGCTGTTCGCGGCCGACGCGGTGCTGCTGAAGCTGCTGGGCCTGCACCCGGTGGTGGTGCACGGCGGCGGACCGCAGATCTCGCGCATGCTGGAGAAGGCCGGGGTGAAGTCCACCTTCATCGATGGCCTGCGCGTCACCGATGCGCCGACCATGGAAGTGGCCGAGATGGTGCTGTCGGGCGGGATCAACAAGGAAATCGCCAACTGGATCAACCTCGCCGGCGCCGAGGCGGACGTGCGCGGCGTCGGCCTCTCCGGCAAGGACGCCCGGCTGATCACGGTCGAGAAGGCCACCCGCACCCGCAAGGACCCGGGCTCGGCGCTCGAGGAAGTGGTCGACCTGGGCTTCGTGGGCGAGCCGACCAAGGTCGATCCGAAGCTGATCCTCGACCTGATCAACTCGCAGGATGATTACATCCCGGTCGTCGCCCCGATCGGGGTCTCGGCTGAAGGCGACACCTACAACATCAACGCCGACACGGTGGCCGGCGCGCTGGCGGCGGCGCTGAAGGCCAAGCGCCTGTTGCTGCTCACCGACGTGCAAGGGGTGATGGGCGCGAACGGCGAGCTGATCCGGCAGATGACGGTGCAGGAGGCCGGCAGGGCCGTGGCCACCGGCGTCGCCACCGGCGGCATGATCCCCAAGCTGGAGACCGCGGTCGCCGCCGTCGAAGCCGGGGTGGAGTCGGCCGTCATCCTCGACGGGCGCCGCCCGCACGCCATGCTGGTCGAGCTCTTCACCGAGCACGGCGCCGGCACCCTGGTGCGAGCGTGACCGCCGCCGCCAGCCACCCCGACCTCAGCCATATCGACACCTGGCTGTTCGACCTCGACAACACCCTCTACCCGCTGGAAAGCGGGCTGGGCGCCGACATCTCCTCGCGCATCACCGACTACGTCGAGCGCCTCACCGGCCTGCCGCGGCCCGAGGCGGCGGCGCTGCAGCGGCGCTATCTCGACGAGCACGGGCTGACGCTGCGCGGCCTGATGCTGCACCACGGCGTCGATCCGGATGAGTACCACGCCATGTTTGCCGACGTATCGCTGGAAGCCTTGTCTCGGGATGAGGCGCTGACCGCGGCGCTGCGCCGGCTGCCGGGGCGGCGGCTGATCTTCACCAACGCCGACGACGGCCACACCAGCCGCGTGCTGGCGCGGCTGGGCCTCGGCGACGTCTTCGACGGCGTCTTCCATATCGCCAGCGCCGAGTTCGAGCCGAAGCCCAGCGCCCTCGCCTTCACCCGCCTGATCGCGGCGCACGCCATCGAGCCGGCCGCCACCGCCTTCTTCGAGGACCGGGCGATGAACCTCGAGCCCGCCGCCGCCCTTGGCATGACCACCGTGCTGGTCGGCGCGGACGGCGGGGCTGACACCGCGGCCTACGTCGACTACCGCACGCCCAACCTCGCCGCCTTCCTCGCCGGCGCCATCGTCAAGGAGCCCGCATGAGCGACATTTCCGTCTCCGACCTGAAGACCGAGATCGAGGCCGGCTGGGAAGCCCGCGCCGAGGTCAGCCCCGCGACGCACGGGCCGCTGCGCACCGCCGTCGAAGAGACCCTGCTGCTGCTGGATAGTGGCAAGCTGCGCTCGGCCGAGCGCGGCGCCGACGGCGTCTGGGTGACCCATCAGTGGGCCAAGCAGGCGATCCTGCTGGCCTTCCGCCTCAATCCCAACGAGGTGATGCGCGCCGGCGCCGTGGGCGGCGGCGGCATCGGGCCGTGGTGGGACAAGGCGCCGTCCAAGTTCGAGGGCTGGGACGCGCCGCAGTTCGAGGCCGCCGGCTTCCGCGCCGTGCCGGGCTCGGTGGTGCGCCGCGGCGCCCACGTGGCAAGGGGCGTGGTGCTGATGCCTTCGTTCGTCAACATCGGGGCTTACGTCGATGAGGGCACGATGGTCGACACCTGGACCACGGTCGGCTCCTGCGCCCAGGTCGGCAAGCGGGTGCACCTCTCGGGCGGCGTCGGCATCGGCGGGGTGCTGGAGCCGCTGCAGGCGACGCCGACCATCATCGAGGACGACTGCTTCATCGGCGCCCGCTCGGAAATCGCCGAGGGGGTGATCGTGCGCGAGGGGGCCGTCATCTCGATGGGGGTCTACATCACTTCCACCACGCCGATCATCGACCGCAAGACCGGCCAGGTGTTCCGCGGCGAGGTGCCGGCCTATTCGGTGGTGATGGCCGGCAGCAAGCAGGACGCCCACGACAACGGCCTCTCGATCAACTGCGCCGTCATCATGAAGACCGCCGACGCCCAGACCCGCTCGAAGACCTCGATCAACGAACTGCTTCGGGACTCAATGCCCTGATCCGCTCGGGGTTTTCCTGCGTGCCGGCGACCTCGGCGGGGATCGGGAAGCAGAGCCGGGCCGTCAGGCCGCCGCCGGGGTTGGCGTCGAACACCGCCTCGCCGTGGAGCTGGCGGGCGTAGGCAGTCATCAGCGTGCGCCCGACGCCGGCGCCCAGCTTGGGCGTGCGACCTTTGCGGCCGCTGTCGACCACGGTCAGCTCGCCGCGATCGTCCTGCACCCGGAAGGCGATGTTGAGCTCGCCGCCCTCCTCCAGCCCATGCTTGCAGGCATTGCTGATCGCTTCGACGGCAAAGAGGCCGATGGGCGCCAGGCGGTCCGGATCGATGACCAGCGGATCGCAGGCCAGCTCGGTGCGCGCCAGCCGCTGGCCGCCGTCGCCGGTCACCAACTGGCCGACCAGTTCCTCCAGGAACTCGCGCAGGTCGACGCGGCGCAGGTCCGGGCTCTGGTAGAGGGCGCGGTAGATCAGGGCCAGCGCGGTGATGCGCTGGCGGGTGTCGGAGATCGCCTCGCGCGCCGCCGGGTCGGTCAGCGCCCGCTGCTGCATGTTGAGCAGCGACGAGATGATCTGCAGGTTGTTCTTCACCCGGTGGTGGATCTCCAGCAGCATGGCGTCCTTCTGCGCCAGGTGCTCCTTCAGGGCGGCGTCGCGGGCGACAATGGTCGCGGCCATGGCGTCCAGCGTGTCGGCGAGGTCGCGGAACTCCGGCGGGGCGCGCTCGGCCTGCAGCGGGTGTACGCTGAAGCGGCCGCGGGCGTAGATGGCGGCGATGCGCTGCAGATAGGCGATCCAGCGCACCACCCCGCGCTCGGCCACGATCCACACCGCGATCAGCGCCAGCAGGAAGGCCAAGAGCGGCAGGGCCAGCGAGGTGACCGGGTTCAGCCAGGCCCAGGAGATCAGGCCCTGGGTCGGCGCGGAGATGACCACGAACACGTCCTTGCCGACCAGCGGGGCCGCCGCATAGAGCCGCGACTCGCCTTGCCGGTCGGTCTGCAGCCACAGCTCCGACGGCGCGCCGCCCAGGACGACCGATGGGGTCTGCGGGAAGCGGGCGAAATCGGTGGACGAGAGCCAGTGGCCGCCGGCGTCGCTGAGCGCGACTTCGGCGCCCGGCGGAAGCGACGGGTCGGACACGTCGGGCCTGAGGCTGGCCAGGCTCATCACCGCGGTCAGGGCGCCGTCGAAGTGACCCTGCGCGTCCTCGGCGCGGACCGCGGCGAGCAGCGACGGATCGCTGGCGTAGACCACGCCCGGATTGCTGGCGAAGACCATCGGCGCGCCGTTCGCCAGGGCGACGAACCAGGGCCGGGTCGAACGCTGCGGGTCGGCCGGCGCGCCGGCCGCGGCGCAGACGAAGCGGCCGTCCGCATCGAAGCGGATCAGGTTCTCGTAGCCCTTCAGCCGCGCGGCCACGTCCGACAGGCGCGACGCGCACTGGAAGCCGACCAGGCCGGGCGCCAGCGTCTGCAGCAGCACCTGCGCCGACTCGATGCGGGCGCGCGCCAGGCCGGCGCTGCGCTCGGCCGCGGCGGTCAGGTTGGTGCGCTCGATCTGCGCTTCGCGCTGGAAGGCGAGGCCCGCTTCCAGCATGCCCAGCACCAGCACCGGGGCGAGCGCCAGCGCCAACGCCGCCCCGAGCCGCAGGCGGATGGTGGGGGGCCAGATGGGTCGGGCGGCGAAGCCCGGTCTCATTCGGCCAGCCTCATTTCGTGCTGCTCAGCCGCTCCGCATGGGCGAGGATCGACGCCATCGCCTCGCCTGCGGACGCTCCGTCGCGATCATAGGAGCCGCTCTCGAGTATGCCCTGCAGGGCGCGGCGGGCGCGGCTGACGCGGCTCTTCACCGTGCCGACCGCGCATTCGCAGATGGCGGCGGCCTCTTCGTAGGCGAAGCCGCCGGCCCCCACCAGGATCAGCGCCTCGCGCTGTTCCAGCGGCAGCATGCCGAGGCCCTGGCGCAGCTCGTCGAGCGCCACCGGCGCTTCCGGGTCGTCGACCGCCACCAGGGTGCGCTCGGCAGCCTCCTGGTCGAGCTGGGTCTGGCGCCACGAGCGGCGTTTTTCCGAATAGAACTGGTTGCGCAGGATCATGAAGGTCCAGGCCTTCATGTTGGTGCCCATCTCGAAGCTTTCGCGGGCGTCCCAGGCCTTCAGCATGGCTTCCTGCGCCAGGTCGTCGGCGGCGGTCGGATCGCCGCACAGGGTGCGGGCGAAGGCGCGCAGGTGGGGGATCAGCCCGACGAGTTCGCGCCGGAAGGCTACGTCACGCTCGCTGGCTGGGTCTTTGGTCCGATGCGCCGCCGACGCCATCAACCTTCTCCCGAGCGTTTCTGGTCCGCCCGGTGGAGAATCTGGAGGAACTCGTCCGGCACCGGCTCGTTGACGACATCGTCGAACATCTGCCGCAGCTTGACGCCGATAGCCTGCTGCCGCAGTCGCGCCTCGTCCAGATTGGGCGACTTCGAGCGCGTCCTTTTCATGGGGTGTTGTTCAATCATCCTACGGCGCAAACCTACGGCCGCGCCCCCGATTCCGATAGTTCCGACCGAAACGCGTTCATTGGCAAGAAGTTCCGCCATGGAACCCAACCTTGGCCGTATTATATCGTCAATAGGTTGGGCCGACGGCGGAACCGACTGGCGAGCATTGCGTTTGCCAAGCTTCAGGGGAAGCCGCCGCCCGATCGGACGGCCCGGACGCGCGACCCCGGTCGTGCGTCCGTGACGCGTCAACCTTACTCGGAGGGGTGTTCTTGAGCCTTCTTGCCCGCCTGGCGCCACACCTGCCCTACGTTCGCCGCTACGCCCGCGCGCTCACCGGCGACCAGACCACCGGCGACAACTACGTGCGCGCCACGCTGGAGGCGCTGGCCTCCGGCGACGTGGAGCTCGAGGCCTCGGCCTCGCCGCGCGTCGCCCTCTATCAGGTCTTCCACGTCATCTGGCAGAGCGCCGGCGCCAAGCTGGAGCCGCGGCCGCCCGAGCCGACCCTGCCGGGCGCCGCCGAGCCGGTGCAGCGGCTGATGCGCATCGCCCCGCGCTCGCGCCAGGCCTTCTTGCTGACGGCGCTGGAGGGCTTCACCCCCGCCGAAGCCGGCCAGATCCTGGGCGTCGACTTCCAGAGCGTGGAAAAGCTGATCGCCACCGCCCAGGCTGAGATCGACGCCGAACTGGCCACCGACGTGCTGATCATCGAGGACGAGCCGGTGATCGCCGCCGACATCGAGGCGCTGGTGCGCGAACTGGGCCACCGGGTTACCGACATCGTCGCCACCCGCACCGAGGCCGTGGATGCGGCGCGCCGCGAGGCTCCCGGCCTGGTGCTCGCCGACATCCAGTTGGCCGACGGCTCGTCGGGCGTCGATGCTGTGAAGGACATCCTCTCCGAGCACGACGCGCCGGTGATCTTCATCACCGCCTTCCCGGAGCGCCTGCTAACCGGCGAGCGGCCCGAGCCGACCTTCCTCATCACCAAGCCGTTCCAGCCGGAGACGGTGAAGGCGGCGATCGGCCAGGCGCTGTTCTTCCACCCGCGCCGCCGGGCGGCCGTCGCGGCCTGAAACCGCCGCGCCGCCGCCGCAACTCCGCCCCTTTCGCCGCGTTGTGTCGCTGGCCTGGAGACGACCCATGCGCGACGTCGAACGTTTTGACGATCCCCTCGTGGTGGCGCGCCCCTTCGCCTGGATCGCCGCCCTCTCCTTCGCCGCCGGCTTCTGGGGCTACCTCGCCATAGGGCCGCTGATCGGACGCTAGCGAGACATCCTTCTCCCCTGGGAGCGCGGCAGCCCTCGCGTTACGAACCAGCCATTCCGCGACTTGTAGAGGGAAATCATCTCTTTAGGTCATACAAAGATCACATCTGCCTATCGCAGTTTGGTCTTCACGCTGTCCAGCTCGGCCCTGGCAACGCGAAGTTCGTCACTCAGGTCTCGGCGGGTGGCGTGCACGACGAGCGGATTTGGCGCGGTCGTGGCAAGCGGGGGCTCGCCATAGCGGTTGGCGGCAGGCTGACCCCGCGCCGCAGCAGGGTCCACGAAAGCGCCGAGCCGCCGAGGGCGAGCGCTAGTCCGAGAGGCACGCCAAGGCTGAAGCGCATGGCGACTCCCATGAACAAGAGGGGGACGGCCGCGAAGCCCGCGCCGCAGCCCAATGCGAGCCACCACCCGCTCGCCCCGAGATCGTGCAGCCGCCGAACTGCCAAGGTGAGCGTGGCTGCCGCGAAGACGCTGTACACGAGCGCCAGCGCGGCAAGCATCACCCAGACGATCCAGAGTGGCGCGCCGAGCAGGGAGGCAGCGAAGCTGGCCGCCGCGAAGACGGCAATGGAAATCGCGCCGGCTCCTAGCTGCATGCTGATCGCGGATCGGGCGTATTCCTCCCGGCCGATCCGGCCCTGCATGTCGAACGTGCGGCTCACGGTTGATAGGCTACCGCGCTCGCGGCCTTCCGCGCTAGCCGGCCAAGACACACTCGTCCCGTGTTCGCGTTGTTGGCGTCAACGTCCTGCGTGCCCTCGCAGGGGAGAAGGAACCTGACCTACAGCCCCCGCGCCACGAACCAGCCGTTCTTGAAGCCCTCGCTGGCCTTGCCGTAGAGGAACGGCGTTCCCTCCGGCGTGGTCACCTTGCCGCCGGCGGCGATCAGGATGGCGTGGCCGGCGGCGGTGTCCCACTCCATGGTCGTGCCGTGGCGCGGGTAGATGTCGGCGGCCCCCTCGGCGATGCGGCAGAACTTGATCGACGAATCCATCGGCTCGCGGCGGTGGAAACCGTACTGGGCCGCCAGTGCGTCGGCGGTCTCGACCTTCATGGTGTGGCTGATCAGCGCCAGCGCCTCACCCTCGGGCCACACCCGCGGCCGGATCGCGACCATCGGCCCGTCGCCATGCCGCTTCAGCACCCCGCCCTCGGGGGTGGTGCGCCAGAGTTCGCCACTCGCCGGCGCGACCACGACACCCGCCACCGGCACGCCGTTCTCGATCAGCGCGATGTTGACGGTGAAGTGCGGATCGCCGCGCACGAACGCCTTGGTGCCGTCCACCGGATCGACCAGGAAGAAGCGCGAGCCGATCGCGTCCGGCGTGCCGAACTCGCTGGCGTGCTCCTCGGAGATCACGGCGATGCCGGGAAAGCGCTTCGACAGGCCCTCCAGGATCAGTTCCTCCCCGCGCCGATCTGCCTCGGTCACCGGGCTCTGGTCCGCCTTGGCGACGACCTCGATTCCGGTGTTCCACAGTGGCAGGATGAGTGCGGCGGCCTCGGCCGCAATGTCGGCGAGGTCCGCGCCGAGATCGGAAAGTGTGGCGCCCATCGCGGCTCTATGGCGCACCGAACCGGTTTCCCAAAGCGACAAATCAGCCGATGGTCGGCGCCAATGAGCCAGCCCCACCCCGCGTTCCCGCCCGCCGATCAGCCCGTCAGCCCTGAGGAGCTGGCGGCCAAGCTCGCCTCCAAGCTCTGCCACGACTTCATCAGTCCGGCCGGCGCGATCGTCTCCGGTCTCGACCTGCTCGACGACCCGACGGCCAAGGACATGCGCGACGAAGCGATGGACCTGATCGCCTCCAGCGCCCGCAAGCTCGTCGACCAGCTGGCCTTCGCGCGGGTGGCCTTCGGCTCGTCCGCCGGCGTCGCGGGCTTCGACTGCAACGAGCTGGAGCGGCTGACCCGCGGTGTCTACGGCCACGTCCGCGCCACCCTTGAGTGGACCTCGGCCACGCCCTCGCTGCCCAAGGCGGCGGCGCAGAGCCTGGTCAACCTGGCCCAGCTGGCGGCCGGCGCCCTGCCGCTCGGCGGCGTCGCGCGGGTCGAGACCAGCCAGGATTCGAGCGGCTACGTGATCTCGATCGTCGCCACCGGCCCCAAGGCGCGGCTGCACGCCGAGGTGGCCGAAGGGCTCTCCGGCGCGCCGCTCGGCGACGGCCTCGGCGGCCGCTGGGTGCAGGCCTATTACGTGCACGCCATCGCCACCGCGGCGGGCGGAACGGTGCAAGCCGAGGTGGTGGACGACACCATCAGGTTCCGGGCCGTGCTGCCAGCGTGAAATTTCGCCGCACGGCGGCGCGCCAAACTGCTCCTTAACCAAGGGCGGGCGACAACAGGCCTTCGATCGTCGTCCTTGAGTCGGCCGTTGCCGGCTCGTTCGTCGAAGGAGCGTCAGCCTGACGATGAAAACCTGTCTGGTCGTCGATGACAGTCGGGTGATCCGCAAGGTGGCGCGGCGAATCCTTGAGGATATCGGCTACGAGGTGGCCGAGGCCGCCGACGGCGTCGAGGGCCTGGCCTGGTGCCGCGCCGCCATGCCGGACGCCATCCTGCTGGACTGGAACATGCCGGTGATGACCGGCATCGAATTCCTGCGCAAGCTGCGCGGCGAGCCCGGCGGCGACGCGCCGGTGGTGGTGTTCTGCACCGTCGAGAACGACCTCGCCCATATCCGCGAGGCGCTGGATGCGGGCGCCAACGAATACATCATGAAGCCGTTCGACGGGGACATCGTCACCGGCAAGCTGATCGAGGCCGGGCTGTGACCGCCGAAGAGATCGCCCAGGTCGTCTCGCTCTGCCGCGCCCGCGCCGGCCTGCGTGTGGCGCCGGACAAGAGCTATCTGATCGAGAGCCGGCTCGGGCCCGTGGCCCGCCGCGAGGGTTACGACTCGATCGGCGACCTGCTGCTGGCAGTTCGCGCCAAGCGCGAAGACCCGCTGATCTGGGCCGTGGTCGAGGCCATGGCCGGCGGCGAGACCGCCTTCTTCCGCGACCGCGTGCCGTTCCAGAACTTCCGCGACGAGATGGTGCCGAACCTGCTGCGCTCGCGCGGCAAGGCGCCGCTCCGGGTCTGGAGCGCGGCCTGCGGCACCGGCCAGGAGATCTTCTCGCTCTCCATGCTGGTCGGCGAACTCGTCGAGGCCGACCCGGGCCTGCGCATCGAGCTGGCCGCCTCCGACCTCTCGCGCCTCGCTTTGGAGCGCGCCCAGAGCGGGCTCTTCAACCAGTTCGAGGTGCAGCGCGGCCTGCCCATCCGCCTCCTCGCCCGCCACTTCGAGAAGGACGGCGAGCAGTGGCAGCTAAGCAACGATGTGCGCGACCGCGTCCGCTGGCGCCGCATCAACCTGATCGCCGGCCTGCGCCAGATCGGCCGCTTCGACATCGTCTTCTGCCGCTACGTACTCGGCCACATGACCGACGACGCCCAGCGCAAGGTGCTCGAAGACCTGACCTGCGTGGTCCCCCCGGACGGCTTCCTGGTGCTGGGCGCCAAGGAAACCCTCGCCGGGCTGGGGGAGACGTTCCAGCCTGTCGTGGGGCGCGCCGGGCTCTACCGCCGCAACCCGGAATACCAGGAAGCGGCGGCTTAGGTCGGCGCGAACCAACTGGCCCAGATTCCCCTATTTCCGTCATAGCCGGGCGTAAGTCCCGGCTACCCATGAGCACCGTGGTTTGGGTGGCCGTGCTCTGGCACGGCCATGGCGCAAATCGTGGTCATGGGTCGCCGGCACTGCGGCCGGCGATGACGGAGTGGGGGGCACGGGGGATCGCAGCCCAGACTTGACGCCCCCATCCTGACCGGTCTACACGCCCCGCGCCCTCGGTCGAGCCCGAGCGCCTATCGCGATCAAACCTGCCGCCGAGTCCCTGTCGAAGGGCGGTTGGGTTCACCCGGCGGGGTGGAGGATCGCATCTCATGGGTAATGTGACGGTGGTCGGCGCCCAGTGGGGCGACGAGGGCAAGGGCAAGCTGGTCGACTGGCTGTCGGCCCGCGCCGACGTGGTGGTGCGCTTCCAGGGCGGGCACAACGCCGGGCACACGCTGGTGGTCGGCAACCAGGTCTACAAGCTCTCGCTGCTGCCGTCGGGGGTGGTGCAGGGCAAGCTGTCGGTGATCGGCAACGGCGTGGTGGTCGATCCCTGGCACCTGATCGGCGAGATCGAGCGGGTGCGCGGCCAGGGCGTGGCGATCACGCCGCAGATGCTGGTGCTGGCCGACAACGCCGCCCTGATCCTGCCGCTGCACCGCGACCTCGACATCGCCCGCGAGGCCGAAGCGGTGAACAAAATTGGCACCACCGGCCGCGGCATCGGCCCGGCCTACGAGGACAAGGTCGGCCGCCGCGCGATCCGCGTCGCCGACCTCGCCGACCGCGAGGCGATGGAAGCCAAGATCGACCGCATGCTGGCTCACCACGCGCCGCTGCGCCGCGGCCTCGGCCTGCCGGAGGTGCGAGCGGAGGACATCCTGGCCTCCCTGGAGGAGATCGCGCCCAAGGTGCTGCCCTACGCGCAGCCGGCCTGGCGGCTGCTCGACGAGGCGGTGAAGGGCGGCAAGCGCGTGCTGTTCGAGGGCGCCCAAGGCGCGCTGCTCGATGTTGATCATGGCACCTATCCCTATGTGACCTCGTCCAACACCGTGGCCGGGCAGGCCGCGGCCGGCTCCGGGCTGGGGCCGAAGGGCGCGGGCTATGTGCTGGGCATCCTGAAAGCCTACACGACGCGGGTCGGCGAAGGGCCGTTCCCGACCGAGCTCTTCGATGCGGTCGGCAAGCACCTGAGCGAAGTGGGCCAGGAGGTCGGCGTGGTCACCGGCCGGCCGCGCCGCTGCGGCTGGTTCGATTCGGTGCTGGCCCGCCAGTCGGTGGCGATCAATGGCATCGACGGCATCGCGCTGACCAAGCTCGATGTGCTCGATGGCCTGCCGATGCTGAAAATCTGCGTCGGTTATCAGGCCGGCGACACGCGCCTCGACCACCTGCCATCGGGCCTGAAGGCGCAGGCCGGCCTCACGCCCATCTACGAGGAGATCGAGGGCTGGAGCGGCTCGACCCGCGGCGCTCGCAGCTTCCGCGACCTGCCGGCCGAAGCGGTGAAGTACGTACGCCGCATCGAGGAACTGATCGGCGCGCCGGTCGCCTTGCTGGGCACCAGCCCGCAGCGCGACGACATGATCGTCATGCGCGACCCGTTCCAGGACTGACGACTTAACGAAGGCCTCCCGGCGTCAAGCCGTTGTTTACCATCCGAAGCCTTACTTGGGGGGTTCGACGAGGGAGGTGATTTGGTGTTCACGGCGGACGCCAGAACCCATCAGCGCATCTGTGCGCTGATGCAGCGCGTCCTGATCGTGGATCCGCTGCCGGCGTCGGCCAAGCTGCTGTCCGACCTTCTGCGCGACATCTGCCATTGCCAGATCTGGACCGCGCCCGACGATGAGCGGGCGCTGGTGGTGGCGCAGGGCGCCGAGCCGCACATCGTCTTCGTCGAGCACGGCCACGGCCTCAACGGCGCGGCCTTCACCCGCATCCTGCGTCGCAGCGAGCTCTCCTGCCGGCGCGCGCCGGTGATCATGTTCAGCGCCGAGGCGACCGCCGCCGTGATCATCGGCGCCCGCGACGCCGGCGTGCACGAGTTCCTGCGCAAGCCCTTCACCATCAAGGACCTGATGCGCCGGCTGGAAGCGGTGGCGATGCGGCCGCGCGACTGGGTCGAGGGCATCGGCTATGTCGGCCCCGACCGGCGGCGGTTCAATTCGGGCGACTATTCCGGGCCAATGAAGCGGCGCGTCGACCACGCGGTGACCGCCGACCAGGCCCGCGTCGTGCAGGCGCTGAAGATCCTGAAGTCGGCGCTGAGCGCCATCGAAGTCGACCCTCGCCAGGCGCTGCGCGCCATGCGGGCCCAGGCCGACGAGCTGCGCGATTCCGACGCCGCCAAGTCGGACCTGCAGCTGCGCGCCGCCGCCGTGGCGCTCGGCCAGAAGCTCTTCACCAAGGAGCCGCTGACCCTGCGGCTTGGCGAGATCGAGCCCCTGGCCCGCCCGCTGCTGGTCTACCTGCCGGCCGAAGCCCCGTCCGGCCGCCGCACCGCCGCCTGATCAGGCCGGCGGCTTGCCGGTCTCGACGTAGCCCTTCAGCCGGGTGATCTGCTCGCCCAGCACCCGGTCCACGACCGGCGCAAGGTCGGCAAGGCCGCCCTTGAAGTAGCCACCGACGTAATTGGTCTGGGTGAGGGTGGTCTTGCCGTCCTTCTCGGTCAGCACCCAGACCACGCGGCTGGTGACGCCGCTGTACATCAAGGGGCCCATCGCGCCCTCGAGCACGGCGCTTTCGCCGGGCGCGAGGTAGACGACGCTCATGTGGCGCACGCCGCCGCCGCGCGGCAGCACCTCGCAGAAGCAGCCGCCAAGCTTGAGGTCGAGCGAAAGGTTCGCGGCGTTCTTCGACCAGGTGTGCACGGGGCTCCACCAGGCGCCGATATGCCCAAGCGCGGTCCACACCTTCGCGGCGGGCGCGTTGATTTCTACGCTTTCCTCGATCTGGAACCCGTACGGCTGAGCATCCACGACCGCCGCCCGCGCGCCGCCCGCCGCGGCCAGCACCGCCGCCGCCAGCCCGCCGACCAGTCCGAAGTTCCGCATGAAGCCGCTCCCCGCCGTCGATCGCTCATAGCAGCGCTGCGGGAGCGATCGATCAAGCGCTTTCGAAGCGCAGTGGCTCGCCCCAGAAGCGCTCGGCGAGGCCGTTCTGGGCGCCTGGCGCGCCGGTGGTGAGGAAGCGGCGTTCGCCCGCGCCGCCGGTGACGTATTCGAGGTGGCGCGCGAGGTAGCGCTCGATGGCGTCGGCGGTGGCGCCGGGCTGGTGGATCAGCGGCGTGCCGGGCGGCAGGGCGGCGCGGAAGAGGTCGGCGATGATCTCGTAGTGAGTGCAGCCGAGGATGGCGCGGTCCGGCGGGCGGCCGATGCGGCGGGTCAGGGCCGCGACGTGGGCGGCGACCACCGGGCGCAGCGCGTCGTCGGCCTCGCCGGCCTCGATCTGCCGCGCCAGGGTCGGGCAGGGCTCGGAGAAGACGGCGACCGCGTCGCTGCGCTTGGCGATTTCGATCTCATAGACACGGCTGCCCGCTGTGGCGGGCGTGGAGAAGATGCCCAGAATGTCGAGCTTCTCCAGCTTGTCGTCACGCTCGGCCAAAGCCTCGTTCCAGGAGACGCCGGTGGCCGCCTCGATGGTCGGCACGATCAGGCCCAGCACATTGACCGGCCGGCCCAGCGCGCCGCGATAGTCGGGCAGCCAGGTCTGCTGCAGGCGTCGCAGCGCCACCGCCGCGGCGGTGTTGCAGGCCAGGATGACGAGGTCGCAGCCCTGGTCGAACAGCCGCTCGCAGGCGGCCCGGGTCAGCGCGACGATCTCCTCGCCGGGCCGCCCGCCGTATGGGGTGTTCGCCTGGTCGGCGAGGTAGATGATGTCGGCCCGGGGCAGCCGACGGGTCAGGGCATGCAGCACCGTGAGCCCGCCGACGCCGGTATCGAATACGCCAATCGCCATGACGGTCTCATACGCGACCCTCCCCTTCGTGGGGAAGGTCGCGCTGAGCGCTTAAGCGTCGACGAGGTTGCGGTCGTGGGCGGCCGCGCGCATCGCCTTCTGCAGCTTTTCGAACGCCCGCACTTCGATCTGGCGCACCCGTTCGCGGCTGACGCCGTACTGGCCGGCGAGTTCCTCGAGGGTGGTCGGATCGTCCTGCAGCCGGCGCTGCGTCAGGATGTGACGCTCGCGGTCGGTGAGTTCGGTCATCGCTTCCTGCAGCAGGCTCATGCGGATCGAGCGCTCTTCGCTCTCGGCGAGCTGGGTTTCCTGGCTGACGGCGTCCTTGTCCTCCAGCCAGTCCTGCCACTCGTTCTCGCTGTCGGCGCGCAGCGGCGCGTTCAGTGAGGCGTCCGGGCCGGAAAGGCGCCGGTTCATCGAGATCACTTCCTCGTCGAGCACGCCCAGCTTGGTGGCGATCAGGCGCACCTGGTCGGGGTGCATGTCGCCCTCTTCCAGCGCCGAGATCTGGCTCTTCACCTTCCGCAGGTTGAAGAACAGCTTCTTCTGGGCGGCGGTCGTGCCCATCTTCACCATCGACCACGAGCGCAGGATGTATTCCTGGATCGAGGCGCGGATCCACCACATGGCGTAGGTGGCCAGGCGGAAGCCCTTGTCGGGCTCGAACTTCTTCACCGCCTGCATCAGGCCGACGTTGCCTTCGGAGATTACCTCTTCGATGGGCAGGCCATAGCCGCGGTAGCCCATGGCGATCTTGGCCACGAGGCGCAGGTGGCTGTTCACCAGACGGCGGGCGGACGACAGGTCCTCGTGCTCGCGCCAACGCTTGGCGAGCATGAATTCCTCTTCCTTCGCGAGCATCGGGAACTTGCGGATTTCAGACAGATAGCGGGAGAGCCCGCCATCGGGCGACATGACAGACAGGGCGGCGGATGCAGCCATAGTGACGTTATTTCCCCTTGGGAGCGGTGGACACACGCGTGCTCACCCACCCCGACAACTGGTTAGATAGGCGTTCGTTGCGCCCAGTTTAAGACAGGTGGTGTCAGCAGAACTCCTGAGGGCGCGCTCAGATTAGCTCTAGCTCCTGCATCATACGCGCAAGGTCGTCCGGCGGATCACCGCGGAAGTGCAATTTCTCACCGGTGATCGGGTGGACGAAGCCGAGCACGGCGGCGTGCAGGGCCTGGCGCTGCAGGCCGGCGCTGGTCATGGCGGCCTTCACCGCGGGGGCCGGCGAGCCGGAGCCGTAGAGCGGATCGCCGAGGCAGGGCGCGCCGAGGTGGGCCATGTGCACGCGGATCTGGTGGGTGCGGCCCGTCTCCAGCCGACAGGCGATGCGGGCGGCGAGCGGGCGCTCTTGCGGGCCGTAGAGGGCCAGGGTCTCGTAGTGGGTGATGGCTTCGCGGCCACCCTGGCGGACGACGGCCATCTTCTTGCGGTCGCGGTGCGAGCGGGCGATCTGGGTGGTGACTGAGCCCCGGCCGTGGCGCGGGGCGCCGCGGGTGAGGGCGTGGTAGACGCGCGCGATGTCGTGGCGCTCGAAGAGGGCGGCCAGGCCCCGGTGCGCCGCGTCGGTCTTGGCGGCGACCATGACCCCGGACGTATCCTTGTCGAGCCTGTGCACGATGCCCGGCCGCGCCACCCCGCCGATGCCGGAGAGGCTTGCGCCGCAGTGGGCCAGGAGGGCGTTGACGAGGGTGCCGGTCTCGCTGCCGGGCGCGGGGTGGGCGGCCATGCCAGCGGGCTTGTCGATGACGATCAGGTGCGCGTCTTCGTAGAGCACCGTCAGCGGGATCGCTTCGGGCTCGGGGATCGCCGGCGTCGGCGGCGGCACGGCGATGTGGTAGAGGCCGGGCGCGGGCCTGGCCGAGGCGTCGGAGACGACCTCGCCGTCGCGGGTGATCGCGCCCTCTGCGAGTAGCGCCTGGATGCGGGCCCGCGACAGCTCCGGCGCGGCGTCGGCCAGGGCGCGGTCGAGGCGCGGCGCGGCGTCGGCGGTCAGCTCCACCTCAAGCAGGTCGCCGGCGGGAACCAGCTCGTCGTCTTCCACCTCAGCGCCGGTCAAGCGCCAGCCTCAGGCCGAACCCAAGGAAGACGACGCCCGTCACCCGGTCCAGCCACCTCACCACCGCCTGACGCTGCAGCCAGCGCCTCAAGGGCGTCGTCGCCCCGATCAGGATGGCGAACCAGACGATGCCCAGCAGCCCATGGATCGCCGCCAGCCCGAACATGAAGGGCGCAGCAGGCATGCCGGCCGGCACGAACTGCGGCAGGAAGGAGATGTAGAAGACGCCGACCTTGGGATTGAGCAGGTTGGTGAGCAGGCCGCGCAGGAAGATGTTGCCCTGCCGCGTGGCGGGCGCCTCCAGCTCGAACTTCGAGCGCGGCCGCAGCAGCAGGTTGATCCCCAGCCAGCCGAGATAGAGCGCGCCGGCCCATTTCAGCGCCACGTAGGCGGCGTGCGAGGCGACCAGCAGCACGCCCAGGCCCAGCGCCACCGCCGCGCCCCAGACCAGGCACCCGGCGATGATCCCCAGCGCCGCAAGCCCCGCCCGCCGCGGCCCTTCGACCGCCGCCGCGCGCAGCACCATGGCGGTGTCCAGGCCGGGGGTGATGGTCAGCAGGGCCGCCGCCGCGAGGTAGGCGAGGAGCGCGGTCTCCAGGTTCATGGCCGCTGCACCAGCTGGCCCTCCTCGATCACCCGGTAGAAGCAGGCCCGCGCGCCGGTGTGGCAGACACCGCCGTCGCCCTGCGGCAGCACCCGGGCCAGGATGGCGTCCTGGTCGCAGTCGATGCGCAGCTCGACCACCTGCTGGATCTGCCCGCTGGTCTCGCCCTTCAGCCACAAGGTCTGGCGCGCGCGGCTGAAGAACCAGATCTGCCCGCTCTCGAGCGTGCGCCGCAGCGCCTCGGCGTTCATCCAGCCCAGCATCAGCACCTCGCCGGTCTCGGCATGCTGCAGGATCGCCGCGACGAGGCCGTCGGCATTGAAGGACGGGGCCAGCACGGGGCCGTGCTCAAGGGCGGCGTGATCCGGGGCGGTGGGGAAGAGGGCGTCCATATGTGTTCCATAGCGCCTGCGGCGCTTCTACCTCCGGCAGAAGTCCAGGAAGCGCTTCTGCAGGTCCTTGTCGGTGCGGAAGACGCCGGTGAACTGGGTGGTGATGGTCGAGACCTGGCGGTGGTGGACGCCGCGGGTGGTCATGCACTGGTGCTCGGCGTCGACCAGCACGGCGACGCCGGCCGGATCCAGGATGTCGGCGATGGCGTCGGCGACCTGCTGGGTCAGGGCTTCCTGGGTCTGCAGGCGGCGCGCGTAGATCTCCACCACCCGCGCCAGCTTGGAGAGCCCGACCACCTTGCCCACCGGCATGTAGGCGACGCAGGCCTTGCCCAGAAAGGGCGCCATGTGGTGCTCGCAGTGGCTCTCCACCTCGATGTCGCGCAGCATCACGATATCGTCGTAGCCCTGCACGTCCTGGAAGGTGCGGCTGAGCTCCTCGGCCGGATCGCCGGCATAGCCGGAGAACCACTCATCGTAGGCGTCGACCACGCGGCGCGGCGTATCGAGCACCCCCTCGCGGTCCGGATCGTCGCCGGTCCAGGCGATCAGGGTGCGCACCGCGGCCATGGCTGCTTCGCGGGTCGGGCGCTGGGCAGGGGCAAGATCAAATGCGTCGCCAAAAGAGGCTCGGTCGCGAGACAGGGCGTCCATGCTGGGGATGAGAGTCTTTCCAGGGCCGAGTTGCGCCGGAGCGAGGGCTCCGGAAATGACGCGTGCCACCCTTTCACCAGGTCCCGCCGCGCCCGCAGGCGCCGGTGGTTTCAGGACCGTCCAAACTGTATATGGGCCGATCCCGCCCCCGGGCAACGGTAACTCAACGTCACAAATGACCCTCCGCCTCTACGACACCCTCACCCGAGAGAAGCGCGGCTTCGTCCCGCTCAACCCTGAGCGGGTGACGATGTATGTCTGCGGGCCGACGGTCTACAACTACGCCCACATCGGCAACTTCCGCCCGGTGGTGGTGTTCGACGTGCTGTTCCGCCTGCTGCGCCGCCTCTATGGCGACGATCACGTGCTCTACGCGGCCAACATCACCGACGTGGACGACCGCATCAACGCCAAGGCCGCCGACGAGGGCGTGCCGATCAGCGTGATTTCGGGTCGCTATCTCGACGCCTACCACGCCGACACGGACGCGCTGGGCGCGATCAGGCCCACCTTCGAGCCGCACGCCACCGGCACGATGGACGCCATCGTCGCGATGATCGGCCGGCTGGTGCGCAACAATGCGGCCTACGCGGCCGACGGCCACGTGCTCTTCAACACCGCGGCCTATGCCGACTACGGCAAGCTCTCCGGCCGCTCGCTCGACGACATGATCGCCGGCGCCCGCGTCGACGTGGCGCCCTACAAGCAGAACCCGGCCGACTTCGTGCTCTGGAAGCCGTCGAAGCCCGGCGAGCCGGAGTGGTCGAGCCCGTTTGGCCCGGGGCGGCCCGGCTGGCACATCGAGTGCTCGGCAATGATCGAGCAGAACCTCGGCCTGCCGATCGACATCCACGGCGGCGGCAACGACCTGATCTTCCCGCACCACGAGAACGAGATGGCGCAGGGCCTCTGCGCCGATCACGCCGAGAGCTACGCCAACTACTGGCTGCACAACGGCTTCCTGAACTTCGGCGCCGAGAAGATGTCGAAGAGCCTCGGCAACGTGGTCCTGGTGCACGATCTCGTCACCCGGGTGCGCGGCGAGGCGATCCGCTGGGCGCTGCTCTCGGCCCACTACCGCCAGCCGCTGCAGTGGAGCGACGAGCTGGTCGACCAGGCCCGGGGCTCGCTCGACCGCTTCTACGGCGTGCTGCAACGGAACGAGGATGTGAGG